>DIXD01000033.1:0-51083 GCA_002435985.1 Spirochaetaceae bacterium UBA6089
TGCAATGCGCTTCTGCCTGAGTTGCACAATCATCGACATCGAAGCACATCGAAAAAAAGACGCACGGGATCAAAAGACCGGTGCCGCTCGAACATGAGTAGTGAGAAGGACTGTAAGGATGAATGACGAGGAGTTAGAAAAAGAGATCGACGAGACATTGAAGACCATAGGACTCGATCTTTTGGAATTTTCAGTGTCGCACCACAAGGGAAGCTCACACATAAAGGCTGTCGTTTACAGCAAAGAGGGAACAGGCACCGATGAGTGCGCAAGAGCACACCGCCTCATTCTTCCACGCGTCCAGATGCAGCTCGGTGTCCAGGATCCCTATATCGAGGTGTACAGTCCAGGAATCGATAGAATCATCCGCACTGCCCGAGAATGGCAAATCTTCACGGGTCGCCGTGTATTGTTCCTCACCGCCGAGAGATCAGACTGGCGCAGGGGCCGCATTGTACATTTTGAAAATGGTATCGTTCAGATCGATACTGATGGTGCTGTATCGAATATTCCCATCGCTTCGATTGTAAAGGCGAAGCTCGATTCATCATATGAGGGAGAGAACGCGCATGGCATCTGAAATGGCAGAAGCAATCCGACAGCTTATCTCCGAGAAAGGGATCCCGGAGGACCTCATTGTCAAAACGCTCGAAGACTCGCTTCTTGCAGCGTATAAAAAGAAGTTTGGCACCTCCGAAAATGCAGTGATCCGATTCAAAGAGAACTATGAAGGTATCGAAATCTATGCAAAGAAGACCATTGTCGCTGATGATGATTTCGAGGATGAAGTTTTAGAGATTCCTCTCGAGGAAGCCAGAAAGCTCGCCGAAGAGGCGGAGATAGGAGATATCCTCGAAATTCCGATTGATCCATCGGAATTCGATTTTCAGTCGGTGATGCTCGCGAAACAGACAGCTCGCCAAAGCCTGCGCGATATCTCCCGCGACACACTATATGCCGAGTTCAAGACCAAAGTCGGAGAAATTGTTATCGGCTACTTCCAAAGAGAGAGAAATGGGACGATATTCGTCGATTTGGGAAAGGTGGAAGGGGTTTTCCCTCACAAATACCAGTCACCCCGCGAGACATACCACATAGGCGATCGTATTAAAGCGCTCATCGTAGAAGTGGAGAAAACCAAAACCGGATTTCAGGTTGTGCTTTCAAGGACGCACGCAGAGTTTGTCCGAAAGCTTTTGGAGCTTGAAATACCGGAGATCTACGACAAGACGATCGAGATATTCAAGATTGTTCGAGAACCTGGCTACAGGACAAAGGTTGCTGTTTATACAAAGCGTACCGACATCGATCCTGTCGGAGCCTGTGTGGGGCCGAAGGGGATGCGGAGTCAGCTCATAAGTCAAGAGCTCGAAGGAGAGAAGATCGACTTCATCCGTTATGAAATCAATCCGAAGGCGTTCATACAGAATGCCCTTGCTCCGGCACAGATAAAAGAAGTATATATACTGGACGAAGCCAGGCACATGGCCTTGGCAGTCGTCGATGAGCATGAGCTTTCCATCGCAATCGGAAAGTCTGGTCAAAACGTCAAGTTGGCCAATCGACTATGTGATTGGAATATCGACGTTATGACTGAAGAACAGTACTTGCAGGATTCCAGAAATTTGGAGCTCAAGAAAGCTGCAGACAGCCTTTTCTCTACTGCAGAAGAACAGGGAGAAGAATTGCTCGTCAAAGATATGCCAGGCATAAAGCCCGAGTGGATCGCAGCCCTGGAGGCTTCCGGCATTCGGTCGGTAGAACAATTCTTGGAGCTTGATAAGAGTGAGATTTCGCAGCGGGCTTCTCTTTCTTCCGAGGATGTCGAGGCAATTCGCGGCATTATCGAGGAGAATGTTGAAATTGTGCAGGAAGAGATCGAAGAGGAGCCGGAGTCCTACACATGTCCAGAATGTGGTGCTTCCGTTACCCCAGACATGGATCATTGCCCATCCTGTGGAGTGGCATTGAGTTTTGAAGTCGACGAAAGACAGGCTGAATAAAGGAAAGCTATGACAGAGAGCAGCGATAAAGACTCGAAGAAAGTCCATTTGATCAAGCAGACAAAACCAACTCCCGAACAGCCCAAGGAACAGGCAACACAGGTTTCGCCTGATCAGGGCGGTGAGAAGAAAAAGGTCGTTGTCATCGTTAAGAAAAAAGTCGTCACCGCAAAAAAGATCCAAGCAAAGGCAGTGGAGGGCGGTACCCCGGAAGGGCAGAAAGATGAGATCAAACCGGTAGTGCCGCAATCTGTCCCTATGGAGACCCAAGTAGACAGCTCAGTAGAGACTCGTCAAACGAACGCTCCCGTCAGTCAGCTCAAGCCAGAACGGCAGGCCGAATCTCCACCTGTGGCGCATTCAAAACCAGGCGCCGAACAAGGCGGAAGTTCCGGCACTGTAGTGGGGCATCAGGCGCATTCCGTAACGCCCCCCCCCCGACCATCGACATCTTCGGCAATGACGCACGGTTCCTCGACGGCATCCCGTCCAAATACATCGTTCGGCTCTCAACGACGGTATTCTTCCGACGGCCGAGCCGGGAATTTGGCACAAGGGCGTCCTGGCCAAAGGTATGACAGAGGTGACCCTCGCTCATCTCCTGGTGCCATAGCGGGAAGGGCATACGGTACGCAGACCGGAAGAGACTATTCTTCCGGCCAGGGACGTCCAGGCTCGACAAGCCCATCTCAGTACAATCGCGGACCCCATCCGGTTGGAGGCTCTCAATATCCAGGTAGCGGCGGAGCTGTCGGGAAAACCGGCTACTCCCCCGGAAGGCCTGGGCAACCTGTGGGTTCTCGGCCTGGCGGTCAAGGTGGCTCGAGAGTGGGCGTCGGCGGAGGATATGGATCTCGCCAGACACCCGTTCCCGCTCCCGAGAGCGGTAAGACTTCTTCTCGGAGAGTCACGACGAAGAAAAAAGGGACTTTCGGCAAAAGGGAAGAAGAGCTCGAACTCGAAAAGCAGATTCAGCTCAAAAAAAAGGCGGAAGCCAAGTTGGCCGCGGTCCCGAAATCCATCGATATTATGGAGAATATCAGCATTTCTGAGCTTGCAAAGAAAATGAATCTGAAACCCGCCGATTTGATCAGTAAACTGATGTCTCTTGGTGTGATGGCTACCATCAATCAGAGGATCGACGCTGATACTGCGGCCATCTTGGCGGCAGAATACGGCTGCGAGGTCAAGGTCGTAAGTCTCTACGACGAGACTGTCATAGAGAAGTCCACCGACAGGCCTGAAGAACTGAAACCGCGTCCTCCGATTGTCACCGTCATGGGGCATGTAGACCACGGCAAGACCAAGCTCCTCGACGCAATCCGAAAGACAGACGTCGTGTCCCAGGAATTCGGCGGCATAACACAACATATCGGCGCATATATGGTGGATACGCCTCACGGGAAGATATCTTTTCTGGACACGCCGGGCCACGCGGCCTTCACCAAGATGCGTGCACGGGGTGCCAACATTACTGACATCGTCATTCTGGTCGTCTCTGCGGTTGAGGGCGTCATGGCCCAGACAAAGGAGGCGATCGACCATGCGAAGGCCGCGAATGTACCTATCATTGTCGCTGTGAACAAGATCGATTTACCCGATGCCAATCCGGATAGAGTGAAGACGCAGCTCTCTGATCTCGGCCTCGTTCCCGAAGACTGGGGCGGCACGACGCAGTTCGTTCTGGTGTCGGCTCTTCAGAAAAAAGGTATCCCGGAGCTCTTCGATGCGATATTGTTGCAGGCCGAGATGCTCGACTTGAAGGCGAATTTCGACAGATTCGCAGAAGGCAAGGTGGTTGAATCACGCATCGATCAAGGACGCGGTATCGTCTCCACCATAATAGTTCTGAAAGGGACCTTACACATTGGCGATCCTTTTGTTGCTGGCATCTTCCCGGGCAAAGTCAGGGCTATCTTCGACGACAAGGGACAGCGGTTGGAAGTGGCGACGCCTTCCATGCCGGTGGAGGTTCTCGGTTTCGAAGGTATGCCTGAAGCAGGAGACCCCTTCGAGGTGGTCGAGGATGAAAAGTTTGCACGCCAGATTTCGGCCAAACGACAAGAGCTCAAAAAGTATGAAGAGGGAAGGAATGTCAAGAAAGTCACCCTCGACAATCTCTACGAGACGATAAGCCAGGGTGAAATCAAAGAACTCAAGGTCGTCATCAAAGGCGACGTGCAGGGCAGCGTCGAGGCGCTCAAAGGCATGCTCGAAAAACTTTCTACAAAAGAAGTGCATCTCAGCGTCATAAGGGCAGCCGCCGGAGCTATCACCGAGGACGATGTTATGATGGCTTCTGCATCGAATGCAATCATCATCGGCTTCAACGTCAGGCCGACTCCTTCTGCGAAACAGCTCGCCGAGCGAGAAAAGGTCGATATCCGTAAGTACAATATCATCTATCGCGCTCAGGAGGAGATCAAACTGGCAATGGAGGGCCTCCTCGCCCCAGAACTCAAGGAACAGGAGGTCGGCAAGGCCGAGGTTCGCTCTATTTTCAGGGTGCCCAAGGTCGGCATCGTCGCAGGCTGCTTCGTGTCTGATGGCTTGGTCAAGCGGAATTGTCAGGTACGCGTCATTCGCGACAACATCGAAATCTTCCAAGGCAATTTGACTTCTCTCAAGCGCTTCAAGGATGATGTGAAAGAGGTTGCAGCAGGATATGAATGCGGGGTCGGCATCGAAAACTGCAATGACCTACAAGAGGGAGACACCCTCGAGTTCTACGAGATGGTCAAAGTGGCTCGCACCCTCGACTCAGGAGGTGCCAATGAATCAGATACGAAAACGTCGTCTTGAAGAGTTGATCCGTGAAGAGATTTCGCGGATGATAACGTTTGGAGAAATAAAGGATCCTCGGGTAAGCACCTTTCTTTCAATTACGAGAGTCGAAGCTGCGCAAGACGGGTCGCATGCACGGGTCTGGGTCAGCAGCCTCGATGACAGCGAAGTTTCAATCGATGCCGCTATCGCAGGTCTTACGCATGCGGCCGGCTTCATTCAAGCTCTTCTTGCCCGGCGTGTTCGGTTGCGACTCACTCCTGTACTCACCTTTGTGCCTGATCGTGGCATTAAAGAAGAATTCGAGATCACAGAAAAACTAAAGGGCCTTCTCAAGTAATGCTGGACGACGGTTTTTTCCTTGTCGATAAACCTGTAGGTCCTACCTCGAATAGAGTCCTACAGGATATCAAGCGACGACTGATAGGCCCTTCCTTTACTCGAGGGCATAAATTTGGACACACAGGGACCTTGGATTCGTTTGCATCTGGTCTTCTCATTGTGCTGGTCGGTAAACTCACGCGGCTCACCCCTTGGTTTATGGGGCAAGCAAAAGAGTATGAAGCAGTAGTTAGGTTTGGAGAAGAGACTGATACGCTCGACCCCTTAGGCAGGGTTATTGCGACTGCCGCTGTGCCGTCGCTGAGCCTGCTTCAAGATGTTCTGCCGCAGTTTCGTGGAAGACTTTTGCAAACCCCACCTTCCTACAGCGCGGTGCATGTCGGAGGTAAGCGCTCGTATGAGATTGCAAAGAGCGGGGAAATCCCCGATCTTGCTCCTCGTTCCGTCTCAATCGAGATGCTTGAACTACTCAGTTTCGAGGGCGTCGAAGCGAGGTTCAGCGTCAGGTGTTCGTCTGGGACCTACATTCGCTCGCTCGCAAGGGACATCGGGCTTGCCTGCAGCTCGAGGGCATTTGTGCAGTCGCTCAGAAGAACACGCATAGGAACATTCGATGTGTCTGCCGCATGTTCTCCCCAAGACTGCGCAGCCACCACACTCTACGCATTTACTCCCGACAAGGCGCACGATATCGGCCTTGGTGCCGGCTTGTTGTCGAGGGAGTTTTCTGTCCGGTTTCAGCATGGTTGCGTCCTACCTCTGAATGCCATCGAGCTACTGTACGATGGCGCCTCTGTCGCCGCACTTTTTGCTGAGGGCGACGGATTCATCGGCCTTGTCGAAAAGCACGGAGATAACTGGTGTCCAATCGTGGTGGCGCTGAAGGAGTTGCAGCAATGAGGGTGCTGACCTGGCAGGAGTTCACCAAGAGGTCATCGTCGGCGCGATTGGCTGCGACGATCGGTGTATTCGATGGGGTTCACCTTGGGCATCAGGCGCTCATAGAGACCGTCAAGCGCGAGACCCCCCTATTCCCCTGCGTCATCACCTTTCAAGAGAATCCCAAAAAAGTGCTTCATCCCTTCAGCTATCGAGGAAGTCTCTTGACGATCGAGCAAAAGCTCTCCGCAATTCAGTCTCTGGGCATCGAGTATTGCGTGCTGATTGACTTTTCTGATAATTTCGCTACACTTGCGGGGAGGGAATTCCTTGCTACGCTGTATAATGCAAATGTCCGATTTGTTGCGGTCGGCGAGAATTTTCAGTTCGGGCACAGGCTCGATACGGATGCAGCAAGGCTGGAAGTGCTCAGCAACGAGCTCGGGATGCACTCATGCATTGTAAAAAATGTCATGTACCGAGGCCATCCGGTGAGCTCGAGCAGAGTCCGCCATGCAGTGCTCGAGGGCCGGTTCAGAGAAGCCTCAGAAATGCTGGGCAGACCGTATCAGATTATCGCCCGGCGAGAGGGGAGGGACGGGTACGGCGAGCTCTTCGTGCCTGAAGATGATCTGCTCCTGCCGGCCGATGGCAAATACGAGGTGTTTGTCAAAGATGGCGATAGCGTTGAAGAGATAGAGGTGCACGTGTCTCAGCGGCACATTGTGGTAGGATTACGCATGCGATCGGAAAGAATCCGATTAGCGTTCGTTGATAAGGCAACACAGGAGAAGGAGAATTTAGTATGGCTTTGAGTAAAGAAGACAAGGCCCAGTTGGTGCTCGAGTATGGCAAAGATGCAAAGAATACCGGTGCAATCGAATCGCAGATCGCACTCATCTCTGCTAGGATTGCGTATCTCACTGAGCACTTCAAGACGCACAAAAAAGACACGAACTCGAGACGCGGACTGCTTAAGCTTGTCGGTCAGCGCCGCAAGCTCCTGAAATACCTGCAGAGGACAGACCTCGAATCATATCGCGCAATCATGGAGAAACTGCAGATCCGGAAATAATGGATATTCCGCGGTGCCTTGCGTCCGCCGCGGACATAACGGATGTGTAAAATTCAGAGAAGGAATGGAATGATCAACAAACTTGAATGTAAAATCGGCAACGAGAAATTGGTGTTTGAGACTGGCCGAATGGCGAAACAGGCCAATGGCGCCGTATTCGCCACCTACGGCGGCAGCGCGGTGATCGCCACTGCCTGCTGTTCCGCTACTCCCACGGAGGGCCTGGATTTTGTGCCGCTCACCGTAGAGTATTCGGAAAAATACTATGCGGCGGGCAAGATTCCCGGCGGCTTCATAAAGCGAGAGACCAGGCCGAAAGACAGGGAAATTCTCGTATCCCGGATTATCGATAGGCCGATGAGGCCCCTGTTCCACAAAGAGTTCGGGCGGGAGATTCAGATAGTGCCGACCTGCATATCTGCGGACCAGATCAATCCGCCCGATGTAATAGCGGCCAATGCCGCAAGTGCGGCGGTGCACATCTCCGATATCCCCTTCGAGGGTCCCATCGGCTGTGTGCGCGTGGCGCTCGTCGATGGTGTCTATATCGTAAACCCCACCTATGAGCAGATCGAGCGGGCAAAGCTTGAGATTGTGGTTGCCGGCACAGCCATGGGCATCACGATGGTCGAGGGCGGCTCTCATGAATCGACGGAAGAGGAGATGATCCAGGCGATCGAGACCGCCAAGGAGCCCATCTCTCGGATCTGCGCCACGATTGAGGAACTCAGGCACCTTGCCGGCAAGGAGAAGCTTGCCCTTGCGCCGCTTTTGGTCGAACTCAACAACAAAGAAGAGATCCGCGCATATGCGCACGAATTGCTGTCCAAGGCGCTCTTTACCAAGGTCAAGCAGGAGCGCGCCAAGGCAGTTGCACAGGCAATCGCGGCTGTCAAGGACAAGTTCAAGGATTCTCTCACCGACGACACCCAGCAGAAGCTCTTTTCCACACTGATGGACGATCTTCAGTATGAAATTCTGCGTTCTTCCATCCTCGACAGGGGCCTGCGCGTCGATGGTCGAGGCCTGGAGGATATTCGCCCCATTACCTGTGAAGTCGGCGTGCTCCCAAGGACTCACGGTTCTGCGCTCTTCACTCGCGGAGAGACACAAGTCCTGGCAGTGACCACGCTGGGCACGGTGTTCGACGAGCAGATATTCGACGACATCGAGGGCGACCGCCGCGAGCGTTTTATGCTGCACTACAACTTCCCGCCCTTTTCCGTCGGCGAGGTGGGACGCCTTGGCACGGGCCGGCGAGAGATCGGCCACGGAGACCTTGCGCGCCGCTCGATCGAGCCGATGCTGCCGCCAAAGGAAAAATTTCCCTATACGATCCGCGTTGTGGCCGAGGTCCTCGAATCGAATGGTTCTTCGTCCATGGCAACGGTATGCTCATCCTCGATGTCCCTCATGCATGCAGGCGTGCCTGTAAGCCGGCCGGTGGCCGGTATCGCCATGGGGCTCATCACTGACGAAACGCGCTATGCCGTGCTGTCGGATATTCTCGGCGATGAAGATCACCTTGGCGACATGGACTTCAAGGTCGCCGGTACAAAGGAAGGCATCACCGGTTTCCAGATGGATATCAAGATCTCGAGCGTCTCGACTGAAATTCTGCGCAAGGCGCTCGATCAGGCCAGGCGCGGCAGACTCCACATTCTCTCGATTATGGAGAAGACTATTTCGGCTCCCCAGAGCGAAATCTCTTCCTTTGCCCCACAGGTGTTGAGTGCCCGCATCGATCCCGAGAAAATCGGGCTTGTGATCGGTCCTGCCGGCAAGAACATAAAAGGGCTCTCCGAGAAATACGACGTCCAGATAAACGTCGAGGAAGATGGTTCCCTGACTGTATACGGCAAAGACAGGAAGTCGACGTTCGATGCCCGTGATGCGATCCTCGGTATGGTCGAAGAGCCGGAAGTGGGGAAGATATACCAAGGGACTGTGAAGCGTATTATGGATTTTGGCGCCTTCGTCGAGATTCTTCCCGGAAGGGAAGGCCTGTGCCACATCTCACGGCTTGCAAAGGGGAGGGTGGAAAAGGTGTCCGACGTGCTTAAAGAAGGCGATTCGATCCAGGTCAAGCTGATGGAGGTCGACCATCTCGGCAGACTCAACCTCGCAGCCGTTGATTCCCTCGATGCAAATGGCGAAGCTCCCCAGCGCCCGGCACGAAGCGAAGGCCATTCGACCTCCGACCATGGACGAGACAGCCGGCCTCCGCGAAGGGAGCCGCACCGAGAAAGGTAAGATATTTCCAGGCCGCAGAGGCCGTGGCGGCCAGTGAGCTGTCGCGCTTCGTCTTTGGGGCGGTCTCGCAGGCAGAACTCATAGAACGGAGATACATTGAATACGAGGCAAACTGAAGTGCATGGCGTGGACGTGCAGATTTCGCTCTCTGAAAATGCGAGCATGCCTCAATATGCTACAGACGATTCCGCCGGTGCGGACCTCTTCGCCGCGCTTGAAGAAGCAGTCGTGCTTCAGCCCCTCTCTAGGGCTTTGATCCCCACAGGAATAAGAATCGCCTTGCCTCCGGGCTATGAAGCTCAGGTGAGACCTCGTTCCGGTCTTGCGCTGCGGTACGGTATCACATGCCTCAATGCTCCGGGCACCATCGACAGCGATTATCGTGGAGAGATAAAGGTGCTTCTGATCAACCTCGGCGATAGCTCCTTCACCGTCGAGAATGGAGACCGTATCGCTCAACTCGTGGTCGCCCCTGTCGCTCGGGCACATTTTTGCGTCTCGGAACGGCTCGATGAAACCTCTCGCGGGGCTGGGGGGTTTGGTTCTACAGGCTGGTGAAATGAAAGAGAGACCTCCATTTACCCTGTGGAGAATGATGTTCAAGGAGCTGCTATCTTCCTTTTTTGTGGCGTTTCTTTTTTTCTTTGTGGTTTTTTTGATTAATCAAGTGTTGTTGTTCGGGGAGGACATCCTCTCCCGTGGTGCAGATTTTCTTTCAGTAGCGAAATTGCTGGTGTATTCATTGCCGACTATTCTCGCCATTACTGTGCCATTTTCGGTACTGGCCGCAACCCTCATGACCTCTTCGAGGCAAAATGCTGACAATGAATTTCTTGCTTCGTCGACCCTCGGAGTGCGACTCATATGGCTGTATATTCCTTTTTTAATAGTAGGGATGGCTCTTGGCATAGGTTCCTTCTATTTTAACGATTGGTCCATGCCCCGCGCGGCACAGGGATTTAAACAGGTGTATGCCGAGCTGATTAATAAATCATCAAGGATAGAACTTACTCCTTATTCTATAAAGAAATATGGAGATAAGCTTTTGGTCACCGGCCCCGCAGGGGAGGAAGGAAGTATTCAAGATATTCTCATCATCGACCGAGTGAAAGGATACGATTCCAACATAATATCAGCGAACAATGTCGGCATAGAATTCTCTGAAGACATGCTCTCGGCAATACTGAGTATGGACAATGTGACAGAAGCCAAAAAACAGCAAGACGGTAATGAGGGGGATTTTTCCATCACTCAGGCTCGATCTGCGGCTATTCGAATACAGCTTCAAGAACAGTTGTCCAATTACAGCGCGACAGCCCCCTCTGAAATGTCGCAGGCTACCCTTGCCCGGCAGATAAAGACGAAAGAGCAAAGGCTTACTACCCGCAAAGAAGATCATAGGTCCCAAGAGGTTGCCGTACTCGACAGGCTGCGTCTGAGCTATGATTCGCTTTCGTCCAACAACGAATCAAGCGCCGAGTCTGTCCAAACGGGAACAGACCCGCAGCATCGGCCTTTGTCCACATCGCAGGACATTGCTTCTGTTCTTGGCGCACTCGCATCGCTTCGGAACCAAAAGATTGGCGACACCTCGTTGCAGATTTATCGTCTCGAATATCAAAAAAAAATTGCCATTCCCTCGGCGTGCTTTTTCTTCGCCTTCCTGGCTTTTCCTCTCGGTATTGGTTCTAAGAGGGCGGGGCGATCCGCCGGCTTTGGTCTTGCACTGGTGTTAGCCGTTATGTACTGGGCACTTCTCTTTGCTGGTCAGACATTGGGCTATCGTCAAAGCGTCGATCCGGTGTTCTCGATGTGGATGCCCAATCTTGTCATATTCTTGACTACACTGGTACTGTGGATCATCAGAAAAACCACAAAGGGACATTTCCTATGATGATGGCGAGCCAGAATATGGCACCACCTGGGCACTTCCGCGTCCGATCCTCGGCCCATGGCGCACCCTTGATTCTCTGGAAGACTTTCTCGCTAAAAATCGTGCTCTGGACCATGGGGGGAACGCTGTTCTTATCGATGTTGAGCTCTCTTGTTGAGCTCTTCTCGATGTTGTGGGAATTCCTTGCAAGAGATGTACCCCTGTTGGATATCCTAAAGTGGATTGGCCTCGGTGCCCCTAAGTATTTCGTGGATTCTCTTCCTGTGGCCTTTCTCTTTGCCCTTGTCTTTACGCTTAGTAATTGGCATGCCAACAATGAGCTTGAAGCAGTCTTCAGCGCCGGCATATCCTTGCAGCGATTTCTGCTCCCCCTTTTTGTGCTGGCTCTGGCTTTTTCTGCTGTCGAGTTCTATATCACCGATGTCGTCTCTATACCATTTTTGCGGATGCGCAACACTTTTCAGTCGGAGATATTAAAGGAATCTGACAGTCGCGCCACGGTTCCAGGGTTTATCACCGAGGGTGGCAGGTTTGTGTATACGTACCGGTATTTTGACGAAAAACAACTGAGACTCTACGACATCGTAATCATCGAGAAAGACCACGAAGGCAATCTCTTGAGGAAACTTTCGGCCTCGAATGCCCGGTGGGAGGGTGGTCGTTGGGTGTTCGCTCACGCTACTATCTACGAAAAAATAAATGATTCCTGGCGATATGCGAGAATTGCGGAATTTTCGGATCCAACATTTGCAGAGCCCCCTTCGGGCTTTTCGCGCCCCACGATGGCTGTACACCTTTTACGCACCAAAGAGCTTCAGGAACAGATCGATTTTTTGAAGGCAGCCGGCCTGCCTTGGGTGGATGCCGCCGTTGAAAAAGAGCGAAGGGTATCGTTTTCACTGACGCCTCTTATTGTGATAGGCCTGGCCGCAGTGTTTGCCGGCCGCTTCAGAAAAAGTATTTTTCTCTTGAGCATGCTGTTCAGTCTTGCAAGTGCGACACTATACTATGTGGCGCAGATGATTGCGTCTCTAGCTGCAGAGGCCGGCATTGTGAGCCCCGTCCCTGCAATGTGGGGCGTCATGATCGGTTTCTCACTCGTCTCGATCGTCGCCTATCTGAGCGCAAGAACTTGAGTTTGTATTAATATAAATACAACACTGTAGAATGGAGTCAGTGTATGGTAGGACCTATTTTTCGAGAGCTACATAGGGATGCTTCGTGTCGTGCACGCACCGGCATGCTTTCCCTTCCCCATGGAGATGTGCCGACACCCGCCTTTATGCCGGTTGGTACGAATGCCACCGTCAAGGCTGTCGAGTCCAAGGATATCGAAGAAATGGGATTTTCCATAATTCTCGCAAACACATATCACCTTTTTTTAAGGCCCGGCCCTGACATTATTGCTGCGGCAGGGGGGTTGCACGGCTTTACCGGCTGGAAGAAAAATTTTCTGACCGATTCAGGTGGCTTTCAGGTTTTTTCACTGCCACAGTTTAGGAAGATTGTGGACGAAGGCGTACATTTTAAGTCCCACATCGACGGTTCTTCTCATATGCTCTCCCCGGAAAAAGTCGTCGATATCCAAGTGGCATTCAATTCAGACATACAAATGGCCTTGGATATCTGTACACCTTGGGGTGAGAATGAAAAAAAAGCCTACCGGGCAACCATGTTGACCTATGAATGGGCAAAGCGTGCAAAGGATCGTTGGCTTTTGCAGCGCGATCGCGGCTATCATGGCTATCTTTTTGGCATCGTTCAGGGCAATTTTTATAGAGCATTGCGCGAATTGAGTGCAGCGCAGATCACCTCTCTTGATTTTCCGGGCATTGCAATTGGCGGCCTTTCTATAGGCGAGCCTAAAGATTCCTATATTGAATACTTAGAATATACCTCGGCGCTTTTGCCGCAGGATAAACCCCATTATCTCATGGGCATTGGGACTCCCGATTATATTATAGAAGCAGTACGCAACGGCATCGATATTTTCGACTGCGTATACCCCACGAGGACGGCGCGCAATGGGCTTCTCTTTACTTCAAAAGGGCAAATCACCATAAAGAAGGCGATGTATAGAGATGATTTTTTACCGGTAGATCCGGAATGCACCTGCCGCGTATGTAGAACCTACAGCCGGGCCTATTTGCATCACCTCTTCCGAAATAACGAGATACTCTATTCAATGTTGGCAAGCCAGCACAATTTGCATTTTATGGCACAATTCATACAGGACATCCGGCGGGCAATCGAAGAGGATAGATTCACCTCGTTTGCCCATGATTTTTTAAACATGTATGGAATGGAGTCCAGCAAAAAGTGAAATTCAAAGAACATAGTTGCCCGATACATTCCCGATCCGGTACATCCTCAATAGAAAATAGGCTAAGAGAGGCCCAGCCGGCCATGTGGAAGGTTGGCCACGTGCCGGCCGGGCTATGTATATACTAGCCGGGCTCCTTCAATCAGAAGTCGGCTTTGGTGATCTGCAGCACCTTATAGCTGAATTTCCGCTCGTTGATGGTAAAATTGAGCGTCTCGCCGGCTTTATGGTTGAGAAGATGTTTTCCCAGAGGCGATAGATACGAGATGATCTTGTTCTCAGGATCTGATTCCCATGGTCCGAGAATGGTGAATGTCTCTTCCTCTCCGTTTATAAGGTTCTTCAGGGTGAGTTTGGTGCCGAAGGAGATGGCCGAAGGATCTATATTGTCGGGCCCAATGATCTGTGCGCGGTCCAGTTCGTTCTTGAGCTTGCCGACCTTCGCGTTGAGCTCGTCCTGTTTTTCTTTGGCTGCCTTATACTCGGCATTTTCCCGAAGATCTCCCAGAGAGAGCGCAAAAGCAATTTCCTTTTGATTCGCCGGGACTTCGACTTCCATGATGTGGCTGAGCAGATGCTTCTTTTCTTCATACTTCGCGGCTGTCACCATTAAGCCGTGCGAAACAGTAAGGCGCTCATTGCCGTCGTAAAATTTTATATTGGGATACCGCTCTGCAATCTTTTTCTTGAGGTCGAGCTTGATGGCCGGATCGACTTCCTTGATATCTGCCAGCATCGAGTAGACCCGCTCCGCCACTTGCTGCGGGGCATCATAGAGGAATTCGTCCAATTCCTTTTCTTTGAAAAGAATAGAATGGACGAGCCTGTTGATTTTTCTGTTTTCGGTCGTGTCTTTATGGCTATCAATCTCCTTGAACGTGATATCGAGGATGTGGAGGAGGGTGAGGATGATTTTTTCGCGCACGATGCCGAGTTCCTTGAGCCAGGGCTTGTCCTTGAGATCCTTCGCGAGCCAGATAAAGGCCTCGCGCATGTCTTTGTAGTTTTCGACGATATACATCGCCATCCGTTTAAGTTTTTCTTCCTGGCCTGCGGATTCGAGCGCATCGAGCATCTTCGCCGACCTGGCATAGGGAAGCAGCTGAATATAGACATCAGTCCAATTGGGGACAAAGACCTTGATATTCTGGATAAATTGATTTCTCAACTCCGTATCTTTTAAGGAGAGATAGATTTGAACAATGTTGTCTTTTATCTGCGCAAAGAGATCGTCAAAACGCATCGTCACATGCTGCTGAAGTCTCGGATAGCGGGCAGACAACTCCTTAACAAGAAGATAGGCGGCGACCATGTATTCGTTGGCCTGCGTTAGCTTCAAGAAAGATAAAAAGTAAGAGAGCATGTCCTCGAAGTAATCTGTATCCAGATCGTTGCTCATTTCGATATAATCTCTGAAGAAGAGCACCCGTGCGAAGAAGTTTTTTTCTGCCTTGAACTGGGCGTAGATCTTTTCTTCGAAAGAGAGGGGTCTGTCGCGGACAATAAATGTCGAGATATCGTCCTGGGCGTTTCCGAACATGGAGTCGGTCTTCAATATGTCTTTTGCTCTCGTACTCCAGGAGTTCCATTCGGAGGCAGTGAGCACTGAGGGTACCAGCTCTGCCTTAATCCGTTTCATGTCCGCCCTGTTGTCGAAGCTCTTGATGATGATTTTGATGGCCCAGGCAGGGTCGGCTTTGACCTTATCTTTCAGTTTTTCTTTCGGCCAAGTGGCCTTCAGCACCCATATGTGATCCTTGGAAAGAGTGGTGAGACTATCGAATGCCATTTTGAGCGACATATGATGATTCCGCGATTTTGCAAAATCGACGACGACTTCATCGTTGGTAATGTTCGATATCCGTCCGATATTCCAGGTTCTATGGAAAACGTAGTTTCCCTTATCAAAGGCAATCCGTTTTTCAAAGTCCGCAATCGCCTCGTGCAGGGAACGATATGTCTGGGTAAGGTTGGAGAGGCGGACACACTCTTCGAACATTGAATGCTCTGAATATATGGCGGTATAACAGTCGAGAAACTCTTTCCGCAATGCAGGATTCCGCTCGTCATATTCGATGATGAGTTTGAGTATGTTGAGCGCTATTTCCCATTTTTGGCTTTTTTTATACCACGCATAGAGATCCATGAGGAGCAACGCTGCTTTTTCAGACGAGATCTGTTTAGCGATTTTTTTCTGAGCGTGTAGAAAGAATTCCAGGTCTTCCGGGGAAAGCTCAATCAGCTTGGTCCATATCTCTTTTATATTGGCGAACTGGCCCTTGTTTATGTACCGAATGAGGGCCTTTTTATAGAAATCGATGGCGTCTTCCGTATGGCCGTTTTTCTCTTTCCACTCTGCAATGAGCTGCGCAAGCTCGGCTTCTTCCGTGTCGATGCGAACGAGCCTTTCCCAAACGGCATATCTCTGTTCGATTTTATTCTCGTCGGTATAACATTCTGCGAGTCTCACGAGCGCAATACGGTTTTCACCGAAATCGAGCATGCGGTTGCAGATATACTCGATGATATTGTTCTTCTTGCTGTCTGCAAATAGATCCATGAGCTGTACCAAATAAGACTCGTCCGCAGGCTGACGCATGATATTGAGAACACCCGCGACATAGAGCGCAATGACGCTGGTTTTCGTCTTCGAAAGATGATCGGCACAGAGCTTTATGATGTCGTCGGCTACTCCCTGTGCTGTCGTTTCGTCGATAAAGGAATCGAGTTCTTTCAGATTGGCGACGGAATAATTCGCCATGAGAGTTCTGGTCCATTTCTCTTCATTCAACATGAGCTGTAATTTTTCACTCAATGGAGACTCAGCCATCATCTTCTCCTCTATATATCTATCTATACTATATATGATGCATATATCGATTGATCAAGAATCTTGATCTTCAGCAATACCGAATGCAGACCGGCTTCATCGCCGCTTGCTTTCAGATGGTCGACCATCCAAAAATATCGATTGAGAAGCCGAGGCACCAGATTCGTACTATGCTGAGGCGATTCCCTCAACTCGATTTCGAGCTGGCGTGCAGCGGCAGAGATTCGATTGTACTCGGCCACGCTCAATGCTCGCTTGACATTGAAGACACCCCATATCTCTGCATAAACAGGAATCCATTCAGCGATATTATCTACAGAATACCCTAATTCTTGTATATTTTCAATGATCTTTAAAATGAGTTCCGACTCCAGATATTCGATTTTCACCGCAGATGGATCGAAGAAGAACGCCTCCCTAAAGAGAGCCTTGGATAAGCGAGATTCGCCAGCCATGGCGTACACATCCGCTAATTCGGCCATGATCTTGGCATCGTTTCGCTGCGTTTTTATGGCCCGCTCGAGATGAATGAGTGCCGTCTCTATGTCGCCTGTCGCTTTGCGAGCCCTACCGAGGCGTAGATCTAAGGCAGCGCCGAGAGCATCTTTTTCCTCATCGGGAAGCGCCAGGTATTGGTCGAGTGCCAGTCCGAACGCGAAACGCTTGTATGCATAGCGGACTTTTTCAGACGTGTCGCCGACGCGCGTAAGGAAGACCATGAATTTTTTCCAGGATGCGCACAGAAAATCTCCTCGCTCTAGAAGATTTTTCGTCTCCGGCATTTTAGAGAGCTGATCTTTCCAGAAAGCCATACACTTCAAGGCAAGGAGTACCTCGGGGTGTTCGAAGTCAGCCTTCAGCGCATTTTCAAGATAAAAGTCCGCGCTCTGAATGTCTGCGTTTTTTAGGCTTTCGTATGCAAAAACAAGGTTATCCGCAGCCGTTGTGCTCTGTATTCGAGACTGATTTGCCATGAGGGCTTTTTTTCTCCTTGTAAAATCCCTTAGAATACTATCCGAGGCTTGAATTATTCGTCAATGCATTATAAGTCTTTATTATTGACGAATCTAGTAAAATCACAAGAAATACGATATTATCGGAGATATATGAAAGACCCGATCATCGCACCTTCGATTTTGTCTGCTGATTTTTATGATATGCGCGCTGCGGTGCAGACTATAGAAGCGAGCGGCTGCTCCTGGCTGCACCTCGATGTTATGGACGGCCGATTCGTCCCTCCGATAACATTTGGAAATAAGATGGTGGCGGATATTCGGAAGCACACGAATCTGTTCATGGATGCCCACCTTATGATCATGGAGCCGGAACGACACATCCACTCGTTCATTGAGGGCGGTGCCGATGCGATCACGTTTCACGCAGAGGCGTGCATCCATTCGCACCGGTCGGTCCAGGCTATTCGGCACGCAGGGAAAAAAGCCGGAATCTCCATTGTGCCCTCGACACCGGTGGGTACCATTGTCCCTCTCCTCGAGTTCGTAGACCAAGTGCTGGTTATGACGGTGAATCCCGGCTATGGGGGACAAAAACTTCTTCCTTTTTGTCTTCGCAAAATTGATGAGCTGAGAGAGATCAGAGAAAGAGAAAGGCTGAATTTTTTAATCGCCATCGATGGGGGTATCAACCTTACCACGATTCCAGAAATAGCGATCCATCAGCCCGATGTGCTCATCATGGGAAGCGCATTTTTTAATGCCCAAAACCCCAAAGACTTTGTTGCCAATACCTTTGCCGCCTGGGACCACGCGATTGAAAAATGCGATTAAATACTGTAAAATCAAGAATAAATTTAAAAGTTATCTAGAGAGGCACTGGATACGATGAAAAAAAAGTTATTGATAGTTTGTTTCTTGTTTCTGAATATCACTTTTGTGCTGTATGCAGAGATAAGTACAGCCGCGCTCGATGAATTTACAAGAGCCTTCGATCTCTTCAAGAAGGGCGATTTCCGGGCTGCGGGCGCATCCTTCGCCTCTCTCTATACCGCACGACCGAAAGACGAAATCGCGGCCGACAGCTGTTTTATGGCTGCTCAGGCGTATTTCAATGCTGGGGATTATCCTACTGCATATCGATTCTGCGAAGAATTCATCTGGTCATATGCCGACCATGCCAATATCCCCGATATGGAATTTCAGCGAGGGCGCATCTTGTTCAAAATGGGACACTTTAAAGATGCAAGTTCGGCCTTTAGCGTGTTTCTCGAAAAGTATCCTCACAATCCCTTGTGTCCTTCCGCCTTGTTTTGGAAAGCCGAGAGTTTCTATCATTTGGGAGACATCGCGCAAGCTCTGCCTTTATTCAATGAAATAAAAGAGAACTATCCCGACTCAGACAAGGCCTCTCTGGCGGTATGGCGGCTTACTGTGATGGGACTTGAGGCGAGAGAAGCCATGTACCTGCGCCTAGTGGAGTTTGAAATGGGGAAAAACAACACCCAAGAATTCGAAAAAATGCAGAGAGAGGCATACCTGGAACAGCGCTATTTACGACATTATTATTTCTTGAAGTCGCTCCGTGCGCGGAGCGACATTGCTGAACCATCCGTAGAATCGAATAATAAGCTAGATACCTTGCTCGATGCAAAAAAGAGGGCCTTGGATTTGCTTGTATCTCTCGTAAATGCTTATCTGGAGGGGATATCCCCATGAAGAGAGTAATGATCTTTTTTACAATGGTGTTCATGCTGGTTGGAGCCGGTGCTGCCCTCGACGTTCGGGACGGCCTTGTGCGGGTCGCTACCGATGATTTAACGCTGAGCCCTATGATCTATCGTCTTACGAATATCGCAGGAAAATCGAAATATGAGCCTTTGTGGTTTAATGGCGACCCCCGTACAAGCTTTATCGCCGTCAATGTCGATGGTCGCATCTATAGGATGGGCTCCACACAGGAATATCAGACAACTCAGCGTCGTATCCAAAACGGCGTCGAAATCGAATATAGATCTGTGACCAATAGGGTGACGCAGCGAATTATGCTCGCCGCACTCGCGGGCTCACGCGTCGCTAATGGCTTCATCATGCAACTGGAAGTGGAAAACTATACGTCGCGCGACATGAAGATCATGCTCAAACAAGTGTGTGATACGTGGCTCGGGGAAAGTTCGGGAAACCACTTTGCGCTTGCGTCAAATCCAAGAGTTACCGATGAAATGTTCCTCAACCACGACGCAAATGAGTTGTATATCGTATCGCCGGGGGAAAATGCTTCGATCGCACTTCTTTTCGATGCCGCGCCGAGACCGGATTCTGTCGTCATAGCCAACTGGAAGCGGCTGAGTGATTCGCAATTTTTTTATGATTCCGAGCTCATGCGTGGATTTACCCTCTCGCCCTATTCGATCAACGACTCTGCGCTCGGCCTTTATTGGAGTCAGCGAGTTGTGCCGGCAAAGGCGACCTTGAAAGTCGAGAGCCGCTGGATTTCCGGCGGATCCGGAGATGAGTTCCTACAATGGCTCGCACAAAATTATCCGCCCCAAGACACCGTCGCCGGCGAGCAGGCCACGGCATTCTCGGAGGCGGTTCCCCCTGCGGGAGCGTCTAACCTTTTAGCCGATATCGAGGCCGTGCGTGCTCTCATTTCAAGAATCGACAGCGCCATAGCAAACGTCGATAGTGTCAGCGATATTGAGCTGGAGTCGATACTTTCGGATCTCGCTGCACTCGAAAACATGGCCGGCATCTCTCGATAGGCTGGATATTGGAGGGCCTTTATGAGAGCAGTGGTACAGCGTGTCTCTGATGCCTCTGTCACGTATATCGAGGCTTCTCGCCGCTATGGGGTTTTTAGTGAAGAAGAGCAGCTCTGCGGCCGCATCGCAAGGGGGATTTTGGTCTACATCGGTATCGGCGAAGAGGATAACGAGAAGGACGCGGAATATCTCGCCGATAAAGTCGCGCATCTGAGAATTTTTATGGATGAAGAGGATAAAATGAATCTCTCCGTCCTTGATCTAGACTACGAGGCCCTTGTCCTCTCTCAATTTACGCTGCTTGCCGATACCCGCAAAGGAAGACGTCCCTCGTATTCCCAGGCGGCCGAGCCGACCCATGCAAAGGCCTTGTATGATTTCTTTTGCGAAAAATTGCGCGGAATGGGCGTCCATGTCCAGACCGGTAAATTCCAGAGCGTCATGCGCGTTCGCTATGTCAATGAAGGGCCTGTAACGATTTTATTGGATTCGAAGAAGACATTTTGATCGTTTTTGATACGTGATACAGAAAAGGGGAAACCGTATTCGGCTTCCCCTTTTACGTTCAAGACCACTACATTCAAGACCGATATG
The DNA here is from genome assembly GCA_002435985.1 of Spirochaetaceae bacterium UBA6089. Taxonomy (GTDB): domain Bacteria; phylum Spirochaetota; class Spirochaetia; order Treponematales; family Rectinemataceae; genus Rectinema. Next base: position 20,696 of record DIXD01000033.1, read on the forward strand.
TTCAAGACCGCAAGAAAATCATTTCGACGGCCCTTTGGCCCTATTCCCCGCCTTGCGTGCAGGAGCCTTTGCTCGATGCTTCGCAACGTTAGCGGTTGATGCAGCAGCGGCCTTAGGTGGTCTACCGCGCCGCTTAGTCCCCTTTTTTACAGCCAGACTGTCTTCGATCACAGCCTGTGCTGCGGCAAGTCGCGAAACAGGCACCCTGAAGGGTGAAGAAGAGACATAATTCATACCGACACGATGACAGAATTTTACCGACTCGGAGTCCCCTCCATGCTCACCGCAGATTCCTACTTTAAGTTTGGGCCTTGTGGTGCGCCCTTTTTCGATGCCCATACGGATGAGCATGCCGACACCATCCTGATCCAGGCTCTGGAATGGATCGGCCTTGAAAATGCCGGTTTTTTTCTCATCTACGTAGTCGGGGAGGAATTTACCTGCATCATCGCGCGAAAGACCAAGTGTCATTTGAGTCAGGTCATTTGTTCCAAAGGAAAAGAATTCCGCAACATTCGCGATTCTGTCGGCCAGAAGCGCGGCCCGAGGCACCTCGATCATCGTGCCGACCATATAGCTAAGGCTTAAGCCTGATTTCGCAATGATGGCATCGGCAACCTCGCGTGTTCTCGTCTCGAGAATCTTGAGTTCCTTTTCGTCGATGACGAGCGGAATCATGATCTCGGGGAGCACTTTGACACCTTCCTTCATCATGTTACATGCGGCGGTGATGATGGCCGTGACCTGCATGTCGAGAATTTCGGGATAAGTGATGGTAAGGCGACAGCCGCGGTGTCCGAGCATAGGATTGGCCTCATGCAGCTGATTGACGCGCTGTACTACTTTTTCGAAAGGAACACCAGCTGCATGTGCAAGCGCCTTCTGGCCCTCCTCGTCGTGTGGAACGAACTCGTGGAGTGGCGGGTCGATGAGCCTAATTGTGACAGGAAGACCGTCCATGGCTTTGAAAATGCCTTCAAAGTCTTTAATCTGAAACGGCAAGAGCTTTGCGAGAGCCTTTTTGCGGGTCTCAGTATCATCTGCAATGATCATCTCGCGGATCGCCAGGATGCGCTCTTCGGAATCGAAGAACATATGTTCGGTGCGGCATAGACCGATTCCCTCGGCACCAAGCTCGCGCGCTTTTTCCGCATCGTAGGGTGTATCGGCATTGGTGCGCACCTTCAGCTTCCTGATCTTATCGACCCATGACATCAGTGTCGTGTAGGCCTTGGGAGGCTCGGGTTCGATCAGCTTGAGCTGGCCTACATAGACATTGCCGCTGCTCCCGTCGAGAGTGATGTAATCGCCCTCTCTTAGAGTAGTGTTGCCGACGCTGAATAGGCCTTTTTCGTAATCGATGTCGAGCTTCTCACACCCGACGATACAGCATTTTCCCCAACCACGTGCGACGACTGCGGCATGACTAGTCTTGCCGCCGGTGGCGGTCAAAATACCCTGAGCGGCATGCATACCGCCCACATCCTCTGGACTGGTCTCCTTGCGGACAAGGATCACCTTTTCACCATTGGCAGCCCATTCTTCGGCGCTCTTTGCATTGAAGACCACCTTTCCGCAGGCTGCACCGGGCACCGCATCGATACCCTGTACCAAAAAGGCTTTTTTCAGCTCAGTAGGGTTCGATTTGTCGATCATGGGATAGAAGATGCCTTCGATATCCGAGGCCTTGATGCGCAGGATGGCTTCTTCTTTGGTGATGAGCTTCTCTTTCACCATATCGACCGCAATGCGGAAGGCTGCGATCGGGCTGCGCTTGCCGGTGCGGCACTGCAGCATGTAGAGCTTGCCTTCTTCTACCGTAAACTCGAGATCCTGCATATCGCGATAATGTGTTTCGAGCTTCTTCCGAATATTGACCAGCTGTTTATAGACTTTAGGATCGCGCTTTTCGAGTTCGGCAAGTTTAATGGGGGTACGGATTCCTGCAACGACATCCTCGCCTTGGGCATTGACAAGGTAATCGCCATAGAAAATGTTCTCGCCGCTGTTCGGGTCACGGGTAAAGCATACGCCGGTTCCTGAGGTCTCTCCCTTATTTCCGAACACCATCTGTACGACGTTGACTGCGGTTCCCTTGATGCCGACAAGTTTCTCGACTTTTCGATATGTCACCGCTTTCTCTGCCATCCATGAATTAAAGACTGCATCGATGGCTCCTTTAAGTTGCTCCCAAGGATCTTGCGGAAAATCTGCCTTGATGTGGTCCCGATAGATTTTTTTAAAAACCTTGATAAGCTCATCGAGCTCGTCCTCGTTCACATCGGTATCGTTGATTTTCTGGCTTGGATCCAGAAGCAATCTGGCTCGAGTTCGTTTTTCCTTGATTTCGTTGAAAGCCTTGTCGAACTCCTCACGATCGATCCCCATGGCAGTGGAACCATACATCATGATAAAGCGTCGGTATGCATCGAGGGCAAAACGACGATTCCCTGTCTTTGCGGCAAGGCCTTCCACAGAAGCATCGGTGAGGCCAAGATTCAGAATCGTTTCCATCATGCCGGGCATCGAAACAGGCGCACCGGATCGAACAGAGACAAGCAGCGGATCTCTGGGGTCTCCAAGTATCTTCTTCGTTGTCTTTTCGAGTTGGGCCAGATGCTTTTTGACTTCTTTTTCAAGCCCTTCAGGCCATGTTTTTCCATTTTTAAAATAGAGATCGCAGACTTCCGTCGTGATGGTAAATCCGGCCGGAACCGGCAAACCAATTTTCGTCATCTCATGAAGGCCGGCGCCTTTTCCCCCGAGGAGCTCTTTCATAATGCCATCGCCTTCGGCGACGCCTGCTCCGAACGAATACACGAATTTTTTCTTAGGCATGAGGTTTTTCCTCCAATCTCCAGTATGAATAACAAGGGCTGACGAATAAATAATTCGTCATTTGAGGAAAATTAATCGAAACCATTAAATTAGTCAAGCTATATAGAAATAACGTTATTTATTAATAATACGATTATCATTGCCACGAAATATTTATTTCTGGTGCTTGGGCGCTCGTAATAATATCAGCCATGGAACATTCCAGCGTAGTTTTTTTGCCCGATGAGATCACATGAAAAAAATCTCCATAGTCGACCGAAATCTGTGGGGCGGTCTGTGGCGTTTCAAGCGCAAACCTAAAATGGTATGGCTTCAATGTTTCAGTGATTTCTGTCTGCATCTGCGGATCGAGCGACGAAATGGCATCCCCAAATGAAATCTTTACATACGAGCGGCCATTTTGCTGCTGGTACTGTGCAAGTTTCCCGCTTGGATCCAAATACTTCACCAAATCCGAGGTCGATTCGAATGCAAGCGAGAAAGAAACAAGAACATTGTCCCCTTGTTCCCTTTGTGAATATGATGTCAAGGTCACACCCTGCATCCCGCGCAGACCACGCTCGATATCCTCGCGCGAAAGAGGAAGCGGCAACTGAGGCGTGGATTCAAGCGCGCCGAGCTGTACAAAGTCTTTGGATATTTGGTACTCGATAGAGAGCGTCCCAGCTCCTTTTGCATCTATTTTGCCCGATGCATCTATGCCGATACATGACGTAAGACTCAAAGCACAGACGATGGCAGCAAAAAAAAGGGAAGGTACGTTCCTATATTTGCTCATTCGTGTATTCCTTTTCATCAATATATCTCATAATGTGTTTGAACTTCATAGAGTTCAACCGGGTAATGGTCTTCGACGAATGTTACCGCATCCCTGAGCACTTTTTCTCCGAACTGCGATGAATTCGATACCAGCGCGGCGCCGATCTCCGCAAATGTTATCGAATCGAGTAAGTCAACCTCGGCACACGAGAGTTTATATCGGTGATGAAGCTTATCTTTTATTGCAAGGACGATCTTTCTTTTGTCCTTGATCGTCGATGTTTCGCCAAGTTTGAGCACCATGCGCAGCATTGATACGACCATTGTCAATAATACTATCACGAGGGCTTATTCTTGACAGCCCCTGCTTGCAGGGATATTGTCCAAACCATGAAACGAAGACTTATCACTTCAGCACTTCCATATGTGAACAATATTCCGCACCTTGGAAATCTCATTCAGGTGCTTTCGGCGGATGTCTTTGCCCGCTTTTGCCGACTCCGTGGCTATGAGACTCTCTATGTGTGCGGCACTGATGAGTACGGCACTGCGACAGAGACCAAGGCACTTGAAGAGAAAATGAGTCCGCGTGAGCTCTGCGATATATTTCACGTTATACACCGGGATATCTACAATTGGTTCGAAATCGCCTTCGACACATTTGGCCGCACCTCGACGCCGGAGCACACGGAGGTGACGCAATCCATCTTTCTCGATCTCGACAAAAATGGCTATATCACGAGCCAGTCCTTAGACCAGCTATACTGCGACACCTGCGGGCGTTTCCTGGCAGATCGGTACGTTCGGGGCACCTGTCCCCACTGCGGCTATACGGAAGCCCGCGGCGACCAGTGCGAGATGTGCGGCACACTGCTCGATCCGATGGAGCTCATAGATCCAAAATGCTCCACCTGCGGAGGAACGCCGAGGCCGCGGTCGACGACACACCTATACATCGACCTCCCGGCGATTCTTCCGAAGCTCGAAGCTTGGATAAAAGAGGCTAGCGTCAAAGGTTTCTGGGCGAACAACGCCATCCAAATGACTCAAGCATGGATTCGAGACGGATTGCATCCGCGTGCCATCACTCGGGATCTAAAATGGGGGATTCCTGTACCCAAAAAAGGGTTCGAAAACAAAGTCTTCTATGTTTGGTTCGACGCACCGATCGGCTACATTTCGATGACAGTGAAGCTCGCGAAAGAAAAGGGATTCGATTGGAAATCATGGTGGCAGAATCCCGAAGAAGTGGAACTTTTCCAGTTTATCGGCAAAGACAACATTCCCTTTCATACGGTCATTTTCCCCTCGAGCCTGCTTGGCAGTGGTCGACATTGGACAATGCTGCACCACATGTCGAGCACGGAGTATCTCAATTATGAAGCAGGAAAATTTTCCAAATCGAAGGGTATCGGTGTCTTCGGCAACGAAGCGCAGGAAACCGGCATACCCGCGGATGTGTGGCGATTCTACATGTTCTGGAACAGACCGGAGACCTCGGACTATACCTTCACCTGGACGGATTTCCAGGAAAAAGTTAACGGCGAGCTCATCGGCAACCTTGGCAATCTCGTGAACAGAACGCTCACCTTTGTGTCCCGCTATTATGACAGCCTCATCCCCGACGCGGAACCGAGTGAGCGCTTCTGGAACGACGTGACCGAGCGCGAAAAAGAAGTGGAAGAACATCTAGAGCATGCTGAACTTAGAGATGCCTTCAGAACTATCTTCGGGATATCCGATATCGCCAACAAACGGTTTCAGGAAGAAGAGCCATGGAAGGCACGCACCGACAATCCACAGAGAGCAGCCTCGCTCATGCGCGATCTGTGTTATGTTCTCAAAGACCTTGCGATAATGATCCACCCTTATATGCCCAAGGCCGCCGAACAACTCGCCGGTTTTTTTGGGCTAAAGGTGGGGGATGGCGGACTTTCCTGGAAGGACCTCGGTTTAGGCCCGATGCTCAAATATGTTCGGCAGCCTAACATATTGTTTCGAAAACTCGAGGATGACAAGATTGCAGCCCTCCGCGAGCGTTATTCAGGCTCCCAGAAGGAGCGGGGGCAACGGATGGAGGAGGAGCAGATTGAACAGAAGGAAATGCGCGATCAGCAGCCTATGGACAATGGGATCTCTCAGCGAGAAGCCGCTCCACAGAGCCCTCAAGAATCGCAGGAAGTGCGCTTCCAACGTACGATAGACCTCAGAGTCGCGCGCATTGTGAAGACCGAGCGCCATCCCAAGGCCGATAAGCTCTATATCGAGACGCTCGACGACGGCAGCGGCAAAGAAAGAGTGATTGTCTCCGGCCTCGTGCCTTTCTACAAAGAAGAAGAGCTGCTGGGTAAGCACATAATCCTCGTATACAATCTCAAGCCGGCAAAATTGCGCGGCGTTGAGAGCGCAGGCATGCTTCTTGCCGCCTCGGCCGAAGGGAATGAGGGCAATAGGCTCGTCGAAGTGCTCGATGCTCCTCACGCCCAACCTGGCGACAGAGTGTACCTCGAAGGTTTCAAAGAGATGGCCGTCTTGGAATCGGCACCCGTCGACATCATAGACGTCGATACATTCTTCTCGATCCCTATTGTTGCGAAGGATGGCTATGCATTTGTCGGCTCGCAGAGGCTCTGCGTCGGCTCCGAACCACTTCGTCTTAAAAATGTCCTCAATGGTGAGATTGGCTGAACCGTGAGGTTTTTGCAAGTATAGCCAAGCATAGTATGAAAGGTGTTCCGAATCTTCGTATTTCCCCTATCGAGACTGCGGACGACTGTATCCCCGAGCATGTGGTGGATAATTTTCTGCAGACCAAATTCTGGGGGCTATTCAAGGCCAGGACCGGGTGGCAGGCTTTTTCATGTTCTTATTCTTTCGAAGACGAAGTCGTAGCCGGCCATATTCTTGTGCTGCGGAGAAGATTTGCAAAGTTTTTTTCGTTTCTCTATGTCCCATTCGGCGCCGCAGAGTTGGAGGCCTTGCCGAGACGGGGAGAGGCGCTGACGACCCTTGGAAGGGCTATTGGCCGATCATTGGACAGGGCTGATATATTTATCCGTTTCGACCTGCCATGGAGCGTATCTTCTATGGCCGATTCTATAAAAGGATTGGGTCTCCATAAAGGTACGGATATTCAGGTGCCGGATACGGTCGTGCTGGATATCACGAAAAGTGAAGAGGAGCTCCTTGCCGGCATGAAACCCAAATGGCGCTATAACATTCGTCTATCTCAGAAAAAAGGGGTTTCAGTAAAAGACGAAGGCATCCTTGGCTTACCGACCTTTATGGACCTCTACAGGAAGACAGCCAGGCGGGACAAGATCGCCATTCATTCAGAATCGTACTACAGGACTCTCTTTGAGACAGTATCTGAAGTTTCATCGGAATCGGGGCCACGTCTTTCTCTCTATGTTGCTCGCCACAAGGGAGAAGCGCTTGCAGGCATTATCGTACTCCATATGGGGAAAAGAGCTACGTATCTTTATGGAGCATCTTCGGATAAGCGCCGAAACCTCATGCCCACCTATGCACTCCAGTGGCATGCTATTACAGAAGCAAAAAGGCGTGGAGAGAAGGTCTATGATTTCTTTGGCATCCCACCGGACGGACATGACGCGTCTCATCCGATGGCAGGGCTTTTTCTTTTTAAGACAGGATTTGGAGGCGAGATTATCCACCGCTGTGGGGCTTATGACGTCGCGCTTCACCCAATCGCCTACAGGATGTTCAAAGTGGGGGAAGGCCTACGTCTTTTTTGGCACAAAAAAATAAAAAAGAGTGTGGGTAGACTCGGCCGTCAGATTTTCAAAAAGCATGGTGCTGCCCTCACGCCGGATGTTGGGGAAAATATTTTAGAAAATCAGGGCTCTGAAAAAACAAAACCTTCGAATCCATAGAGCATAGCCCGAGAAGACTTCCATGCGTCTGCGGGCAGGCCGGCCTTTCTGCAAACCTGCTCAAGAAATGTTTCTCGATCCCACCCATACTCCACAGGCACTTGCGGCAACAGCACCCCCGATCTTCCAAACGCGGAGATGAGCAAACCATGTTTGCCGATGACGACTTCCTCCGGAGCTATCGGGCGTAAGGGAGATAGGACTGTGATCTCGATTGTTATGAGATCTATTTCCTCCTTTCTCAGCGGAGGAAAACGAGGATCCTCGAATGCCGCCGCATATGCCATTTCTGACACGGTGGTCACTAAGGGATCGTCGCTCTGCATACGACCTATGCAGCCTCTCAGCGAGCCGGCTTCTTTCAGTGTCACAAAAGCGCCACAGCGCAAAGTGGTCGAAAGCGTAGGGGCTTCTGGCGTTCCTTGGTGATACAGCGAAGCCCGAATGACGTCGCGTGCATACTTTAGAAGTTTCTTTTGATCATCCAGTGATATAGAAAAATCCACGACTTACTCCTTAAAGCTCATCGCTCCATACCCAACGACGAGTTCATCGCCGTCTTCTCTGAATGCGGCTGAGTTTACATAGTCCAAAAGTGTAGGTTGCGTGTTAGGATAAGCAGCTCTAAACGCGCGAATTGCGGCTTCTCCACAGAAAGAATGGCGTAAAGTATCGAAGCCATGAAAATGTTCGTTGCTTGGCGCGGATAATGATGCAATGAATTCTTTCGAGAGCGAATCGCATTTCTCGGCTGTGTCGCTGACTGCCAAATCGGATGAAATCACCAAGACCGCCTTCTTTCCGACACAGATACGTATTTCGCGCAACAATTCTGTGGCCGTGTCGACTGTGCGCTGTTCTCTTCCTGAAATAAGGAAGGGAAGAATGGGAACTCCTGGAAAAAAGTGCGCTGCAAAGGGCAACTGCATTTCTATAGAATGATCTTCCAAGTGAGGTATATCGTTTTTTTTTAATGCTGGTATCCGTGCGAGAAGATATTCTTCCAAGCTGCTATCCACAGAAATCAATGTACCTGGTATTTCGAATTGCGTCGATTCCGGAAGAAACACGCCCTCCTCATAGGGGAGATGGGCGGGACCTGCAATAACGATGAGCGATGGAGTCGCCCCGACGAGCGTGCTCCACGCCTCTGCGACAATCTTGCCGCTGTATGTAAAACTTCCGTGAGGAGCGATGATGGCGCATGCAGGGTCAGACAAGACTTTCGCAGATTCCGTGAGTCGGTTTATTTCGGAATGAAGCTGGTCAGCATTTGAAGGATAGAAGATTCCTGCCAACAAAGAGGCTCGGATTAGTTTTTCTGTGTGCATTGGTTTCTCTATGTTGTAAGTATATGTTCTTTACCAAAAAAAGCAAGAAATACAAAGGCTTTTATACGTTTTTAATATTTTTCGGATTGCTTCGATATGCAAGCGATATTACTATTTTTATGTATGGAACCGGTCGTACAAGCGTTGCTATATGAGGAAAAGCTGCTTCAAAATCGTCTTCAACGACTCGAAAACGAGTGCGCCTCGAGACCCAAGGGCAGTATCGTCATAAAACAACGGTATAATATGATGTATGCCTATTTGCAGTGGAGGGAAGGTTCGAAGGTCTACAGCCGATATCTGGGTAAGGCTGATTCGTGGCAGTGTAGGTCTATGCAAGCTAAGATAATCGAAAGACAAAAATATATCGCAGAGGCCAAAGAGACAAGAAAAAAGTTGGAAAAAATTAAACATCTTTTAAGTGAAGTGTCGAAATTTGGTTGAAGATACGAGATAAATAGGATAAAATGAGCACAATGAAGGATATCTTTGCAATTCATCAAGCAGAATATGACATGTTGCCGGATTGTGCCTCAGCAGCGCCTGCAATCGTGAAAATTCTAGGTGAGCATACAGATTTTACCGACGGGCTCGTTATGGCGGCCTGTCTTTCTTTTGAAGTGAAGATTGCGATATCTTTCAGAAAAGACAATTCTCTCAGGTTTTATGCCGCCGATTTCAATGAACGTAAGCGCGCCAACATCGTCACTTTAAAATATAAAAGGGAAGATCGTTGGGCCAACCATATAAAGAGTATCTGCGACTATTTTTGGCGCACATTTGACCTGGAACCTAAAGGGCTCAATGTGACGATCCAGAGCACTGTGCCGCTCGGCCTTGGATTGGGCATTAGCGCCGCCCTCAACATGGCGACAGCCAACATTTTTAAGACTCTCTACAACCTCGATCTAAGGCAGGATGAGCTTGCCTTTCATGCATGGAAGGCTCAATCCACTTTCTTCGACAAAGAGGTGCCGATCACCAATTATCTTGGCATTACGGCACCGGCTGGTCGCAGTTTGTCGGTCATCGATCTACGATTAAAAAAACGACGAGGCATTCAGTTTTTGCCGGAACCCTGGGAGATGCTGCTCACGGATTCGAAGGTGCCGCGCGTTTCGGTCGAAGCGGAGCTGGAGCAGCGAATCGCAGATTGCAATACCTGTCTGTCGGTGCTTGCTGCCGGCCAAAATCGCTCAATTCGGGAGATTGAGCCTCGAGAGCTGGACGAGCTTTTGGGTATCGTGCCTGAACGAAAGCGGAGGCGCTGCCTTCATGTGCTCGAAGAGGTTCGAAGGGTGAGTGAAGCGGAAGACGCCATTTCTCGCCAGGATTATGTGAGTTTCGGCAAAATCATCAATAAATCTCACGCTTCCTTACGCAGTCTCTATGAAATTTCTTGTCCTGAAATAGATTGGCTCACAAAACGAGCGCTTGAGCTCGATGGAGTTCTCTGTTCAAGGCTGGTGGGACAGGGGTTCGGGGGATGTACGCTCACCATTCTCAAACGAGAAGAAAAGGAAACATATATTAATAAATTGGAAGAGTATGAGCGAATATTCGGTTTTCGGCCTATAGTGCACGAAGTTTCGACCGGTGCCGGCCTGCGCATTCTCGAACACTGATTCAAACGTGAAAAACAATACGATTGGAGCTCACATGAGAATACTATTGACGAATGATGATGGTATACAATCAGATGGACTTGTTGCATTGATAGATGCATTGAATGGATTGAGAGACGCAAGGGGAGAGCCCCTCTATGAAGTGTGGACCGTCGCTCCGGAACACGAGCGATCGGGCGTCAGTCATGCGATGACTTTAAAAAAACCCACGAAAATCAAAAAATTGGGAGATTTCCGCTACAGCTGTTCAGGTACACCGGCCGACTGTATCATTGTGGCAGGCCACACAGTACTCCGCGAGATGCCTGATCTGGTGATCTCCGGGATCAACAGAGGCCCGAACCTCGGCACTGATATCATCTATTCCGGGACCTGCGGGGCAGCGAGACAGGCTGCGCTTGCGGGAATACCCGCAATCGCAATATCCTGTGCAACCTTCGGCAACAATGTGGAATATCAGGGACTAACCTCGTTCCTTACGGACAATCTTGAGCGACTTGTAGCCCTCTGGAAGCCTGATTCCTTCATCAATATCAACGGGCCATCGACATCATGCAGAGATTTGAAGGCAGTGTGGGCCTCGCCGGGCAAGAACAGATACTTTGACAATATCAAATGTTTCGATGGGGCAGATGGCTATACCTATTGTTTTCTCACCGAGGGAAGGCAGGAGCGTACACCTGATGTTTTTTCGGATCACCATGCAGTCTCTCAGGGATATATTGCGGTAAGCCTTGTCGAAATTCACCCCAGGGCGTTCCACGATGTATCGCTCAACGGCACTTCGGTATTTTAGAGATAAGTCGACCGGCAACGTTTATGAGCCATATTCGAAAACTCACAAGGTCTTGACGAAATCCTATTCTTTCGTATATAGTGCCCAGCGTTGCCTACGCCATCTTAGCTCAGTTGGCAGAGCACGTGACTTGTAATCTCGGGGTCCCCGGTTCGATTCCGGGAGATGGCTCGAGGGACGAAAGTCCATCATTCATTGGGGAGATTCCCGAGTGGTCAAAGGGGGCAGACTGTAAATCTGTTGGCTTCCGCCTTCGAAGGTTCAAATCCTTCTCTCCCCACAATGGGTTGTCTAAGGGTTTTTCTTGGACAGCCCTTTTTTGTTGATGGCGATATGGCTCAAGGGCTGGAGACTGAATGGGGCGCACAATAACATCTTCTACCGTAAAAGCCTTCGTACAATTCATTGTGCTCTCAGGTGTCATTCTGTTGCTTGTGTGCAGCATTTTGATGTTGATCCCCCCTTTTAGAAAGGACAGCGTCGAAATAAAAATCGAAAAAGGTTCAAGCCTCAGCGTGGTAGCACGCGAGCTCCGTGAGGTACGCATCATCCCTTCATCGAAGGTCTTTGGGTTGTATATGTATGTTTCAGGGGCAGATCGCACAATAAAACCAGGAACTTACAGCTTTGCTCCCTTGCTTTCCCCGGTTTTGGTCGCCCAAAAATTGGTTCGTGGAGAGACCATGGCCAAAAAAGTGATGATCCCTGAGGGGAGAACTGCCAGCCAAATAGCACGGATTCTGGAATCTCAGAACATCGTATCTCGCGAAGCTTTCTTAAAAGAAGTGAACAACGCCGAATTCGCTCAAAAATTGGGAATTCCTGCTGCAAGTTGCGAGGGGTATCTTTTCCCCGACACCTACTTCTTTGAAGAGGAGAGCGACCCTCAAGAAGTCATCGAGCAGATGGTTGCCAATTTTCGTGCAGTCATCAAAAGAATAGATGAACGACAGATCACGGCAGAAGAACTTCATCGAAATGTTATTCTTGCCTCTATAGTCGAGAGAGAGTATCGAGTGCCGGAAGACGCGCCGATCATCGCCTCGGTGTTTTTCAATCGAATCGAGGCACAGATGCCCTTGCAGTCTTGTGCCACAGTGGTTTATGTATTGACAGAACATCTGGGACAACCCCATCCTTCGGTCGTATACTATAATGACCTGAGAGTAAAAGACCCTTATAATACATATATTCACAGGGGCTTGCCTCCTGGCCCGATCTCGAATCCGGGAGAGATAAGTCTCAGAGCCGTACTATTTCCCTCGAAGACGGATTTTCTGTATTTTAGATTAGAGAGTGCATCTTCCGGAAAACATCGATTTTCTCGTACATTGTCTGAACACAATGAAGTAGCGATCATTCCGAAGGGGCTCTAGGATAAGAATGGCGCGAATATCACCACAGATCAGACAGGAAATCCTCGATAAGACGGATTTCCTATCTGTGTATCAAGAGCACGTCCATCTTCAGAAGAGGGGGTCCTCGTACTGGGGGCTCTGTCCGTTCCATTCAGAGAAGACACCGTCATTTTCGGTGAGCGGCGATACAGGACTTTTCTATTGCTTCGGTTGTCACAAGGGCGGTTCGATAATCCAATTTCTTATGGACGTCGAGAAGCTAAGCTATACGGAGGCAATGGAGGAACTCGCACGAAAGGCTGGTGTGCAGATTCGCTTCGAAGAATCTGAATTTGCGGTCGAGGGCGAGAAGGATCGCCAGGCTCTCTTTGAACTGTATGACAGGCTTTCGAAGACATTTCACTGGTTCCTCTTTAATCATGCTTCCGGGAGGAATGCCTTGGATGTGCTCCACAAGAGGGGGCTGAGCGATGATCTCATTCGAAAATTCAGCCTCGGCTATGCGCCTTCGAGCAGACAATGGCTGTATTCATTTCTCAAAACAAAGGGATATTCCGATACTTTTCTTAGGCACAGCGGTCTGTTTTCGAAAAACAATCCAAATTGGCCTTTGTTTGCCGACCGCATCATGTTTCCCATCGGCGATACAAGAGGAAGGATCATTGCGTTTGGAGGGCGCGCGATGGATCAGGAGGGACCAAAGTATATCAACAGTCCCGAGACTATGATTTTCAAGAAACAAGACACGCTTTTCGCGCTCTCGCAGGCCATCGATTCCATCAAGCATTTGGATGAAGCGCTTATTTGCGAAGGATATATGGACGTGCTCTCTTTTCACGCCGCAGGGATAACGAATGCCGTCGCTCCTCTGGGCACCGCGTTCACCAGTCATCAGGCTATGGCCATCCGTCGCCGAGCTTCAAAAGTCGTGCTCTGTTTTGATAGCGATGAAGCCGGCTTGCACGCTGCCGAGCGCGCCTGCTCGATTGCCGCCGCAGTAGGACTTGAGACCTCGGTGCTTGTGTTGCAAGGAGGCAAGGATGCTTCTGAGATTTTAGAGAAGAAAGGGGCAGGGGAGTTGACGAGATTGGCGAAAAATACTATAACCGCTGGATATTTTTTACTTGCACGGGCCGGTCAACTTTTCGATATCTCGACAATGGAGGGAAAGGCGAAAGCAGTCTCTTTTTTGTTCCCCTTTTTAGATGCTCTCGATTCCGACGTGCGACGCCAGGAGTACATAAAGGAAATTGGGAGAACGCTGGGGGTCGGTGCCCATGCGGTTGAGATGGATTACGCAAAAGCAAAAGTGTCGGGGATATATCGATCAAGAAATAGTCCATCCCCAGCGTCTAGCATTTTACATTCAGCACGAACATCTGATTTGGTATTTGTCGCGGCTGCCATTTTGTCGAACGACCCATTCTGGCTTTTATCGGAGCATCTGGACAGCGACAGCTTCGACGATCCGCGGGCAAGGGACCTCTTTTCGGCGCTTCAGGATGCCCAAAGAGAGGGTGTCCAGGATGTCGACGGTATCCTTTCCCTCTGTGCCGATGACGCTGCAGTGCGGTTCGTCCGCGAAGTCGATGCCTCTGGCGAACTCAAGGCTGGACTTGAGAAGATACTTCAGGATGGTCTGTCCCAAAAACGCAGAGCATCCTTGGAAAAGGAAAGAAAAAAGCTGGTGGCACAACTCCAGTCCGCGAAGACAAAAGATAGCGCTATCACACAGGAGAAAATGATACTAGAAGAAATTATGAAAATAGATGGAGAACTTAAGGCCCAGGCCACGGGAGGAGATATCGATGAGTGATATAGAGCTCGATCCCGCCATTGTAAAAGTGCTCGAATATGCAAAAGAGAAAAAGACGATTAGTTTCGATGAACTTTCAGACATGCTCCCGGAACAGATACTCAATTCAGACAAAATGGAAGCGATCATCAACCTCCTCGTCAGCAGCAACATCAAAATAGAAGAGGAAGTACAGGCTGAGGAGGAGGCTCTTCCGAAGCTGGTCGCAATTCCTTCGAAGAGCAAAATGGTCGCCAACGACAAAGAGATGGCGAGCGATGACCCTGTCCGTCTCTATCTGAGGGATATAGGACGAGAAAACCTCCTGACGGCCGAGCAGGAAGTTGAGCTCTCGAGAACGATGGAGCAGGGTGAGGACATTATAAAGAACACGCTCCGCAAATCTGGGATGTTGATTCCGGAATTTTACCAGATCGTCATCAAGGCCACACGAAAAGAAGCCAAAGATCTCTCACTCCAGAAAAAAGAAAACACGGAGAAAATCGCCGAGCGGAGAAGACTCAATCAGTTCTATAAAGAGCTGATCGACTGCTATGCCGTAGATCTGAAGGGCTATGTCGAGCTTAAAAAACAGATTATCGCCAAAGGAGGGGATATATTCGAGGATAAGCAGCTCAAGGAGATCCGCGAACGCTTATTGCCGATTGTAAACACCATGGATATTCATCCGGAAGAGATCACGGTCTTTTCGGAAAAGTTCATCGCAACCGCGAAGAAGATAATTCGTTACCGCAAGGAGCAGGATAGGGTGGAGGGCATACTTCAGATCGTATCTTCCAAGGATTTGAGGGCTCTCGGACGGAACCTCACCATCAAGGAAAAACGAGAGCAAATCGAGCAGCGCCTCGGTCTAAGTGCAGATGAGATCAAAGACCGGATTCGTCAGCTCCAAGTAAACGAAAAGAAACTAAAGGACATCGAGAATACTTTCGAGACGCCGATCGACAAGATTATTTCCATGGCCCGCGAGGTGAATCGCGGCCGCAAAATGATGAAAAGTGCAAAAGACAGGCTCATCAAAGCGAACCTGAGGCTCGTAGTCTCGATTGCAAAGAAATACACGAACCGAGGCATGCAATTCTTCGACCTTGTCCAAGAAGGGAATATCGGTCTCATCAAGGCCGTCGAAAAATTTGAATACCGCAAAGGGTACAAATTTTCTACGTATGCTACCTGGTGGATACGCCAAGCGATAACCCGCTCGATCTCGGACCAGGCGAGGACCATCCGCGTGCCTGTGCATATGATCGAGCAGATAAACAAGGTCGTGCGGGAATCTCGGCAACTTATGCAGAAACTTGGCCGTGAGCCCACGGATGAGGAAGTCGCGGCCCAGCTAGGCTGGGAGATAGACCGCGTCAAGGCCGTTAAAAATGTTGCACGAGAGCCGGTATCCCTCGATACGCCCATCGGTGAAGACGAAGATTCTCTTCTTCAGGACTTCATTGAGGACAAAGAGGTGGAGAATCCGGCCGTCAAGACCGATTATAACCTCTTGCAGGAACAGCTCCGTATGGTGCTTGCGACGCTCCCTAAGCGGGAACAGGAAGTGCTGCGCATGCGTTTCGGACTGGACGAGGGATATTCATTGACATTGGAAGAGGTTGGCCTGTATTTTAATGTCACTCGCGAGCGAATTCGACAGATCGAGGCGAAGGCGCTCAAGAAGTTGCGACAATTCAAACGGAGCCAAAAACTTCGGGATTATATAGATCATTAATCGAGGTGCCATTATGCCCATGAGAATGGATGAGGTGTTCGGGACTCTTCGGCAGTATCAAGAGATACTCAGCAGGCGGGTGGAATTGGAGAAGCAGCTTGAGGCCATGCCCAAGACTATCGAAATCCAGAACCAGATGCTCTCGCGAGAAAAGAAGTCGCTCTCCGAGGTGAAGGAACAATATGAAAAATCCGAGGCGAGCCTCAAAGAGCTCCGGCAGGCTTTAGCAGAGGCCGAAATGAAGCGCGAGAATGCCGAAAAGCAGATGGACGGCATAACTACACAGCGTGAATATGATTCCGTCAACAAAGAAATCAGAGAGGCATCGGAAAAAGAGCAGGAACTTCGCCGCAGAATTCAGGAGGAAGAGCGCCGCTTCGCCGACATCGATGATCGGCTGCACCGCATAGAGATGTCGGTCTCGACTCTCGAAGCTGAAATCGCCCAAAAGCGCGCCGAGATCGATGAGCACAGCAAAGAGATATCCGATGAGATAGAGACCTTGTGGAGTAAAGAGAATGATCTCACGCACGAGCTGGATGAAGACTTGAAATTTAAATTCGAGCGAATCATCCGCAGTAAGTCGGGTATGGGTATCGTGCCGATTCATGGAGTGGTGTGCACGGGCTGTCATATGATGTTGCCGGCAAATTTTGTGAATGAAGTGCGCCAAGCCGACAAAATTGTGTTCTGTCCGTATTGCTCCCGCATTCTATATTACGAAGAGACCGAGACCGACGAATCCATGGAGGAAATCCTCGCAGGTTCTCTTGTTGATCTGAACAACGACGAAATCGAAGAAGGCGAGGACTCTGAATCGAACGACGACACTGACGAAACATCAGGGAAGGCAAAACGCGGTTCTGCGCGTAAGAAGAGAGTACAGAGCGAACCGCTGATTGACAACGATTTTCTCATCGATACAATGGATGAATGAGTGAATTTGAGGCGGGCCGGGCTGCCGCAGGCTGTGCTTGAGGAAAGTCCGGGCTCGGCAGGGCACGATGCCGGATAACATCCGGGGCAGGAGAGGGCTTGTGGTCCCACAATCGTGGGCCATGAATTCTCTTCTGTACAGAGAGCGCCACAGAAAACATACCGCCGCCGCAGGGTGGTAAGGGTGAAAAGGCGAGGTAAGAGCTCACCGCATTTCCAGTAATGGAAATGGCATGGCAAGCCTCATCGCGAGCAAGGTCAAACAGCGATGGATTGCCCGTCCATGCCGTAATATACGGCAAAAATCGCGGGTAGACCGCTAGAATGTATCAGTAATGATACATCAAGAGAGATGGCAGCCATGCGAAAAGTGCAGAAATGCACTCGACGCATACAGAACCCGGCTTACAGGCCCGCCTTTTTTTGATATAGTATCACACAATGTCCAGGAGATTTTTTCAGGGGAAGAGGCCTCGTTCG
Organism: Spirochaetaceae bacterium UBA6089; assembly: GCA_002435985.1. Classification (GTDB taxonomy): domain Bacteria; phylum Spirochaetota; class Spirochaetia; order Treponematales; family Rectinemataceae; genus Rectinema. The sequence continues at coordinate 38,251 of DIXD01000033.1, forward strand.
CGCCGGAAATTCCTATGGTCCGTTGTCGCCGTGATTGCTATTGTCTCTGCCTCGTCGTTGGGCATCTATGTGCTTATTCATCGTGCACAAGACTCGAATAAAATTCTGTCGTACAGAGCGCTTGCAGATCTGTGGAATTCAGGAAATATCGAAGGAGCCCTGCGCGAATCTCGCAACGCAACACAAGTCCTCCCATTTGATGACTACTATCTCAGTATAGAAGGCATTGCCTCATATTACATGGGGCTCAACGCTCAAGACGAAGAGAACCGTCAACAGTTCTTCGAAGAGTCTGTCATTTCTCTAAGAAAGGCTCTTGCGGTGGGTGTCCCCGCAAAGATGAGAGCACAGATATATTATGTGCTGGCCAAGGCATACTACCAGAAAGGGGAACCCTGGTTCGACATGGCGGAACGCTATTTTCTCTTGGCAAAGGACCAAGGCAGCAAAGAGCAAGATATCCCGCAGTATCTCGCGATAGTCTATGCGGGCAGAAAAGATTATCCCCAAGCAGCCGAATGGTTTGAGCTGGCTCTGAAAAATGATTCCTCGGACACACTTCTGCTCTCCGCCGCGATAACCTATACGAACGTTGGCCAAAAAGAGAAAGCGCAAGCGCTACTCACACGTCTCGAGTCATCTGCCTCCGACGCCAAGATCAGATTAAAGGCCAAGCTACTGCTTGCGCAGGACAGTTTGGATGCGGGCGATATCGACGCCGCACTCCAACGTTTTCAAGAAGTGTTGAAGGACGATCCTCTCAATGTGGATGCCTGGTATGGGCTTGGTCTAGTATACTCCAAGCAAAACGATCAGTTGGGTGCTAGGGCAGCTTTCAGAAAGGTTGTACAAATCGACCCGTATCATGCCGAGGCAAGGCAACGTTTGGCCGAGAAATTATAAAGGCAAATTATAAAGGCAAGGAGAAGAGCAGTGGGTATTTTTGACATGTTTAGTCCTGATATCGGCATTGATCTCGGGACATGCAATACGCTCATCTATGTGAAAGGGAAGGGCATTGTGCTCAATGAACCGTCGGTCGTAGCCATCGAAAGGGGTACGAACCGTCTCGTGGCCGTCGGCACCGAGGCCAAGAGCATGCTTTCGAGGACTCCTACCGATATCATCGCCAAACGTCCTTTGAGAGATGGCGTGATCGCCGATCCCGATATGACCGAGAAGATGATCAAATATTTCATTCAAAAGGTGTTTCCCAAAGCCCTTTTCTTTAAACCCAGAGTGGTGATCGGCGTGCCGACCTGCATCACGAAGGTCGAGGAAAATGCAGTCATAGACTCAACATATAAGGCTGGAGCCCGAATGGTGAAGGTTATAGCCGAATCGCTCGCAGCAGCCATCGGTGCCGGCATCCCCATTACGGAGCCCGCAGGGCATATGATCTGCGATATCGGTGGTGGCACTACCGAGATCTCCGTGATTTCCCTAAAGGGCATGGTTGTGACGAGTGCGATTCGTGTCGGCGGCGATGAGTTCGATGAAGCCATCGTCAAACACATCCGCAATATTCACAACTTGATAATAGGTGAGCAGACCGCAGAAAGACTGAAGATCGAGATCGGAAACGCAAATCCGGAGAGGACTATCGAGAAGATGGAAATAAAGGGTACCGATGCAATCACCGGGTTGCCACGACGCTTTGAGGTCGATTCTGTAGAAATACGCGAAGCCCTTATGGATTCGGTGAATCTCATTGTCGAAGAAATAAAGAAAACCCTCGGGAAAACACCGCCGGAACTAGCGGCAGACATCGTCGAGCGGGGTATCGTCCTCTCCGGGGGCGGTGCGCTCTTAAAGGGCTTTCCGAAGCTCATCGCTAAAGAGACGGGTGTCCCCGTGATACTTGCAGAACGCCCTCTCGAGTGTGTGGCGGTCGGAGCGGGCAAGTACTTAGAGATCATGCAGAAGAATCTAGGGAGTAGCAGCGTCTACGAAAGCCTGAACCTATGAGCCCGGCAGGATAGGCATGAAAAATAGTCGTGTTCATGGTCCTACTCGAATCGTACATCGAAAAGCTGCTATCTGTTTGGTTCTTTCCCTCACGATTTTGTTTGTCTCGACAAAAACCATGGCTAGGATTCCTGATATTTTTCAAGGTTATATCATAGGAGGGATACAAAGAGGATATGCAGCCGTGAGTTCTTTCTTCTCACGCTCGATCGGCGCCGTTTCTCAGCTTCGCTCACTCCAAAGAGATTACGAGGCTCTTCTGGACAAAATGCAGGATTATGAGTTGAGAGAACGGGATTTTTTAGCGCTAAAAGAAGAGAATCAGCGATTGAAGGAGCTCTTGGACTTGCCTAATCTACCGGACACGAAAAAAATAGCCGCTCGTATCATCGCACGAGATCCGAGCAACATCTACTCCTCGCTTGTCATCGATAAAGGATATGTTGATGGTATCAAGAAGTATATGCCTGTCATCGCATATCAGGACGGCGTGGAAGGTTTGGTCGGAAAGATCATAGAGGTCAACGCTTCGACAAGTGTACTCCATCCGCTCTATGATCAGCGTTTTTTTGCTGCGGCCCGACTCGCAAAGACACGCGCTGAAGGGATGATCAACGGCCAGGGGTTTCGGGATTCGCCTTTGAATTTGTTGTATATTCCGAAAAGCGAAATGGAGCAACTCAAGCAGGGCGATATCGTCGTGACCAGCGGATTGGATCAGGTATTTCCGTCGGAGATCATGATCGGAAGGGTTGAGAGCTTTAGGCTGAACGAATCTTCGAGTTCTCTCGTCATCGACGTATGGCCCAGCATCGACCTCAGTCGAATTGAGTATGTGTTTGCTCTCGATAGAGGACCAAACGAATGAAAAGCATACTGATATCTTCGGCCTTAGCAGTTCTCATGCTCTTCATTCAATCGACGTGGCTCTCTCGCGGCGTAGTCTTGGGAGTAATTCCGAATCTGGCGATGTCGGTGCTACTTTTTACTTCATTCATCAATAAGAATGGGCATGGGATAATCGCTGCTTTCATGACCGGCATCGTCGCCGACATGCTGAGCGCTTCCCCGATCGGCTATTTTGCATTTCTTTTTTCGAGCTGCGCATATTTGACCACACTGACAAGCTATGTAACAGAAAAAGATGCTGTCGTCATCCCTTTCCTCCTCGGCGCTGTAGCGACGATTGTGATGGGCCTCCTTTCGAGGATTCTTCTCTGGCTGTTTTCGGCCGATATCCATGCATATCAGATATTCAGTGTGGAGTTTGGAGTTGAGCTCATTATGAATGGGCTTTTTACAACCTTTATTTTCTTTCTCCTGTCTTTTATCCAACCATTTTTCGAACATAGCCCCAAAAAGGCACTTCCATGATCGAAATGACGGTATTGCAGAAAAAAATAACTCGCCGCATCCGTATATTGAGAATGCTGATATTCTCTCTTGTCGGCGTATATTCGGTCAACCTCTTTTCTATGCAGGTATTGCGAAAGCAACTTTTCGAGAGCGAGGCGGAACGTATTTCTATCCAATCGACGAGAATTCCGGCTCCTCGAGGGGAAATCTACGATCGATCGGGCACGAGGCTTCTTGCCGGCAATATCGAGGCATACTCCGTCTACATAACACCGTCGGAACTGCCATCGGCGCAAAGAAAAACCGTGGTGAACAACTTAGCAAGGCTCTTGAACATTTCGACCGATGATATCGAAAGCAAATTGCCTGATCCGAAAGCGTATTCTTATGGCAGGGTTGTGATAACAAAAAATGCGAGTTTGGCGGTCATAGCCGAAATTGCCACCAGAATTGACGAATTTCCGGGAGTATCATGGACTTCCAAGCCCCTCAGAGACTATGCAGACTTAGGCTCGCTCTCCAACATCGTCGGCTATGTCGGCTCCATCACTCGTGATGAATACAAGTTGCTGTACAATAAAGGATACACGCTGGAGGATCTGACGGGAAAAGCCGGCATCGAATTGATGTATGAAGATTTGCTCAGGGGACAAGATGGCTGGATATCTAAAGCGGTCGATGTGCACGGCAAAGATATAGCCGGCAATGCTGCAAGAGTCCAGGCGCCTGTTGCCGGCAAGCGTTTGATACTCGCTATAGACGCCAATCTTCAAAAAATCGCAGAAGATGCACTTGGGAAGCGTCAAGGCTCCATCATCGTCCTGAAACCTTCCACAGGCGAGGTCCTTGCTATGGTGACCTATCCCTATTACGATTCGAAAGTCTTTATTGCAGACGATGCCGGCAGAGCATATCTCGAACTTTTGAACAACACTCAGAAACCTTTGCTGAACCGCGCATATCAGGCTTCGTATCCGCCGGCATCCACCTTCAAAACCATCCTTACGGCTGCAATTCTGGAAGAAGAGTTCATTTCCCTGGATAAAACTGTGTACTGTTCCGGCGAGATGGTCTACGGCGGCCGTTCCTGGAGTTGTCACGTAAAAAAGCCTGGACATGGCCCTCTGGCACTCGAAGATGCACTTGCTCAGTCATGCGATATCTATTATTGGACTGTAGGTCGAGACTATATCGGTGTAGAAAATATTGTGAGCTATGCTCAGGATTTCGGCTATGGGAAGGCTACCAATATTGACCTTCCTGGCGAAAACAAAGGCCTTCTGCCTACGCCGTCTTGGAAGGAAGAAACGTATAACGAAATATGGACTCCAGGCGATACGATGAACCTCTCCATAGGGCAGGGTTATATGCTCGCCTCTCCTCTTCAGGTTGCCAACATGATGGCGATGATCGTCAACGATGGTGTGATTTACAAGCCGCACGTGCTGAAAGAAGTACGCGATTCGGGCACCGGTGCCCTCATGCACGAAATTCAACCGGAGGTCTTGCATACATCATCCATATCGGCAGAGACATTCGAGAAGCTTCGATCCTCTCTGAGGAATGTCGTCGTCAACGGCACCCCCAAAGCAGCAATTTCGACAAAAGTCGTGCAAATCGCAGGGAAAACCGGGACAGCAGAGATCGGTCTGAAGGACAGATGGCATTCGTGGTTCGCATCTTTTGGTCCTTACGATGCTCCTCCAAAAGATCAGGTCGTGGTAGTGACAATGATCGAAGCCTCGAACCCGTGGGAGTGGTGGGCACCCTATGCCGCCAATGTCATATATCAGGCGATGTATGCCGGGCAGACTGCTCAAGAAGCAGCCGAGACCGTAGGAGTACGTCTCGAAGGTTCCCTCATAAGCGGGAGAAGAGAATGAATCTTCAGGATATCAAGCGATTTTTCGGCAATGTGGACTATTTCCTGCTCTTTGCGACGTTTTCACTGTGCGGCATTGGTATTGCGGCGATTTATTCCGCTGGGGTTGACGCGAACGGCCTGGTCGTTTCGAACGAGTATATAAAACAGCTTCTATGGTTTTTTATCGGCATTTTTCTTTTAATCGGCGCGTCGCTGATCGATTTTTCAAGATTTAAGGATACTTCTTGGATATTTTTCGCGATCAGCGTCTTCTTGCTCATTTTGACTCTCCTCGTGGGGAAGGTCGTGAACGGCTCCAGGTCGTGGCTTGGTTTTGCCGGCCTTGGTATTCAGCCGGCAGAGTTTGCGAAGATCGCGACAGTGCTTATGCTTGCGCGCTATTTGGATTCCTCGGAGTTCGACTCGAGTTTCAAAAAGTTATTGAAGACAGGATGTATCTTGGCTATTCCACTCGTGCTCATCCTGGCCCAGCCCGACTTCGGCTCCGCCCTTGTCTTTTTTCCTGCTGCTATCGTCATGTTGACGCTCGCCGATGTGGATTTCCGATATATTCTGTTCGGCGTACTGTCTATCGTCGGTATTTTTATCTTTTTGAGCATTCCCCTCTATGTTCAGAATCATCCCAACCCTATTCTCTATATGTTGGTCACTCAGGACAGCATTCTCTATGTGGTCTTAATTTTCATACTTATTCTTTCGATAATTTCGAGTGTCGGGTGGTTCAAGTTCAAGAAACCGTATTATTACTGGTTGTCATATAGTCTGGCAATTTTGGCTTTCTCCATTGCTGGTGCCACCGCCGCCAATAAACTTTTGAAACCTTACCAGATAGAGAGGCTCCTCGTCTTCATCGATCCGAACATCGACCCTAGGGGTTCCGGCTGGAACATTCTTCAGAGCACTACGGCGATAGGATCAGGAGGATTTTGGGGAAAGGGCTTTCTTGAGGGCACCCATAGTCATGCTCGATATATCCCTCAACAGAGCACTGATTTCATATTTTCCATTATTGCGGAGGAATTTGGTTTTGTGGGCTGTATGGTGCTTTTTGCTCTCTATACCATCATATTCGTCAGATGCTTCGTTCTCATGGAGACATCGAAAGACCGTTTTAGTCAATTTGTGGTGGGGGGCATCCTCGGCATATTTGCATTTCATTTTATGATCAATATTGGAATGGCGATGGGCATCATGCCGGTGACGGGGATCCCTCTCTACTTTGTCTCATATGGAGGCTCTGCACTGTGGTCAGGGCTCATTTCGATCGGCATACTGACAGGAATTTCGGCTCGTAGGTATTCGGCGTGAACAGACCATTCATCAAACCGATGCGGGATATCGGTTCTGCGCTTTTTGAAGTACAAAAACCAGCCCGCTATGTGGGAGGAGAGTGTGGTGCCGCTCCTCCGATAGAACAAGAGGATACGCGTCTCAGAATAGCCCTGTGTTTCCCCGATCTCTACGAGATAGGTATGTCCAACAATGCGCTCAGAATTATCTATTCTTGGCTGAATGAAAAGAAAAATCAGATTGTCTGCGAGAGGGTTTTCGCGCCGGCTCCGGATTTCGAGCGTCTTTTAATTCGAAAAAGGATACCGCTCTATACGCTGGAGAGCGGTATCCTTTTATGTGATACAGAGATACTCGCATTTACCGTCGGGTATGAGCTTCTTGCCAGCAACATGCTCGCCATCATGGAGTGTGGTGGCATATCGTATAAAACGGCAGAGCGAGGCGAAGGGGACCCGATCGTAATCGCAGGAGGCCCGGCTATTACGAATCCCCTGCCTTTTGCGCAATTCCTCGATGCTGTTTGGATTGGAGAAGCAGAGGCCGGCTTCATCGACCTCATGGTACAGATGGCGGAGCTCAAGAGGCGTGGGGCTGATAGGCGGGAAAAACTGGCCCTGCTTGCCGAACATCCTTCGATGTGGATATCTCCGTCGTTGGAAGAGAGCCTTAGGCTCCCCCATAAAAAACTCATAGCGAGAGCAGTTTTTCAGGATTTTTATAAGACTGAGTATGTGAACGAATTTCCGTATCCGGTGTTGAACCCTGTTCATGCGCATGGATCGGTCGAAATTATGCGTGGCTGCCCCAATGGATGCCGTTTCTGCCATGCAGGATATTTTTATCGCCCTCAAAGGTCCAAGTATGCAGAAATAATAAAAAAAGAAGTCGAGTATCTCGTTGTTAAAAAAGGATATAGAGAGATAACGCTCTCATCTTTGTCTTCCGGTGATTATCCGGGTATTGTCGAACTCTTCAATGATCTGAATGCTACATGGACAAAGGACAAGGTTTCCTTTCAGCTTCCAAGTCTCAAAGTCGATAGCTTTACCTTGCCGCTCTTGGAAGAAATTTCCGAGGTCCGAAAATCGGGATTGACCTTCGCCGTTGAGACTCCGCTTGAATCATGGCAGTGTGCGATCAATAAGCGGGTGCCTTTTGAAAAAATTGTATCGATTCTGCATGAGGCCAAAGGCAGAGGATTTAAATCCGCTAAATTTTATTTTATGGTAGGACTTCCCGTGCCTGAACGCGGCATACAAGAAGCACAGGCAATAGTGGATTATATCGAGCAGATAGCGCAAGTTGAACACATTTCAATTCATGTGAATGTAGGCACCTTCATTCCAAAGCCACATACGCCCTTTGAGCGCGAGGCGCAGCTTTCGGAGGAAAAGGCGCTTGCGTGCATTCAGTACATACGCCGTAGTCTAAAATATCGAAAAAATATCGAAGTGAGCTATCATCCTCCCTTTCTGTCGGTATTGGAAGGAATAATTTCTCGAGGAGATGAATCCTTGGGAGAAATCATCTCGGCGGCATATCTGAAAGGGGCGAGGCTTGATGCCTGGGATGAACATATAGATCGCGAGCTATGGCGAAAGGTGCTGGAGGATTACAATATAAGAAGAGGGGAGGGGGCTTGGCAGTCGTTTTTGGCACAGCGAGAAGAGAATTCTCTCCTGCCTTGGCATGAAATATCACTGAACGTAAGCCACAAGTGGCTCAAAAGAGAAAAAGAAAGGGCACAAAAAAACAGATTAACGTTAATATGTAGTGAATATTGTACAGATAGGTGTGGAGTATGTAATAATAAGGTCTCAATTGTATCTAATAGAATACCTGATAAAGTTGATATTCATTCAGAAATCTCGGTCTCTCATCGTGCAAATCTTGTTGACGATGCTGCTGATCAGATAAAGTTGATCGCGATTTGGTCAAAGCGGAACGCTGCGGTATTGTATCCCTTACATGATGTGGCGCGAGCTTTTTCGAGAGCCTTTTATGTGTGCAATTTCCCTGTTGCTTTTTCCCATGGATTCAACCCTCAGCCCAGAATTGAATTGTCGCCACCCTTAGGGCTGGGTGTCAAAGGAAGGAATGAGATTTTGCTGCTGTGGCTCGATGTGCCGAAGAGCAAGCTTGCTGAGTTTAAGGAAAATGTCTCTATGCATCAGAGCCAAATCGTTTCCCAATTGAATGAGAATCTGCCTGATGGGCTTCGCCTGGAATGTCTGCGAATAAGTACCCACAGCGATGATAAAAAAAGGACTATCGGCGGCTTGCTCAGGGCTGCGGCATGGAAGTACGTGTTCTCATCTAATGAGTCGTATGCCATGGCATTGCATATCCTTGCCGATTATTCGGATGATTTTGTCGTGGTGAAGACCGATGCCGATATGCGAGAAATTCAACTTCTTGAACGTTTCTCCGGATCTTCAAAAAAAACGCAAAGCTTCTATAAAATCTTGAAAGATCGTTTCTCTGGGCAAGATCATTTTACAGCAGAGCGCCTCGAATGCTATGGCGATCTAGAAAATGAAGGGTATGTCGGGCTGCAGGACATTCTGTAGCATGGGCGGAATCTGGATTTCTTTTTGGGTGTCTTTTATTGAGACTATGTAGGGATCTTGCGAGCGTTCATAGGTAGACAGAATATACATTATGCGAACTCGCGGATGCTTCAAAATATGTAAGGATGGCGGGCATTGAGCGCCCTAAGTCGGCGCCCTTGGTCGGGCAGCCTTGGTCAGCGCCCTATTCTTTCTTTGGACTTTGGATCAGGACCCCCCCATCGGTGTGTATTGAATTGGCCCCAAGACTCTTGGATCGCTGTAAAGCTCGCTCAGGGAAGAAGAAATCCCATAGGCGACCGCGAAGAATACAATATACACACTCTCGCCTACTAAAATCCCGTCGCCTGCGTAGTCAAGATCACCTTTTAGGTACTGGCTCCTACTACAAAATTCGGCCGTGGCCGTATCGCCTTTGTTTCGGGATATGTAGTAGAGCGTTGTTTGGCTTTCATCGGCTTTAGTTGCAGTGATCGTCCATCTGCTGTCTGAGTTCAAATGAAGGTCGAAGGAGATGTGCGTGTTGTCTGAGACTGGAATGAGCGGCACGGTGTCGTCGAGGTAGGTATTGGTCTTGTCATATTTTACTAGAACATAATAGCCTTCCGTAGATTCGATCTGGGCGATGTCGCTGCTCGTCAGGTAGTTCGAGAGATAGGAAGAGCTGTTGGTCGCATCGTTCTGGCTGTCGAATACTCTGTAATATATATCGTATCCTTTGAACAGCTCCGCGACATCGTCGATGTTGCGCGTATCATGTATGAGTTGCACGCGGTTGCCGCTTGGAGACGAAAAATAAACCGGCGGATACAGATAATCAGATGTTGGCAGGCCGCAGGAGAAAAGCAGAAGGAGGGCAAGCGCGACAAAAAAGGCACCAGTCCTCCGGAAAAAGAAAGCAACCTTGCCCCTCTGCCCTCTCATCGTATATCCTTCTTTTACTCGGCCAGCCCCTGGGACTTTAGATAGATCAGCCTATTCTTGGCAAGGAGAGCCCAGTCCGAGTCGCCGAACGACGAAACGAGCTGATTGTAACTCTCCACGGCAGCCACATAGTCCTTTTTTTCTTCTTGCAAACGGCCGAGATTGAAGAGCGCCGAAGGAGCGCTCGGATTGTCCTTGAGATAATCTTTCGTAATGGTGGTATAGTGCGCAATGGCGGCGTCTATATTACCGGCCTCCTCTGCCGATATGGCGGCGAGCTGAAGCGCGACGGGCGCTGCGTAGGATTTTTTGTTTCGCTCAAATGCGTCCAGGGCAGCTTTTTCGGCCTCCGCGAAGTCTTTTTTCTGGCTCATGATTGTGTTTTTTCTGAGGAGCGCGCGCTGGGCAGCTATGGTTTTCGGCCATTTCTCTGCGATCGTGTCCAGGTCGGCGATGAGGGCTTTCTCCGCGTCCGCCTTTTTTTGCTCGTCTGTCTCTTGCCACCAAGCTTGGAACTTCTGATCCGCAAGGTCCATTGCCCTGCTCGAATCCGAAGCGATGTTCCCCGACACCACGGTGTAGATGCCGACGGCCGCAATGACGACGACGACGGCGATGCCGATGCCGATGATGGGCTTCCGATGCGTGCTTATAAAATCGGTCAATTTTTCGGAGAAAGGCTTCTTCTCCTTCTGAGGCTGCTTTTCCTGTTGATTCACGCTTTACTCCTTACTTTGCAGAATATTGAGCTCTTTTATCAATCGCGACAAGTAGGTTCTCTGTATCTTCAGATATCGTGCGGTTTCAGTCTGATTCCATCGGTTCTGTTCCAGAGCTGATCGTATGTAATTGCTTTTGAATAAAATAATTGCTTCTTTCAGCTCCTTGCCTTGGAACCGCTCGTTCCCGGAGGCTGGCTGTTTTCCTATCATGAGGTCGTCCGCATTGATGGTCGTCCCCTTGGAGATAAGGACCGCCCTCTCCACGGCGTTTTCCAGCTCACGGATGTTTCCTGGCCAACTGTAGCTCAGCATGAGTTCCATCGCGGAGTCGGAGAAACGAATACCCCTGCGGTTCGTCTCCCTTGCATATTTCGTCAGAAAGTATTCGGCAAGGGTTGGAATATCCTCCCGACGCTCTCGTAAAGGGGGTATCTGAATCGGCAGGACATTCAAACGGTAATAGAGGTCGCTTCTGAATTCCTGATTCTGTACGAGCTTCTCGATGTCCCTGTTGGTTGCCGCGATGATTCTGACATCTACCCGGATAGTCTCATTCGAGCCTATCCGTTCGAAGCTCTTCTGTTGAATGACCCTAAGAAGCTTTGCCTGCAGCTTTAAGGGAAGTTCGGTGATTTCGTCGAGAAAGATCGTCCCGCCATCGGCAGCCTCGAACCGCCCTTCTCTATCGCGTATTGCGTCGGTAAAGGCGCCCTTGACATGACCGAAGAGTTCGCTCTCGAGCAGGCTTTCCGGGAGAGCGGCGCAGTTGACGCGGATAAAAGGCTTTTGGCTTCTCCGCGAATTGAGGTGCAGCTGTTCAGCGATCAGCTCTTTCCCAACGCCGCTCTCGCCAAGGATCAGTATTGAAGCATCGCTTGGGGCGACCCGTTTGACAAGGTCGAGACGGTCCTGCATCACTTTCGAGGAGAAAATAAGGGGGTGCCAACCCTGCTCTTCCTGTACTTTATGGTGGAGATAAGCGAGCTCGTGCTCGGTCTGCTCGTACTGCCTTGCGTTGTCGAAGGCGATGCCGGCTTGCACGGCAAACAGTTCCGCCCACTCGAGATCATCGTCGACAAAAAGGCCATGCGAGGTCTTGTTGATGAGCTCGATGACGCCCTCGGTCTTATCTTTGACTTTCATCGGAACCGCAAGGATCGACGTCGTGCTGTAGGAGATTTCCTTTGAGACTGTCGGCGAGAACCGAGGATCATGAAGAGCGTCGTTGACGATGATGGAACGTTTATTCTGAAAGACCCACCCAACAATGCCCTCCGACGCGGGGATCGATTTCCCTTGAAGTTCAGGGCCGCGGGGGCCAAGTGCAATTTCGAATCTAAGCGTGTTGGTCGGCGCATCGAAGAGCGCAAGGCTTGCCGCTTCCGCACCGACAAGCCTCGCCGCCGACTCGACGATCGTCTTCAGCAACGAACGGAAATCCGTGTAACTGGAATTGAGCCGGGCGTTGATGTCTATCAACGTTCGAAACTTCTCCGAATCAATCGCTGAAACCATCACATTCACTCTGAGGACTGAACATATAGTTCAGTCGCTCTCTTTATCCTTTGCCTTGAGAAGGTCGCCAAGCGTATAGCCGGCCTCGCCTTCGTCTTCTTGGATGAATCGAGAAATCTCTTCCCGTTGTTCTCTTTGGACGAGGTCCCTGATGGAGAGGCCAAGCCTCTGTCTATCGGCACTGAGGTCAGTGATGACTGCCTTGACCTGCATGCCCGGTCGATATTTCTTGAGAGCATCGTCGTAGGATTCGCTTCGATCGGATACGAGGTCCTGTTTTTTAATGAGGCCCTCAATATCTCCAGGCACTTTGACGAATACACCAAAATCGGCCACCGAAGAGACTGTACCTTCGACGATCGAGCCTGGCCTATAGGTCTTAGCGAAGGAGCGCCACGGGTCTTCGCTCAGCTGTTTTACGCCAAGACGAATGTTGCGCTCTTCTGGATTGCTCTCGAGCACGATGACGTCGATCTCATCGCCCTCATGAAGCACGGAGGAGGGGTTCTTGACTTTTTGAGTCCAGGAATAGTCGTCGATATGCAGAAATCCATCGATTCCCTCTTCCATTTCGATGAAGGCACCGGCGTTCGTGACCTT
>DIXD01000033.1:51238-53394 GCA_002435985.1 Spirochaetaceae bacterium UBA6089
AGGTTGATCCGCTTTTCTTCAGGATCGAGCCTGATGACCTTGAGCTCGATCTCCTGGCCTTTGCGAACGAAGTCTTTAGGACGGGTCACGTGGCCCCAGCTCATGTCATTGATGTGCAGAAGCCCATCGAAGCCGCCCAGGTCGATAAATGCGCCAAAACTCGTAAAGCTCTTGACAATCCCTTTAACCGTGTCGCCGATCTGCGTGGTATGAAAGAAAGCCTCGCGGCGTCGCTCGATTTCTTCCTCCATGAGCTTGCGTCGGTTGAGGATGATGTTGATCTTTTTATCGGAATATAGTCGTTCGAGGTAGAAGTCGGCGCGCAGACCAATGAGCGCTGCGCTCTTTTCCACTCGCTGGACATCGGCCTTGCTGAGCGGTAGAAAGCCCGATAACCCATGGCCCAGATCGACTTCAAAGCCCCCCTTCACTTCTTTTGTGATAGTGCCTGAAACCGGAACGTGATCCTTGAATGCATTTGCTATCGATTTCCAAAAAAGCTTTTCGTCGGCTTTTTTCTTGGATATGACGATGTCACCGGAGTGAGTTTCTTTTCGAACCAAGATTACCTTGACAATATCGCCTGGCTTGGGCGGCGTATCGCCGAACTCAAGCAAATTCAACTTGCCTTCGGATTTGTATCCGATATCGATGAAGACCGTGTCCCCCTCGATCTGCACGACCTTGCCATCAATTAAATCTCCCTCCTCCAGTCCCTCGAGTGACTTGAGGTACTGCTCCTGCAATTGTGTCTGGATGTCGTCCCGGGAGGGTTCTTGAACGTCCATTTCCACTTCCTTATTTTCTGCCATGTGCAATCCTTGCCCTTAAAATTTTGTATACTTTCTCATAAACTTGCTGTATGGTCAAGTCGGAGGTATCCAAATATATAGCATCTTGTGCAATTTTAAGCGCTCCCACTGTTTTTTGCGCATCGAGTTTGTCTCGCATTTCGATATTTTTCCGTATCTCCTCGATACTGGCAGGAGTATCCGAGGTTTGTTGGGCAAGTCGCTCTTTGAAGCGCCGTGTAGCCCTTACCTCGGGCGAGGCATCCAGGTAGAGTTTTATCTCCGCATCGGGGAAGACGACCGTGGTAATATCGCGGCCTTCGCTGACGACATCTTTTCCTTCCGAGATGGAGCGGATAATCAAATTTACTTGAGCGCGGATTTCCGGGATTGCCGAAACCTGCGAGACGATGGCGTCGACCTGGGGACTGCGCAACTCACCATCCAGGATCTTGCCGTCGACATCCACCGACCCGTCGGGCAAATAATCGAAATGGTGCCTCTGTACAAGAGCAATCATAGCCTTGCTGTCTTGCCAGCAGATGTTCTCTTGCAAAGCAAGATATGCTATCGCACGGTAGAGGTTGCCGGAATTGATATATAAAAATCCGAAATCTTCCGCGATCATGCGCGCAATGGTCGATTTGCCGCCCCCGGCAGGTCCATCGATTGCCACCTTCATCTTCGTGTTCCTTGAGTTCCGTTGTTGTCGCCAGGATCGGCAATACGCTTGAGTGCACGCACTTCTTCCTCACTCAAGTCTCTCCACTGGCCGGGTGTTAGGCTTGCATCTATAAGAGGGCCTATTCTGATGCGTTCCAAGGATATCGCCCGCAGACCAAAGTGCTCCAACACTCGGCGTATCTCTCGGTTTTTCCCCTCGATGAGCACTATCAGTGCTTTATCCGGCGCTAGAAGACGCACGGAACGGGCTCGATACCGAATACCTTCATAGATGATCCCCCGCACGAACTTTGAAGCGAAACCGTCGGGCAGAGGCGCATTGGTCTGCACCAGATATTCTTTTTCAATCTCGGTTGAAGGGTGCATAAGTTTCGAGGCCAGCGCTCCGTCGTTGGTGAAGAGCAAAAGGCCGCTCGACCATTGATCGAGTCTGCCGACATTGTAGAGACGCTCTTTGATGCTCCCTGCAATGAGATCGATCGCACAGGGGCGGCCCTCTGGATCTGTCGCAGAGGAGAGATAGCCTTTGGGCTTATTGAGGAGGATATAGCGAAATGACCGTTGGCTGGAGCTGTCGACAGGGCGTCCGTCCACCTCTATTGTTTCGAGGCCATATATTTTTTGCCCAATGACGGCTACTTTGCCGTCGACGAGCACCCTCCCCTGCCGGATTATCTCTTC
>DIXD01000077.1 GCA_002435985.1 Spirochaetaceae bacterium UBA6089
CCGAACGGGCGGCATTTCTGCAGGACATAGGGCTCGAAGAGCCGGCGCTCGCCTCGCTTGCGCATGCGGCCTACAGACTTCTGGGCTTACGAACCTTTTTTACCGCAGGTGAGGACGAGTGTCGCGCATGGACCATCCGTGCGGGCGACAGGGCCCCAACGGCCGCTGGTGTCATTCACAGCGATTTCGAGAAAGGGTTCATCAAAGCCGAAGTGTACCACTATGACGACCTTATCCAGTATGGCTCGGAGGCGGCAGTCCGCGCAGCGGGCAAGATGCGCCAAGAAGGGCGCGACTATGTGGTCCAGGACGGCGACATCATGTTCTTCAAGTTCAATGTGTAGCGCCGCAGCTGGGCGGAAGAAGATTTCTCATAAGCGGTGAGCAGGGCATCTACAGAAAGCATGACAAAAACAGCTATACATTTGTCAAGCTTACTTGCCCTTTTCCCTGTGCGTGCAGTATGATTGCCTCGTTATGGAAAAGCTCATCATAAAAGGTGCACGGGAACATAACCTGAAGAATATCGACCTTGAATTACCAAGGAACAAGCTGATTGTCATCTCGGGGCTATCGGGCTCGGGGAAGAGCTCTCTCGCCTTCGACACGATCTTTGCCGAGGGACAGCGCCGCTATGTCGAATCGCTTTCGGCCTATGCCAGACAATTTCTGGGAAGGATGGACAAGCCCGATGTGGATTATATCGAGGGGCTTTCGCCCGCGATTTCCATCGAGCAGAAGACGACGACGCGCAATCCGCGCTCGACCGTGGGGACCGTCACGGAAATTTACGATTATCTGCGCCTCTTGTTTGCGCGCATCGGCGTGCCGCACTGTCCGTCCTGTGGACGCGAGATCCGCGAGCAGAGCGTGGATCAAATTCTCGATGTCATTCTGTCGTGGCCGAGCGGCACCAAATTGCAGGTGCTCGCCCCGGTGATTAGGGCTCAGAAGGGCGAACACAGGAAAGTGCTCGAAGACGCACTGAAGCAGGGATTTCTGCGGGCCAGAGTCGACAAAGAGTTCGTGGATCTCGAGGCGGCTCCTAGCCTCGAGAAGCAGAAAAAACACACCATCGAGCTCGTCGTCGACCGCATCCGGCTTTCGGAGGAGAGTAGACACCGCGTCGCCGAAGCGGTGGAGACCGCGCTCGGCATTGCGGACGGTATCGTGACGGTCATTCGGGAAACCGATGGTCAACAGAGAGAAGAATTCTTTAGTCAGAAAGGGGCCTGCCCTGTGTGTGGGATTTCCCTTCCCGAAATGGAGCCGCGGCTCTTTTCCTTCAACGCGCCGCAGGGCGCCTGCCCCGCGTGCAGTGGACTAGGCATGAACATGGAATTCTCTCCAGACCTCATCATTCCCGACAAGAGCCTGTCGTTCAATGAAGGCGGCTGTCTGCCCTACAACCCGCAGTCTGCATGGAACCGCTCGCGGTTCGAGGCACTGGCGCACCATTTTCACTTCAGCTTAGACACTCCTTTCGATAAACTACCCGAGGATGTGATGGAGGCCATACTCTATGGCAGCGACAGCGACATTCACTTCCGCTACGACAACAGAGACAAGACAGGTCACTTCGAGTATCAAACGAAATTTCCGGGAATCTTGGCAGATCTTCGTCGCCGCTATATGGAGACCACGAGCGACGATATCAAGGAGTGGTTCGAATCCTTCATGGTCGAAAAAGAGTGCGAGGTCTGTCACGGCAAACGGCTTAGACCGGAAGCGCTCGCAGTCACTGTGGGGGGGAAGAATATCTATGAGATCACGTGCATGACCATCGGCGAGTCCGTGAAGTTCTTCGAATCGCTCAGGCTCTCCGACACTGAGTTTCAGATTTCGAAGCTGATCTTGAAGGAGATTGTCGCCCGCCTTGGTTTTTTGCGCAATGTTGGTCTCGATTATCTGACGCTGGAGCGCAAGGCGTCGACGCTCTCGGGCGGGGAGGCACAGCGGATAAGGCTCGCCACACAGATCGGCAGTTCGCTCGTCGGTGTGCTCTATATTCTCGACGAACCTTCGATCGGGCTCCACCAGCGCGACAATCAGCGCCTCATCGATACGCTCACCTATCTCCGCGACCTCGGGAACACGCTGATCGTCGTCGAACACGACGAGCAGACCCTTCGCACTGCGGATTATCTTGTCGACCTTGGGCCTGGAGCGGGTGAACATGGGGGATACGTGGTCGCCAGTGGCACGGTGCCGGAAGTGATCGCAAACCCTCAAAGTCTCACAGGACAATACCTTGCGGGAGCGCTTAAGATCGAGGTGCCTAAGGTTCGGCGGAAGGGAAACGGCGCCGCTATCGTTCTGAGGGGCGCCCGTCAGCACAATCTCAAGAATATCGATATCGAGATTCCTCTCGGCAAATTCGTATGCATCACAGGAGTGTCGGGCTCGGGTAAAAGCACACTGCTATCGGACGTGCTCTATCCGGCCATCTCCAACCGGATTATGCACTCTTCTCTCAAAGAGGGGGCCTATGAAGCGCTGGAAGGACTCGAGCACATCGACAAGATCATCAACATCGATCAGAGTCCCATTGGGAGGACGCCGCGCTCGAACCCGGCGACCTATGTCGGTGTGTTTACGCACATCCGCGAGCTTTTTGCAAGCCTTCCGGAATCGAAAGCACGAGGATGGAAGCCGGGCCGTTTCAGCTTCAACGTCAAGGGCGGCCGCTGCGAGCACTGCCGTGGCGACGGCACCATCAAAATCGAGATGAATTTTCTTCCGGATGTCTACATAACCTGCGAAGTGTGCCATGGGAAGCGCTTCAACGCCGACACGCTCGATGTGCGATTCAAAGGCAAGAATATCTCTGACGTGCTCAATATGACCGTCGAGGAAGCGAGAGATTTCTTTGCTCACATTCCATCCATCGCGAATAAGCTTCAAACTATGCTCGATGTGGGGCTTGGCTATATCCGCCTCGGTCAGTCCGCATTGACCCTGTCCGGAGGAGAAGCGCAGAGAGTCAAACTGTCGCTCGAGCTTGCGAGGCGCGCTACCGGCCGTACACTCTATTTTCTAGACGAGCCGACCACAGGCTTGCATTTTGCCGATGTGCGTCAGCTTTTGGAAGTGATCCACCGTCTCGTCGACAGTGGTAACACCGTGGTGATGATCGAGCATAACCTCGATATCGTTAAACAGGCCGATTGGGTCATCGATCTAGGGCCTGAAGGCGGAGACCGGGGAGGCATGATCGTGGCCGAGGGCACACCGGAAGATATCGCTGCATGCTCGGCCTCCTACACAGGTCAGTATCTCCGGTCCATTCTCTGAGCCTGAGGTTTTTGAGAGGATTCTTGCCAATCCTCCGCTCTTCCATATACGATACCAAGGAATGAGGCGCATACTCTGCATTCTGTCCTTGCTTCTTGTGCTCCTTGTGCCGCTGTCGGCCGAGGGAAGCGGCTCCGAAACCGAGCCGGCAGAGGTATCGACCGACGATCTGGCGAGCAAGACGCTCCGCTTCAGAATCGCTTCCGCAACGCTCTATGAACTACGGGAGATGGCCAAAGAGTACGGGCTGTCGGCCGAAGGGAGCGCGGAAGAACTGAGAGGCCGTCTCTATGAACATTTCGGCCTTGCGCCTGTGCTCAAGGCTCAGGGTGATGTGACCATGACCATCGAGCAGGCGGCAAGCGCGGAGTACTTCACCCTCGAGGACGGGACAAAGGAGATCCGTCTGCAGGGTCCTTTAGAGGTACGTTTCGTCGATGCCGAGGGGACAGTACACAGAATGAAGGCGCACTACATCGTCTACAACCGAGATACACGGGAAGTCAAGGCGACGGGAGATGTGGAATATACGCGCGAATCCACGACGAGAACCGACACGTACAAGGGGCAGACTATCGCAGTCGATCTCGACGATTACTCGGGTGTGTTTGTCGACGGCTCCTTCAATATGGAGCCGATAGGCACAGAGAGTCGCACGTTCATCGTACATTTCGGCGCTCTCGTCTCGCGGTCGGAACAGGTACTCTCCCTGGCAAATGGTTCCATGACCGCCTGTGATGCGATCGATCCTCACTATATTCTGCGCGCAAAGAAGATATGGCTCTTCGATTCGGGCGACTGGGCCGTCGCCGATGCGACGCTCTACGTCGGAGGAATACCTGTGCTCTGGCTGCCCTTTTTCTATTATCCGTCCAAGGCCTCGATGTTTCATCCGGTGGTGGGGTATAGGCTGCGCACCGGCGGCTTCGTACAGACGACCACGTATCTTTCCGGCTCACGGAGTATGGAAAACCAGAATTCTTCGTCTGCTCTGTCGACAAATCAAGGCACGTTCGGATCATTCGGTACATATATCTCGAAGACGCAGACCTTGGAACAAGATCCCGATCAGCCTACGATCGCGGTGTTGGCTGACGTGTATTCATCCTTGGGAATATTCACAGGGTTGCAAGGAAGGGCGGCCGACAGTTTTCCGGCCGACCTTTCGTGGCTTGTAGGAGCGGGCCTTTCGCGCTCGATTTTTCACGAATCGACGGGCTATTATTCTCCCTTCGACGAAGCCGGCGGCTATGCCTCAGTCTGGAATAGGTGGGTATTCGGCACCATCGATCTTCCGGTAAGAATCGTGGTGAACTTCGAAGCTTCCTCTAAGCAGCATACGACCGGGCTCGAATGGAAGGTGAGTCTGCCCTTCTATTCCGATCCCTTTGTCGAGCAGGATTTTTTGGACCGCAGCGAATCCTACGATTTTTTTTCCATTTTCGGCAGCAGTTCGATGTCGAGCATACGCCAGCGCTCTTCTTTTTCGGACAAGGTCAGCCTATCGTGGACATGGCGCCC
>DIXD01000003.1 GCA_002435985.1 Spirochaetaceae bacterium UBA6089
GGGCGCCATGTCCACGATAGGCTGATCTTGTCCGAAAAAGAAGAGCGCTGGCGTATGCTCGACATCGAGCTGCTGCCGAAGATGGAAAAAAAATCGTAGGATTCGCTGCGGTCCAAAAAATCTTGCTCGACAAAGGGATCGGAATAGAAGGGCAGGCTCAGCTTCCATTTGAGCCCGGTCGTATGCTGCTTTGAGGAAGCTTCGAAGTTCGCCACGATTCTTACCGGAAGATCGATGGTGCCGAATACCCACCTATTCCAGACTGAGGCATAGCCGCCGGCTTCATCGAAGGGAGAATAATAGCCCGTCGATTCGTGAAAAATCGAGCGCGAAAGGCCCGCTCCCGCAAGCCACGAAAGGTTGGCTGGAAAACTGTCGGCCGCTTTTCCCTGCAAGCCCGCGAATATTCCTAAGGCTGAATACACGTCAGCCAACACCGCGATCGTAGGCCGATCGGTATCTTGTTCCAAGGTCTGCGTCTTCGAGATATATGTACCGAATGATCCGAACGTGCCTTGATTCGTCGATAGCGCAGACGAAGAATTCTGGTTTTCCATACTCTGTGAGCCGGAAAGATACGTGGTCGTCTGAACGAAGCCGCCGGTGCGCAGCCTATACCCCACCACCGGATGGAACATCGAGGCCTTGGACGGATAATAGAAAAAGGGCAGCCAGAGCACAGGTATTCCTCCGACGTAGAGCGTCGCATCGGCGACGGCCCAGTCGCCCGAATCGAAGAGCCATATCTTCTTTGCGCGCAGAATATAGTGAGGATCGATCGCATCACAGGCGGTCATGGAACCATCTGCCAGGGAGAGTACCTGTTCCGACCGCGAGACGAGAGCGCCGAAATGTACGATGAACGTGCGACTCTCTGTGCCTATCTGCTCCATATTGAAGGAGCCGTCGACAAACACACCCGAGTAATCGTCGAGATCGACTGCGATAGTCTGCCCCTTGTAGGTGTCGGTTCTCGTCGTGGATTCGCGCGTATATTCCACATCTCCCGTCGCCTTGACTTCCCGTGTATCTCGGTTGTAGACGACATAGTGCGCCTTCATTCTGTGCACTGTCCCCTCGGCATCGACGAAACGTACCTCTAAAGGACCCTGCAGACGGATTTCTTTTGTCCCGTCCTCGAGGGAGAAGTACTCCGCGCTTGCCGCCTGCTCGATGGTCATGGTCACATCAGCCTGAGCCTTGAGCACAGGCGTAAGACCGAAATGTTCATAGAGACGGCCTCTCAGTTCTTCAGCGCTCCCTTCGGCCGACAGCCCGTACTCCTTGGCCATCTCCCGTAGTTCATAGAGCGTGGCGGAAGCGATTCTGAAGCGGAGCGTCTTGCTCGCCAGATCGTCGGTCGACACCTCTGCCGGCTCGGTTTCGGAGCCGCTTCCCTCGGCCGACAGCGGCACAAGGAGCACAAGAAACAAGGACAGAATGCAGAGTATGCGCCTCATTCCTTGGTATCGTATATGGAAGAGCGGAGGATTGGCAAGAATCCTCTCAAAAACCTCAGGCTCAGAGGATGGACCGGAGATACTGACCTGTGTAGGAGGCCGAGCATGCAGCGATATCTTCCGGCGTGCCCTCGGCCACGATCATGCCTCCCCGGTCTCCGCCTTCAGGCCCTAGATCGATGACCCAATCGGCCTGTTTAACGATATCGAGGTTATGCTCGATCATCACCACGGTGTTACCACTGTCGACGAGACGGTGGATCACTTCCAAAAGCTGACGCACATCGGCAAAATGCAAGCCTGTGGTCGGCTCGTCTAGAAAATAGAGTGTACGGCCGGTAGCGCGCCTCGCAAGCTCGAGCGACAGTTTGACTCTCTGCGCTTCTCCTCCGGACAGGGTCAATGCGGACTGGCCGAGGCGGATATAGCCAAGCCCCACATCGAGCATAGTTTGAAGCTTATTCGCGATGGATGGAACGTGCGCAAAGAAATCTCTTGCTTCCTCGACGGTCATGTTGAGCACGTCAGAGATATTCTTACCTTTAAATCGCACATCGAGCGTGTCGGCGTTGAAGCGCTTCCCATGGCACACTTCGCAGGTTATGTAGACATCCGGAAGAAAATTCATCTCAATTTTGATGGTGCCGTCACCATGGCAGTGCTCGCAGCGGCCGCCCTTGACGTTGAAGCTAAAACGGCCCGGTTTCCATCCTCGTGCTTTCGATTCCGGAAGGCTTGCAAAAAGCTCGCGGATGTGCGTAAACACACCGACATAGGTCGCCGGGTTCGAGCGCGGCGTCCTCCCAATGGGACTCTGGTCGATGTTGATGATCTTGTCGATGTGCTCAAGTCCTTCCAGCGCTTCATAGGCCCCCTCTTTGAGAGAAGAGTGCATGATGCGGTTGGAGATGGCCGGATAGAGCACGTCCGACAGCAGCGTGCTTTTACCCGAGCCCGACACTCCTGTGATGCATACGAATTTGCCGAGAGGAATCTCGATGTCGATATTCTTGAGATTGTGCTGACGTGCGCCCCTCAGAACGATAGCGGCGCCGTTTCCCTTCCGCCGAACCTTAGGCACCTCGATCTTAAGCGCTCCCGCAAGATATTGTCCTGTGAGACTTTGAGGGTTTGCGATCACTTCCGGCACCGTGCCACTGGCGACCACGTATCCCCCATGTTCACCCGCTCCAGGCCCAAGGTCGACAAGATAATCCGCAGTACGCAGGGTCTGCTCATCGTGTTCGACGACGATCAGCGTGTTTCCGAGATCTCGAAGATAGGTGAGCGTATCGATGAGGCGCTGATTGTCGCGCTGGTGTAGACCGATCGAAGGTTCGTCGAGAATATAGAGCACACCGACGAGCGAACTGCCGATCTGTGTGGCGAGCCTTATTCGCTGCGCCTCCCCACCCGAGAGCGTCGACGCCTTGCGCTCCAGCGTCAGATAATCGAGACCAACATTGCGCAAAAAACCAAGGCGGGCGACAATCTCCTTAAAGATCAGCTTCGAAATCTGAAACTCAGTGTCGGAGAGCCTGAGCGATTCGAAGAACTTCACGGACTCGCCGATGGTCATGCACGTGATCTCATAGATATTCTTCCCCCCCACGGTGACTGCGAGCGCTTCCGGTCTAAGCCGTTTGCCGTGACAGACCTCGCACTCTTTTTCGACCATGAAGGATTCGAACCACTCCTTGATATCGTCGCTCGTGGTCTCCATATAGCGGCGACGCAGATCTGCCAAGATTCCCGGAAATTTCGTTTGATACTCGAAGTGACCTGTCTTGTCTCTGTTGTCGTAGCGGAAGTGAATGTCGCTGTCGCTGCCGTAGAGCATGGCCTCCATCACATCCTCGGGCAGTTTATCGAAAGGAGTGTCTAAGCTGAAGTGAAAATGGTGCGCCAGTGCCTCGAACCGCGAGCGGTTCCATGCGGACTGCGGGTTGTAGGGCAGACAGCCGCCTTCATTGAACGACAGGCTCTTGTCGGGAATGATGAGGTCTGGAGAGAATTCCATGTTCATGCCTAGTCCGCCGCACGCGGGGCAGGCGCCCTGCGGTGCGTTGAAGGAAAAGAGCCGCGGCTCCATTTCGGGAAGGGAAATCCCACACACAGGGCAGGCCCCTTTCTGACTAAAGAATTCTTCTCTCTGTTGACCATCGGTTTCCCGAATGATCGTCACGATACCGTCCGCAATGCCGAGCGCAGTCTCCACCGCTTCGGCGACGCGGTGTCTACTCTCCTCCGAAAGCCGGATGCGGTCGACGACAAGTTCGATGGTGTGTTTCTTCTGCTTCTCGAGGCTGGGAGCCGCCTCGAGATCCACGAACTCTTTGTCGACCCTAGCCCGCAGAAATCCCTGCTTCAGTGCGTCTTCGAGCACTTTCCTGTGTTCGCCCTTCTGAGCCCTAATCACCGGGGCGAGCACCTGCAATTTGGTGCCGCTCGGCCATGACAGAATGACATCGAGAATCTGATCCACGCTCTGCTCGCGGATCTCGCGCCCGCAGGACGGACAGTGCGGCACGCCGATGCGCGCAAACAAGAGGCGCAGATAATCGTAAATTTCCGTGACAGTCCCCACGGTCGAGCGCGGATTGCGCGTCGTCGTCTTCTGCTCGATGGAAATCGCGGGCGAAAGCCCCTCGATATAATCCACATCGGGCTTGTCCATCCTTCCCAGAAATTGTCTGGCATAGGCCGAAAGCGATTCGACATAGCGACGCTGCCCCTCGGCAAAGATCGTGTCGAAGGCGAGAGAGCTCTTCCCCGAGCCCGATAGCCCCGAGATGACAATCAGCTTGTTCCTTGGTAATTCAAGGTCGATATTCTTCAGGTTATGTTCCCGTGCACCTTTTATGATGAGCTTTTCCATAACGAGGCAATCATACTGCACGCACATGGAAAAGGGCAAGTAAGCTTGACAAATGTATAGCTGTTTTTGTCATGCTTTCTGTAGATGCCCTGCTCACCGCTTATGGGAAATCTTCTTAGGATGGAAATCTTCTTCGGAAATCTTCTTCCGCCCAGTTCCCGCTCAGTGTCCGCCCAGCTGCGGCGTTAGACATTGAACTTGAAGAACATGATGTCGCCGTCCTGGACCACATAGTCGCGCCCTTCTTGGCGCATCTTGCCCGCTGCGCGGACTGCCGCCTCCGAGCCATACAGGATAAGGTCGTCATAGTGGTACACTTCGGCTTTGATGAACCCTTTCTCGAAATCGCTGTGAATGACACCAGCGGCCGTTGGGGCCCTGTCGCCCGCACGGATGGTCCATGCGCGACACTCGTCCTCACCTGCGGTAAAAAAGGTTCGTAAGCCCAGAAGTCTGTAGGCCGCATGCGCAAGCGAGGCGAGCGCCGGCTCTTCGAGCCCTATGTCCTGCAGAAATGCCGCCCGTTCGGCAGGATCTTCGATGTCTGCGAGCTCGGCCTCGAACTTGCCGCAGATGACCACGGCCTCCGAGCCCTGCTTTTCTGCAATCTTTTTTACGATATCGACATATGCATTTCCATGGACGCCGGACTCGTCCACGTTGCACACAAAGAGCTCTTTTTTAAGAGTGATGAGAAAACTGCGCCTCGCAACTTCATTCTCCTCAGGCTCGAGGTTGACCGTAAACGCGGGCCTGCCCTCTTCGAGCGCAGGTCTGATCTTGTTCAGCACGGCGATTTCTTTTTCGGTATCTTTTTTGAGATTCGGGTCCTGTACTTTGAGCTGGCGGCCAAGCTTGTCGAGCCTTTTGTCCAGGCTCTCCAGATCGGCGAGGGCGAGCTCTGTGTGAATCACCTCGATGTCGTCTGCCGGATCTACCCTTCCTGCCACATGGACGACATCCGGATCATCGAAGCAGCGCACAACATGGGCGATCATCCCCACCTCGCGGATGTGCGAGAGAAATTGGTTGCCGAGGCCTTCGCCCTTCGATGCCCCCCGCACGAGCCCCGCAATATCCACGAACTCGACGACTGCCGGCACTTTCCTCTTGGGCTTGAAAATTTCGCAGAGACGATCGAGACGCTTGTCTGGAAGCGGCACGATGCCAAAATTCGGATCGATCGTGCAAAAGGGATAATTCGCCGCCTCGGCCTTTGCCCGTGAAAGGGCCGAAAAGATGGTCGACTTCCCCACATTCGGTAAACCAACGATTCCGCAGTTCAGTGGCATATGGATAACCCTTATCTATGATACAATACACTCCTCCATGGACAGCGACAAGAATAGGGCGAGACTATTTCATATATTGAAATGAAACCACCCAATCTTGAAATCGCATATTTACGGATCCCGGAAGTTGGGGTAGTATATATGTCGCAGCACCAAACAAACAAGGAGGATCGATCGATGCAGGATCTCTCTGTCTATCTCTCAGCCAATGCCCGCAACATGAAAAAGTCGGTTATTCGCGAGCTGCTTAAGCTCACGAATCAGCCCGATATCATCTCCTTTGCCGGCGGGCTTCCCGCTCCCGAGACTTTTCCGGTCGAAGAGCTGCGTCAGGCGAGCGACCGAGTCTTCAGGCAATATGGCGACAAGATCCTCCAATACGGTACGACAGAAGGCGACAACGACCTCAAGGCACGGCTTGTCGAGTACGAGAAGGAGCGGGGTTTCTCTCTCAGCGTACAGAATCTTCTCATAACCTCAGCGAGTCAGCAGGCGCTCGATATGCTGCCCAAGCTCTTCCTCGACCCCGGCGACTACGTCATCGCCGGACGCCCCACCTATCTCGGCGCGATCCAGGCCATTCAATCGTATCAGGGCAAGGTGCTCGGCATTCCCTTCAGCAGCGCCAACGACGGGTTCGACATGGTCGAGCTCGAAAAGCGCTATTCGCGCGCGGTGAGCCAAAAGAAGCGCATAAAATACATCTATGTCATCCCTGATTTTCAGAATCCCACGGGCATCTGCTGGAGTCTGGAAAAGCGCAAGGCCCTCATTGAGTTTGCGTACAGAGAAAATCTCTTCATCGCAGAGGACGCACCCTACCGCGAAATCCGATTCCTCGGAGAGCCCGTAGATTCTCTCTATAAACTGGAACAGCAGATGCAGAACCGCGGCATTATCATTAGCCTCAAGACCTTCTCCAAAATTCTCTCGCCGGGGGCCCGCATCGGATGGGTCGTCGCGCGCGAAGACATCATCCAGAAGATGGTGGTCGCAAAGCAGGCGATGGACTTGTGCACGAGCGTGATCACCCAAAAGATGATCGCAGAATTCATGGCGACGGGAAAACTGAAAGACATCGTCGCGCGCACCTGCGGCATTTACCGAGAAAAACGCAACTTCATGCTGGAGAAGTTCGACGCCTACATGCCGAAGCGCTTCGACCTCACATGGACCAAACCCGAAGGTGGACTCTTCCTCTGGCTCTCCCTGCCGCACTACATCGACACGGAGAAAATGTTCTACAAGGCGATAGAAAAGAAAGTCGCCTATGTGGTGGGCAGCGCCTTTTACTTCGATGAACCCGAAACGAACTCGATGCGCATCAACTTCTCCTATTCGACCTTCGAGCAGATCGACGAGGGAGTGAAGCGTCTCGCCGACACGATTCGGGAAGAGATCGAGGAGCATGAGGCTGGTCCTCGCGGACAGACGACCTCAGAAGGCCTGTAAGACCATCGGACCCCTGCCGGCGTACCAAACATTGCCCCGGCGGCTTGTATAACGCCTCAGCCCCGTACAGAGAGAGGGCGTATAAGTTTTCTAAATTATTAAACACGATTAAATATCATCTTTTGTTTGGGACCTGTATTGCCGCATCCCCGCAGAAATCGCTATTTTCTCATCGAGATATTTTAATTCTGAGGTGGGAGCAGCAGCATGCCTATTATCGAATTGCGCAATGTAAAAAAAGATTACTTCCTCGGAAAAGTGATCGTCCCGGCAATTAAGGGTGTATCGTTCTCCATCGAGCGTGGCGATTTCGTCTCCATAGCAGGCCCCTCGGGCTCGGGGAAATCGACCATACTCAACATGATAGGGCTGATCGACATCCCTACTTCGGGCGAGGTGATCATCGATGGGAAAAACACCAAAGGTATGTCCGACCAGGAACTCACTCGCTTTCGCCACGAAGTTCTGGGCTTCATTTTCCAGTCTTTCAACCTTATCCCCGTACTGAATGTATGGGAAAACATCGAATTTCCTCTATTGCTCGGCAAAACCAGAATTCCTAAAAACGAATGGAAAGAATGGATCGATTTTCTCATCGATGAGGTAGGGCTGGGCGACTGGCGCAACCACAAACCCAACGAGCTGTCCGGCGGCCAACGCCAGCGGGTTGCCATTGCGCGCGCCCTCGTGACCAAGCCCTCCATCGTCCTCGCCGACGAGCCGACCGCAAACCTCGACTCGGCGACCGGCGAGCAGATCATCGACCTTATGAAGAAGATCAACCGCGAAATCGAGACAACCTTTATCTTCTCCACCCACGACGCCAAAATTGTCAATATAGCGGATCATATCATCCGCCTGCGTGATGGAACCATCATCGAGAACAGGCGCAACGGTGAGGACATCATCGAAGAAGGCGCCGCTGTCGCATCAGTGGAGGAGTGATCATGCCCGTCATCCTCAGAATGGCAATCCGCAACATTAGAGAGCACAGATCCAAAAGCCTCATCATCGGTATTCTTCTCGCCCTTGGAGCCATGATTCTGGTCGTCGGGACAGCGTTCATCAACGCCTCGCAGGAGGGTATTCGCTCGACGTTCTCAGATGTCTACACCGGAGATATCTTTATATCCGGTATCTCCAGCGAAGGCCCCGTATCGCTGTTCGGCGTGACTTCGCCTAGCGGCATGGCGCAGACCCCCATCATTCCCGACTACGAAAAGGTCTTGTCCATAGTCAAATCGACGCCTCACCTCGCAAAGGCTTCTTCGCTCGCGACCGGGTTCGCCATGGTAACGCGCGAGGAATCGTCAGTTTCCCAAAATGCTTCGAATAATAGGGCGCAGCCTCAGGATCGATTCTTGTTCCTATTTGGAATCGATGCTGCATCATATTGGGACCTTTTCGACGCCATCGACATGGTCGCCGGCAAGAAGCTCCAGCCAGGGCAGGAAGGGCTCATGATCAACGAGGGGCAGCTCGCCAAACTTTCGGCCTGGCTTGAAAAACCCCTCGGGGTAGGGGATACGCTTCTCATTCAGGGTTTCTCTTCGATCGGTTTTAGGCTGAGGGAGCTTCCGATCGTCGGCGTTTTCAGCCTCAAGAACCCGGGCACCACGCCTGAACAGCTTGCATACATCGACATAGAGTCCCTGCGTATCATGAGCGGCATGACGGTCGGGGCGAATGAGCCGATACAGCTCAAGCCCGAAGAGACGAGCATGCTTTCGATTGATGACGCCGACTCACTCTTCGACGAGGATATGCTCGTCACGTCCGAGACTTCGACGCATTTCGATGTCAACGCCATTGCGGCCGAATTGTCCAAGCCAAGCGCCATCGACCCCCTCAAGGCCGATGAAGGTTCCTGGCAATTCATTGTAGGAAAAGTGGATTCTCCCAGAAACATCAATCGTGTCATAGACTCGCTCAATCAGACCTTTGTTGAGGAGGGCATCCAGGCGGTTGCAGGTAACTGGCAGACAGCCTCTGGTCCCTATGGGCAGTCGGTCGATGTCGTCAGGATCATCTTTGCGGTCGCCATCATCATTCTCTCGATCGTCGCGATCATCATTATAATGAATACCTTCCTTATCTCGGTGATCGAGAGAACGAGCGAAATAGGGACGATGCGTGCAATCGGCGCAGGCAAAGGCTTTGTGCAGAGGATGTTTGCCGCCGAGGCTGTGATACTCGCTATCGTATCGGCGTCGATCGGTGCCGGCCTCGGGCTGCTGATCACCGCGCTGCTGAGGGCCTTGCAGATAGAAGCAACCAATCCGTTTTTCCTCGTCCTGTTCGGCGGCACCTATATGAACCCAGTCGCCACGACGGGGAATATACTAATGGCAATCTTAGTGATGATTCTGGTGGGTTTTATCGCTCACCTCTACCCCGTTTCGCTGGCATTGAAAATACAGCCAGTCCAAGCGATGCAGGAAGAATAGGAGAAAGCGCATGAACACAGTATTACCGCGCATCGCTGCACGCAATCTATTGCGACAGAAAAAACGGTCGACACTCTTGGCCGGAGCGATCGCTTTCGGAATTATGATCGTCACGCTTATCAACGGGTTCGCCGGCTCCTTCATACAGAATGTATCCGAAAACTTCGCCTACCTTATGGGAGGCCATGTCTTTATAAGCGGATCGGAGTATACGGAATCCGGTAGACGCATATCGGTCATACGCGACGACTCCATCATCATGCAAGCCCTTTCGGAATCGGGCCAGAAATGGTCGAGCCTACAGAAAACGAGCGAAACCACGGCGACCTTGATCTTCGAAGGCAAAAGCATAAGCCAAAACCTCACCGGCATCGACCTTGCCCACTCAGCGATGCTCAAAGAGCGCCTCGCCCTTGTCAGTGGAAGCTGGGACAACCTCGCATGGCCAAATGCCATCATCCTCTCCCAGAGCGTTGCAAAAAAACTGAATGTCCTGCCCGGAGATACCGTCGTCGCTCAGTTTCAGACCGTCACTGGGCAGAACAATGTCGGAGAATTTCGACTCGCGGCGGTCACCGTCGATTCGAGCTTCATCGGTTCCATCATGACCTATGTGCAGCTCGATTATCTCAACAGCCTTATCGGGCTGGGCAAGAATGAATACATGTCGCTCGGCATCATGCTGGACAATCTCGAAAGATCGGATGCCTTTGCCACGTCGCTTTATACTTCCATGAAAGGCATGGGGCTCCAGCTCTTCGAAAGATCGACGCAGGATGAAAACGGCGCGATGACGCCTTTCCAGGCTATGATCGGCAGCCAGAACAGTGAAGAATGGACTGGGACACAGTATCGAGTCTTCACTGTCGATGATGTGCTTGCACAGGCGAAGCAGATCGTCGTGGCGCTCGACACGGCCAGCGTCGCGATCCTCATTGTTCTCTTTGCAATTGTGATGATCGGCATATCCAACAGCTTCCGTATGGCCATGTACGAGCGCATACGGGAGATAGGGACCATGCGCGCGGTCGGCGTCCAACGGAATGAGATCCGTTCGATGTTTCTCTATGAGGCCCTCTTCCTTGCGCTCGCCGGTGCGGTAGTCGGCATAATCCTCGCGCTCGTCGTCATGGCGATACTCGGCCTCATCACGTTCGATCCGCAGTCGCCTGTGTTTCTGATACTCAAACGTGGTCATCTCTCGTTCTATCTGCCTCCGCTGCGTGCGCTCGGGAATATTGCGATCATTGCGGTGTTGACGCTCGTCGCAGTCTATGCTCCTGCAAACGCCGCAGCCAAAATGCCGCCTGCAGAGGCGCTCAGAACCGTAAAGTAAAAGGAGTACGTCGTATGCTTTCAATATTATTGACAAAGAGGAATAAACCCCTCAACAAACTTACCGTCATACTGCTCGCCACTATGTTCGGCCTTGCAATCGGCAGCATGCCGGTTTCGGCCCAGGCAAAACCGGACCCGAAGGCCCTGCTCAAACAGCTCGACGATCTGAGCGATTTTACGGGTAAGGATTTTTCCGCCGTATTCACCATCGTCACGCAGAAACCCGGCGAGAAAGAAAGCGTAACGCAGACTCGCGTCTTCCGCCGCGACCAGAAAGAACAATTCCTCATTCTCATCCTCCTGCCCGAAGTGAACAAAGGTCAAGGCTACCTTCGCGAGGACGACAACGTCTGGTTCTACGATCCCACAAGCCGCAAGTTCTCTCACTCATCGATGAAAGAGAATCTCCAGAACACCAAGGCAAAAACTTCTGACTTCACCCTCAGCTCTTTTACAGAAGATTACACGGTGACCAGCATGAACGAGGGCATGGTCGGCAAATTCCCGGTCTGGGTGCTCGACCTTAAGGCAAACACAAACGAAGTCGCCTATGACAGGGTGGTGCTCTATATCCGACAAGATCGGACGATGCTCTTAAAGCGAGAGGACTACTCGGTGAACGGCAGGCTCATGCGCACTACCGCCTATCCCAAGTATGTCGAGCTCGAAGGCAAGCTCTTGCCTTCGCAGATTCTTATTCTCGACGAGATCAACAAGGGTGAAAAGAGCCAGATCACCATGACGGAACACTCTGTCGCACCATTGCCGGACAGGGTCTTCACCAAGGCCTTCCTCGAACAGGTGAGCCGTTAGTCGTATGAAGGAGGAATAACTATGAAGCACTTTCGTGGCCTTGCGCTCGCAGGTCTGTTCGCTTTCTTTCTGGTGTCCGCTTTTAGCGCGGGGGCACAGGAGAGTGGAAGCGATATCGATGCGCTTTTCGGAGATGAAGTCCTAGTCGAGCCTGAACAGCCGTCCCAGGGCACATCGGAACAGGGAGCTGCGGCGACATCCGCGATCGATCCCCTTCAGGGGCTTCTCAAGACCGAAGCTGTCAAAATCGGCGGCAGCCTAACCGGAAAAATCGGCGCCACGTGGACATGGAACGATCCATGGAACAGTGGCTTCGATCTATTAAATCCCGACAAACATGAACTGAGCCCCGCCCTCCAGAGCCTCGTCTACTTCGACGCGCGGCCTTCAGAGGAATTCCGCGTGCACGGATCGGTGAAGACGGCCTGGCCTTTTTCGAGCATACGCAGTTTTTTGGACACGGCAACGACTTCCGCGTCCGTCACCGTCCCCGACATCCGCATCTTCGAGCTCTTCTCGGATTTTCAACTGGGCGACTCGGTATACTTCCGCTTCGGCAAGGCGACGGTGAAGTGGGGCGTCGGCTACTTCTTCAGCCCGGCCGACATCATCAACCTCGAACAGATCGACATCTCCGATCCGACGACCCAGAGAGAAGGCCCCTTGCAGTTCCGCGTCTTCATACCTTACGGACAAAGCCAGAACACCCTGAGCTTCTATGCGATCTTCGATAGCGTAAATCCCGACTTCTCCAACACGGCCCTCGCGGGCAAGGCAGAGTTCGTGCTGGGCAACTATGAGCTCGGCATAAGCGGCTATTATCGCTACGACACCTCCGAACGTGCGGCGGTCACCCTCACAGGGCCCCTGGGCAACCTCGATGTGTTTGCGGAAGGGGTCATCGCCAGAGGCAGCCCCAAGGCATTCTACACTTCCTTTACATCGACCTCGCCCTACTACACCGAGGTGAATCCGGACGATGTCCGCACGACCTTCTACCCCTCGGGCACCCTGGGCTTTCTGTACAGCGATCAGGAGAACAACTTTACCGCGACAGCCCAGTACTACTACAACGGCGAAGGCTATTCCGACAGCGACCGCACTGCTCTCTTCAATTCCTTTACATCACAGCCACCATTTATCCAGTTGGCGATATTCCAGTCAATGGCGAATGGAGACATCACGAATTTCCCACAGTCCACCGGCCGGCACTACGCAGCGGCGAACCTCTCCTTCTCCGAAATCGGAGGGAGCGATTTCTCCGCCTCCGCGCTGGGAATCATGAACATCTCCGATCTCTCGGGATTCGTGCAGCCCAGCCTGAGCTGGGATATCGCCGACTACCTGAAACTCTCTTTCTCCACGACCTTCGGATTCGGTGCGGACAATACGGAATATGGCCTCTTGTTCCAGGGCAGACCCGTAGTCATAGGCCTGTCGCTTACGGCAGGCTCCGGCAACTTCTAAGAGAAGAGAGAATCCTTCGGTAGCACAGGAAAAGGGTATCTGGTATAGTGGGTCCTGACACATGGTGAAGCAGTTGCGTGCTGCTCGCAGAAGTGTCCCTTCAATGATGGAACTGTTTTAGAAGGAAGGAGACTATGAAGGTACACGCGATTACCGATCACATCTATGCACTCCACGCCGATATCCGAAGCGACGATCTCTTCGAGGGCATTTGGCCCATCCCCTATGGCGTCTCGCTCAACTCCTATCTCGTCAGGGGAGAGAAGATAGCCCTCATCGATCTGGTGCGGGACTGGGTAGGGGCCCCTCTCGAGCTCAAAAATCAACTCGCTTCCATAGGCGTCATGCTCGAGGATATCGACTATCTCATCCTCAACCACCTCGAGCCGGACCATACTGGTTGGCTGGCCGATTTTTTGAGCATCAACAAAAAGGCCTGCGTGCTTGCCACTGCGAAGGGAATCGAACTCGTCAAGAGCTTTTACTTCGAGCGAGAGCGAGTGCGTGCGGTTAGAGACGGCGAGACTCTGGACCTTGGAGCAGGACAGATGGTGCAGTTCTTCGAAACACCGAACGTGCACTGGCCCGAGACTATGATGACCTTTGCGGCAGAAGGCGGTGTACTCTTCTCCTGCGACGGATTCGGTGCTTTCGGAGCGCTGGGCGACCGTGTGTTCGACGACGAGCTAAGCCACGATGCACATGAGTTCTTCGAGGCCGAATCGCTGCGCTACTATGCGAATATCGTGGCGAGCTTCAGCACTTTTGTACAGCGCGCCATCGACAAACTCTCTGCACTTCCCATCAAGGTTGTAGCACCCAGCCATGGCGTTATCTGGAGAGCTCACCCCCAGAC
>DIXD01000025.1 GCA_002435985.1 Spirochaetaceae bacterium UBA6089
TCGGGCGATAAAAGCCCGCCCATGAAAGAGCGAGCGAGCGTGAGCATGGGATTGTTCATGATGAGCGGAAGGTTGGGTTTTCCTCCCAAAATCCGCAGGTTGATCGAATACAGGCCCGTCATCGTGACAATCCCTGCAAGGAGGGGCGGCACCTTGAGCCTGTGGTGCACCGTTGCGGTGATAAAGCCCGCCGCTCCACCGGCGAGAAAACCAGCCAGCATTCCCGCAGGGACAGCGAGCGCCTTTACAAGGCCATTCGGCGAAAGACTCACCGCCTGGGCGATCACCGCCCCCGCCGCGGCTCCTGCGGGGAAAGAGCCCTCTACCGTCAGGTCAGGAAAATCCAAAACCCGAAAACTGACGAACACACCGAGCGCAAGAATGCCGTAGATGAGCCCTTCGACGAGAATTCCCTCGACCATCGGTCACTTCCGCGTAAGCTGGCCATCGGAAATAATCACTTTTGCCCTGTCTATAATCGACTGGTCAACTGAAACGCCTATACTTTTGGCCGTATCGAGATTGAGCACAAAGGTCATGTCCTCACTGTCCTTGGGCAAGAAGGCCGGAATGTCCACGGTTTTTTCTCCATTCAATACGCGCACCACGATTTTGCCCGTCGCCACGCCCATGCGATAGTAGTCGTAGCCCAGCGCTGCAAGCACGGGAATCGTTTCGGCCGACGAGGGGTCTGCCGTCACTATGGGAATCTTCTTCTCGAGCGCCACCTCGGCAAGGCCGCTCAGCGCTGAGAATACTGTGTTGTCGTTCCCGAGGTACAGGCCGTCGATACGCCCCTCGATGGAGAGGAGCGCCTGCTTGGCCTCCGACGAATTCGTGATGGTCGATTCGACATATTCGAGGCCGTTCTCCTGGCAGTATGACTTCACGATCGCGGCGAGCGCCACCGAGTTGGCCTCGCCGGAAGCGTAGATGTTGCCGACGCGCTTTATATCCGGTTTTAGGGAGCGGAGCAGATCGAGCTGCTCGCGCACGGGAGTCATGTCGGAAGTACCGGTGATGTTGGCACCGCCCTTGTCCATACTCGCCACAAGGCCCGCAGATACGGGATCGGTTACGGCCGAATAGATGACCGGTCTGTCCTTTATCTGATTCGCGAGCGCTTGAGCCGTCGGCGTTGCGATGCCCACGGCGAGGGCAACCTTTTGCTGTTTGAAGCGCTGCGCGATCTGGGCCGCGGTGTTCATGTCCGCATTCGCGTTCTGAAGATCTATTGTATAATCGGGTTTGGACGCAGACAGCTCATCGACGATACCTTTCTCGATGGCATCGAGCGCAGGGTGCGAGACGAACTTTGCGACACCGATGATCTTTTCGCTCTTCGGAGCGCAGGAGAAGAGCAAGATGCCGACAATTCCGAGTGCGGCAAAGAGCCTAGTAGTACGATGCATACAAACCTCCTTATGATAAGGCACTACAATGATAAGGCGCACAAAGCGCCCCCGCACAGTCTCGGGTTCGCGCGATCAGACGGCACGGAATATTTTGTTACTATTTATAGTAACGTACGCCATTGTACAGGGTACAAAAAAATTGGTCAATATGCAGAACCGAAAAAAAAAGAATCTTTTATCCAAAAAAGACAACCCTTTTCAACTATTGAACACAAACATGCAAAAATTAAAATTTTATGTCATTGATAAATAAAAAGCTTTACTTTTGATAGAAACACCTTGACATGAAGTTTCTAGACATATATTCTTCCCACAAATTGGCTTCATTCATTATTTATGCGCATGTTTTGTATATGCGGAAGGAGGAATACTAGATGAAGCGACGTAACACGGTGCTTATGGTGTTCGCAATGGTGAGTCTGCTTGTGCTCTCCGGCGCTCAAAGCGCGTTCGGCGCTCCGGTTATTAAGATCGGTGTCGCTGGAGCTCATTCCGGAGATTTGGCATCCTACGGTCTGCCGACCGTCAATGCCGCCAAGCTCGTGGTCAAGGACATCAATGCCAAGGGTGGCATCAACGGACAGCTGGTCGAGCTCGTCATCGAGGACGATCAGTGCAAGCCTGAACTGGCGACGAACGCCGCAGCCAAGCTGGTAAGCTCAAGAGTCGTTGCGGTCATTGGCCATATCTGCTCGGGAGCCACGAAGGCTGCGCTCGGAATTTATAAGGACTCCGAACTGGTCACCATTTCGCCTTCTGCGACCAACCCCCCACTTACCCAGAGCGGTGAGTATCCCAACTTCTTTAGGACCATCGCTCCGGACGATGCACAGGCAAAACTCGCAGCCGACTTCCTCACCAAGACGCTCAAGCTGAAGAGAATTGCGGTCCTCCATGACAAAGGAGACTATGGTAAGGGTTTCGCCGAACTCGTCAAGCAGTATGCCGAGGAAAACGGGGTAACAGTCGCACTGTTCGAGGGTGTCAATCCGGGCGCCCCGGATTACTCCGCAGTCGTCAATAAAATCGGTAATGCGAAGGTCGACGGTGTAGTGTGGGGAGGTTATCACCCCGAAGCATCCAAGCTCGTCCAGCAGATGAAGGACAAAGGCATGAATATCCCCTTCATCTCCGATGACGGCGTCAAGGACAACACCTTCATCGAAGTTGCCGGCAAATACGCCGAAGGTGTCTATGCGACCGGCCCGACCGACACCTCCAGCAATCCGCTCGCGATCAAGGCTATCGAGGATCACAAAAAGGAGTTCGGCTCAGAGCCCGGCGCCTTCTACCTCAACGCCTATGCCGCCACCCAGGCCCTCCTCAACGCAATTGCAAAAGCCAAATCTACAGACTACGATAAGATTGTCGCAGCGCTGCAGTCCGAATATGTCGACACAGCGCTCGGGCGGATCAGCTTCGACAAGAGGGGCGACATCATAGGATTCGGATTCTCGGTCTTCCAGGTCCAGAACGGCAAATACGTAGAATTGAAGTAAGACCTTATTTGCCAGCTTCTCGAAGCCGTTCTGGCATATAGGTCGGAACGGCTTCCTTTTTAGAATCCACTTCCCAAGGATCATCACATGGAATACTTTTTAAAGCTTTTTCTGAGCGGCACGGCAAAAGGCAGCATCTATGCGCTCATGGCGTTGGGATATACCATGGTCTATGGCATTATTCAGCTCATAAACTTCGCCCATGGTGAAATTTACATGATCGGCGGCTTTACCGCCCTCATTCTAGGAGGGTTTTTCTTTTCAAAGGGCATGCCTGTCGGTCTCGTCTTATTCTTTTCGGTGTTGCTTTCCATCATGTATGCGGCCGCATTCGGTTTTACGGTAGAAAAGATCGCCTATCGCCCGCTCCGGGGGAAGCCCCGTCTTTCAGCGCTCATCAGTGCGATCGGCGTTTCCATAGTCTTACAGAACTTCGTCCTCCTCTCCCAGACCGAAAAATTCTTGCCCTTTCCGTCGTATCTGCCCGAATTCAGCTGGCTTCAGCCATATAAGGCATATATCAATTCGACCCAACTGATTATCCTTGCAGTGACCACTGTCATCATGGTGCTGCTCACACTGCTGATCAAATTCACCCGTACAGGAAAAGCGATGCGCGCGACCGCACAGGACATGCACATGGCCCAGCTCGTCGGCGTCGACGTCAACCGAGTCATTTCAGTGACCTTCATCATGGGCTCCGCGCTGGCCGCGATCGGCGGCGTGCTCATTTGTTCTTATATGGGACAGATCAACTACTATATCGGCTTCGTCGCAGGCATCAAGGCCTTTGTCGCCGCAGTCCTTGGAGGCATCGGGAGTATCCCCGGCGCCGTGCTCGGCAGCTTTATACTCGGCTGGACAGAGAGTTTTGGCACCGGGTATATTTCAAGCGACTATGAGGATGCGTTCGCGTTCGTCATCCTCATCGTGATTCTTCTCATTAAGCCCGATGGAATTCTCGGCAGAACTCAGAAACAGAAGGTATAAGCCATGAAACCACGCTCAATTCTTACGGATATCGGAAAATCATTGGTGACGGCCGTCTTGTTCATGGTGCTGCTCTTCCCGCTGATGGTGATGAAGGTCAACGTATCGAGAGGTGTCGCGCAGATCCAATTCCGATGGAACCTTCTTCCGATTGTGGGTATCGGGGCCTTCGTGCTCTCCTATGTGTGGAGAATCGCCCTCGAGTGGAACGAGCGGCGCGGCAACAACAGGTCCGGAGGTATTTTCAGCAGAACAAAGGCTGTCGCAGGCGTATACCTCGCAAAGTCGGCCGTGCGTACAAGCTCCTACCTCCTTCTTTTAGCCTTCGTCATCGCCTTTCCCTTTCTATTCGGGATGTACCACACCAACGTCATGATCACCGCCTTCATCTACGTGATCCTCGCTCTCGGACTCAACATCGTCGTCGGCCTAGGCGGACTACTGAACCTCGGGTATGCGGCTTTCTTCGGTGTCGGCGCCTATACCTACGGCCTTATGTGGAAATATGTCGGCCCCTCATTCGTCGCCGCCGGCATCGATACCGGCTGGTTGTTTTGGATTTCGTTGCCGCTGGCGGGCATCATCGCGACGCTTTTCGGCATACTGCTGAGTCTTCCCGTGCTGAGACTGCGAGGCGACTATCTGGCCATCATTACGCTGGCTTTCGGCGAAATCTTTCGCATGGTGATGCAGAATTCGAGCGATTTTACGGGGGGAGCGACAGGCATAAGCCTCATCCCGAGGCCGTGGTTCTTCGGCCAGAAACTGCCTCCGATCAAGGCGGCGACCTATATCTACTTCATCGCCATCGTGCTCGTGATCATCACGATCTTCGTCGTGCGCAGAATCGAGGACTCGAAGGTCGGCCGGGCACTTGAGGCAATGCGCGAAGATGAAGTCGCCTGCGAGGCGATGGGCATCGATCTCGTCAAAAACAAGCTGATCACCTTCGCGCTCGGCGCGTTCTGGGCAGGGATCGCGGGCGTGCTCATGGCGGCCCAGACCACCTACATCAACCCCGACAGCTTTACGCTCTGGGAATCGATCATCATCCTCATGGCCGTCGTCATAGGTGGGACAGGCTCGATACCGGGCGCGATCGGCGGTGCAATTCTCTTAAAGCTCTTGCCCGAGTACTTCAGGGCACTCTCTCAGTACCGCATGCTCATCTACGGCATCGCGATGATCCTCATCATCATCTTCAAACCGGAGGGCCTCATTCCCAGGAAG
Organism: Spirochaetaceae bacterium UBA6089; assembly: GCA_002435985.1. Classification (GTDB taxonomy): domain Bacteria; phylum Spirochaetota; class Spirochaetia; order Treponematales; family Rectinemataceae; genus Rectinema. Next base: position 5,135 of record DIXD01000025.1, read on the forward strand.
CGTAAACAGTATACCTTCGATAAAAAGGAAGTGACACGATGAGTACTCAGCACCTCACGACGAATAAGGCTATTCTGGAAATCGAGGACCTCGTCATGACCTTCGGAGGGTTGCGCGCCATCGACGGGGTCTCGATGCACATCGATGAAGGCGAAATCGCCGCGCTCATCGGTCCGAACGGTGCGGGCAAAACCACGATTTTCAACTGCATCACCGGCGAGTACAAACCGACGGAAGGCAGAGTCAGAATCCGGGACCGATCCGGCCGGACCGAGGAGATTCACGGTCTCAAGCCCAATGTCATCAACCAAAAAGGCCTCGCCCGGACGTTTCAGAATATCCGCCTCTTCGGCAACATGAGCGTCCTCGAAAACGTCATGATAGGTCGACACAACTCGCTCAAGGCGGGAATTTTCAAGGCGATCGTACGCGACGCAGCCACCAGAGAGGAAGAGCAGCGCGTCATCGAAGAGAGCTATCTCATCCTCAAAAAGCTTAAACTGGACATGTATGTCAACGAGATGGCCAAAAACCTCCCCTACGGCGAACAGCGGCGCCTGGAGATTGCGCGCGCTCTCGCAACCGATCCTTTTCTTCTCCTTTTGGACGAGCCTGTCGCAGGCATGAACGCCCAAGAGACAAAAGAGCTCGAAGAGACCATCGACATCATCCGAGACCAGGAACATATCACGATTCTGCTCATAGAACACGACATGAGCCTCGTCATGAACGTGAGCGAACGCATCTACGTGCTCGATTACGGCCGACTCATCGCCGAAGGCCCACCGAACGAGATCAAGCGAAACCCCGATGTCATCAAGGCATATCTAGGAGAGTAATATGGCACTGCTTGAATTGAAAGACGTCCAAACCTTCTATGGAAACATTCAAGCCTTGAAAGGCATTTCGATCTCGGTCGAGGAAGGCGAAATTGTCACCCTGATCGGCGCAAATGGTGCCGGCAAAACGACGACGCTCATGAGCATATGCGGAATAACACCCATCCGCTCGGGACGAATCGTACTGAAGGGCCAGGAGATATCAGGACTCAGCCCCAACAAAATCGTCGGTATGGGAGTGTCGCAGGTGCCGGAGGGCAGGCGCATATTCCCACAACTCACTGTTTCAGAAAACCTGGATATGGGGGCTTTCCTGCGCTCCGACAGAGAGGACATAAAGCGCGATATGGAAGAGGTGTTTGCGATTTTTCCGCGCCTCGCGGAGCGTCGGAACCAGCTCGGAGGAACCCTCTCCGGCGGAGAACAGCAAATGCTGGCAATTTCTCGTGCCCTCATGGCCAACCCCCACCTGCTCCTCCTCGACGAACCTTCGCTCGGGCTTGCGCCGCTCCTCGTTCAAAACATCTTCGAAGTTATCCAGAAGATCAACAAAGAGCGCAAGACGACCATCCTCCTCGTCGAACAGAATGCGAACATGGCGCTTAAAATAGCCAACAAGGGGTACGTCATGCAGAACGGCGTCATCAAGATCGCCGACACGGCGGCGCATCTGCTCGAGAACGAGGAAGTGCGGAAGGCCTATTTGGGTCTGTAGGAATTCGGGAGTATACTTAGAGAAGATTTCATTCTGAACCGATATCCATGGAGGTATACCATGAAAGTAGGCCAACGCATGACACGGAATCCGATAACCATCACTCCGGATGTAACCGCGCCTGAAGCGCAGGCCATCATGCGGCGCGAAAAAATCAAGCGGCTGCCTGTTCTCGACAACAATAGGCGACTTGTGGGTATCGTGACATCCCTCGATCTCATCCACGCAAGCCCCTCGCCCGCGACCTCGCTCGACATCTACGAAATGCACTATTTGCTCTCGAAGTTGCACGTCGAAAATGTGATGACGAAGAATGTCATCACGGTGACTGAGGACCTGCCTATAGAGGAGGCCGCACGCATCATGGCAGACAACAAGATTTCGGGCCTTCCCGTGATGCGCGGCGATATTCTTGTGGGCATCATCACCGAGAGCGATCTCTTCAAGATCTTCATCGAGCTCTTCGGCGCGCGGCATAGGGGCATTCGCCTCACGCTGCTGCTGCCCGAGAAAAAGGGCGAACTGGCGAAGGTTGCCAACGCAATCACAAAGTGCGGCGGCAATATCGTCTCGTTTGCGGTCTTCGAGGGCGAGGATCCGACCAACGGCTACTGTACCGTCAAGGTGAGCGGCGTGGACAAGGACGCGCTGCTCGCGGCGATCACGCCTGTCGTCGAGAAAATCGTGGACGTAAGGGAAACTTGAG
>DIXD01000017.1 GCA_002435985.1 Spirochaetaceae bacterium UBA6089
CGGTCATTGGAGTAAAACTCGCCCTGTCGGACACGCGGGGACCCCACTTGGAGGCGGGAGATCTGGCCCGGCTCGCCTCCGATGTCTTTGTGGCCGCGCTCATCGCGAACAAGCCGGGGACCATCACCGTGCATACGGGTGTGCGGCCGCAGGCACTCGATCTGATTCTGGAAGTCGTCAGGCAGTACGGTATTCTCCCTACCATGTTTGTCCCGACCCACATCAATCGAAACAATCCGAAATTGCTGGATCAGGTGTTCGAGTTGGCTCGGGGCGGGGCGACGGTGGATGCAACATGTCTCAAAGATGTCGCTACCAATTCGGAGAAGATGAGCGCGGCGGACTTCGCGGTTCTGGCGCGGGACAATGGGCTTTTGGATCATATCTCATTCAGCTCCGACGCGGGTGGTTCTCTGCCGAAATGGAACGAGGATCACAGCCGCATTACAGGAATGGGCATCGGTACGCCCGATACTCTGCTTTTGGAGCTGAGGACGCTTGTTCAAGAGAAGTGTGTGCCGCTTGAAGAGGCGCTGCTCCCGCTCACCTCTACCCCTGCACGGACCTACGGGCTGGAAGGCAGAAAGGGCACGATCGCCGAAGATGCAGATGCAGACGTCCTCGTGCTGCGTTCCGAGGATCTCCAGCTCCGCGATGTCATTGCGAAGGGACAGGTGGCGGTGCGCGACGGCCAGGTGGTGAAAAAAGGCTATTTTGAGTGAACGCAACTCAGGCGTGTTGTGTCCGGGGTTTCTAAACGAGATGTCTAAAGAAGGAAGTAAGTTACTGACCCGGCACTCTTTATACCCTACCCTCGTGGCGTCACCTTGAGGAAGAGCGGCAGGTACGAATTCCATTCGTCCAAAATTTTTCTGGCCTTCGGGCTGCCGGTAAGGATGTGGTGGCGCTCGACGATGAGCCTCAGCTGCTCGACATCGTCCGGCTGAACGAGGCCAGCAACATCGACATCCAGGGGGTTGCAGCGAGTATCGAAGAGGTGGTCTTCGTCGAGCACATAGGCGATGCCTCCCGTCATGCCCGCTCCGAAGTTGATGCCTGTTTTCCCCAAGACAACCACAATACCGTCGGTCATGTATTCGCACGTATGGTTGCCGGTGCCCTCGACCATGGCGAGGGCACCGGAATTGCGCACGCAGAACCGTTCGCCCACTGTGCCGTTCAGGTACACCTCTCCTGCTGTCGCGCCGTACAGGCAGACGTTGCCTGCGATGACATTGTCTTCGGGCGCACCACGCGATTCGACGCTGGGTCGCACGACAATTCGTCCGCCTGAGAGCCCTTTCCCCAGATAATCGTTTGCTTCTCCCAAAAGGCTGAACAGGACTCCGGGCGCTAAAAATGCCCCAAAGCTCTGACCGGCCGTCCCGCGGAAGGTAGCCACAATCGTATCGGGCTCAAGCTCGAGCCCTGCACGGACGATCTCGCCGCTCAGTGCTGCGCCTACGGAGCGGTCGGAGTTTCGGATAGGCAGAGAGCATTCGAGGTGGCTCGACACGTCTTTTGTTTGGAACAGTCGAGCGGATTTTTGGAGGAGGTAGCCCTCTGCGTTCGAGATTGCGAAGTCGAGGCGTTTTTCCGGGCGGAAATTGCGCAGACCTGCTTCGGGAAGCGGAATTGCAGGTGTCGTATCGCTGGGAAGATCTTGATCTTCAACAAGAGGAGAGCGTCGTGCGATTTCGAGCGCTTCTCTGATGGAGTCGAAATCGAGTGTTTTTTCTCGTGCGGTGGAAGCTCGAGCTGAAAAATCGAGAAGTTCGTACTTGCCGAGGACTTCGTCGATGGTTTTCGCGCCGAGCGAGGCGAGGATTGTACGCACATCCTCGGCCAGGAACTTGAACAATGCACTGAGGTGTTCGGGCCGGCCTTTGAATTTTGCCCTGAATTCAGACTCTTGGGTTGCAATGCCGACTGGGCATTTGCCGAGATTGCATCGTCCGCATGCGATGCAGCCCATGGCAATGAGCGCTGCCGTTCCAAACGCAAATTCGCGCGCGCCTAGAATTGCGGCGATGACGACATCCCGTGCGGTGCGCAGGCGGCCGTCCACTTGTATGACGGTGTTTATATCGAGGCTGTTCATCGCAAGAATCTGGCGGACCTCGGGAAGTGCGGCTTCCCAGTAACTGCCGGCGTAATCCAGGGATGAAAGAGGTGCTGCACCTGTGCCTCCATCGCCGGATGAGACGATGATACAGTCGGCTCCGGCCTTTGCGACGCCCGCCGCAACGGTTCCGATACCCGACTGTGCTGCCAGTTTGACTGCAATTCTAGCGTTCGGGTTGATGCATCGTAGGTCGTGGATGAGCTGGGAAAGATCTTCAATGGAATAGATGTCATGGTGAGGTGGCGGGCTGATGAGCGTAACGCCAGGCTTCGAATGGCGCAGTCTTGCGATGTACTCGTTCACTTTGGCGCCAGGGAGCTGGCCGCCTTCGCCCGGCTTGGCTCCCTGCGCGATCTTGATCTGCAATTCGAGTCCGGTGGCGAGATATCGCGCAGTGACGCCAAAACGCCCTGAAGCGATCTGCTTGGAAGCATTGCTCGAATCGAATCCTTTGTCGTGGTAACTGTGGCGCTCGCTGTCCTCTCCGCCCTCTCCTGAATTGCTCCATGAGCCGATTGCATTTGCTCCGGCCGCCAGCGCTTCGTGCGCTTCGGGGCTTATGGCCCCGAGGGACATGGCTGCAACCGAAAAGCGCTTTATAATGTCCTCTGCAGGTTGGACCTGCTCGAGTGGAATCGGATTGCATAAAGAGCTGGGGCTCTCGAACTTAAAAGAGAAGAGATCGCGGAGCGCGAAAGGTGGGCGCGCAGCGCTGTTCATGCTGTCGGCGTATTCGCGCCATGCCGCGACGTCGCCTTTGCGAACGGCCTTAGTGAGTTTTGCGGCGAGGGAAGGTGGCCAGGGTAGGTTTGCGGGTTGGTCTGCAGTGGTATTCGAGCTGAGGCGCGGGCTTTGGATCGCTTCGCGAGCTTGGCGTGCTTGCTGCTGTGCTTGCCGACGTGCGGCACTCCCCGAGGCAATCGCAGGCTCTTGCGCAATCCCGAAGGCTTCTCGATGCCTCGTCAGAATGTCTTCAGCAATATCGTCGAGCCCGATGCCGCCGAACCTGCTTTCTGTCCCGCGGAAATAGCGATTTACGAGGCTTTCCGACAACCCGACAGCCTCGAACATGCGTGAGCCGCGGTATGACGATACCGTGGCAATGCCGAGTTTGGACATGATTTTCAGAATCCCTTTGTTGACTGCCTCAATATAATGATCGGCCAAGATTTCCGGGTTGGGGTTTCCTTCGAGTTGGGAGGAAATCGAAGGGAGCAGTTCGAACACCATCCATGGATTGACGCCGCTTGCGCCGTAGGCCAGCAGGACTGCGATCTCATGCACATCGCGCGCTTCGCCTGTCTCGACCACGAGGCCTGCGAGGTGGCGTTTTCTTACATCGACGAGATAGGTGTGAACGGCGGCGGCCGCAAGCAGTGCGGGGATGGTCGCGTATTGTGCATTGACACCCCGATCGCTCAGAATAATGAGGTTCGCACCTTGCTCGATGGAGCGTTCGGATTGTCTGCACATCCTGTCGAGCTCTTCATCGAGCCTAATGCGCGTCGCGGGCACGAGCATGGGAACCGTAGCGGAAACGAAGGGCGTGGCTCGGGCATTTTTCAGTTTTTCCATGTCGGAGGTAGACAGAATCGGCCGCTGAAGTTTGAGCTGTCTGCAGTGTTCGGGGGTCTCTTCGAGAAGATTTTTCTGTGTCCCGATATAGTTTTCGAGCGACATGGCCACCGACTCGCGGTATGGGTCGATCGCGGGGTTGGTCACTTGCGCAAATCGTTGACGGAAATATGTGTAGAGCGGAACTGGCGTTCGCGAGAGAATCGCAGGCGGCTTTTTGGTGCCCATCGAAGAGACGGCCTCCTGCTTGTGAAGAAGCATCGGCGTTAGAATATTCATTATCTCCTTGTCGTATTGAAAATACGAAACAAGATGGTTCAGTTCTGCGCTGGAAGGCCGAACATCAGGGGCGGAAAACAGACCGCGCAGTTCGATTCGATGTGTTTCGAGCCAGCGGCGGTATGGTTTCTGTCTGCTGATTTGGGCTTTGATCTCCGCATTATCGATAAGCCTGCCATGTTGGATGTCGGCGAGTATCATTTCGCCGGGACGCAGAATGCCGCGTTCGAGGATGTTCGATTCGTCGATGTCGAGGACGCCGGCCTCGCTCGATCCGATGAATCGCCCGGATTTGGTGAGCGAATACCGGAAAGGACGCAATCCATTGCGGTCGAGCGCAGCGCCTACGACGCGTCCGTCGGTAAAGCTCATGGCTGCAGGGCCATCCCAGGTTTCGAGCATTGCCGCATGAAAGTCGTAGTATGCCCTCTTGTCGTGTGATATCCGCAAGCCTTCGCCGAAGGGTTCCTGCACCATCATCGCAAAAACCTGTTCGGGGCTCCTTCCTGCATGGACCAGAAGCTCGAAAATATTGTCGAAGATCGCGCTGTCGGATCCTGCCTCATCGAGTATGATGACGTCGTTGAAAAAATCTGCGCCGAAAAGCGGCGAAGCCATGGTTGCCTGTCGGGCTTTCATGGAATTGATGTTTTTGCGGAGCGTGTTGATTTCGCCGTTGTGGGCGATCATACGGAAGGGTTGGGCGAG
>DIXD01000012.1 GCA_002435985.1 Spirochaetaceae bacterium UBA6089
GCGCAGAACCTGAGTAGGATTATTCAGACTCCCGCCTTCTCCACCACCGAGAAAGACCGCATTCTTCTGCTCAAACAGCTTTCTGAAGAAGCAGGCATGGAGGAGTTGTGGATCGATGGCCTCGGCTCCCTTCTTGGTCGAGTCGGCAAGGGAACAAAAAAACTTGTGTTCGACGCGCACATCGACACAGTCGGTGTCGGCGATGAGTCCCAGTGGAAGACTCCGCCCTTCTCCGGCCTCATTAAAGACGGCCTCGTGCATGGTCGCGGCGCATCGGACCAGCTCGGCGGTGCCGCTTCTATGATCACTGCCGCACGCATCCTCAAAGAACTTGGATACGACGGAGAATACGAACTATGGTTTTCATTCACCACGATTGAAGAAGACTGCGACGGCATGTGTTGGAAGTATCTCATTGAAGAGGAGAAGTTCATGCCCGACTTCGTGGTGTCCACCGAACCGACCTCCTGCAGGCTATACCGTGGGCATCGCGGTCGCATGGAGATCCAGATCGACATTAAAGGCATTTCTTGCCACGGCTCGGCTCCGGAGCGCGGAGACAGTGCAGCCTACAAGGCTGCCCGCGCAGCCCTCGCCATCGAGAAGCTCAACGAACGCCTTATACCGGATGACGACAACTTCCTCGGAAAGGGTACCATCACCGTGAGTCAGATCAACGTCCACGGCCCCAGCCAGTGCGCAGTTCCCGACCAGGCCATGCTCTACTGCGATCGCCGCCTGACCTGGGGCGAGACCGACGAAATTGCGATCAAACAGGTCGAGGATGCTCTGCGCGACGCAGGTGTGACCAACTTCATAGTCCACATGCCGGAATACCGCAAACCAGCCTGGACGGGAACCGAATACCACCAGGAACTCTACTTCCCTACCTGGAAGATTCCCGCAGATCATGTGCTCGTGCGATCAGGCCTAGAGGCCTACAAGGGCCTCTTCGGCAAGGAACCCATCATCGACAAGTGGACCTTTTCGACCAATGGCGTGGCCATCTGCGGCCGCCACAAAATCCCAGTCATCGGATTCGGTCCCGGGGATGAAGCCCAGGCGCATGCGCCCAATGAGATCACCCGCATTGATGACCTCGAAATTGCCGCGGCATTCTATGCTTCCCTGCCCTACGCGCTCGAAGCGCACACGTAAGCGAGAAAGCGATGCAGTGGCACTATCGCTGCCCAACCTGTGGCAGAATCTATGCCATAGAGCCTGGGCGCTACCTGTGCGATGTCTGTGCAGCCGCGCAGAAGTCCGAGGAACCCCTGCACGGTGTGCTTGAGTGCACTTGGGAGGGGACAGATCCCGAACCGGGTACTGTTCCGCTTCCTGTAGAACCCGAGTATTTTCCGTCCATTCCGGTGGGAAAGACACCGCTCTGGGCGCCGGAGCGTCTGCGCCAGGAACTTGGCATGCCGAATCTCTGGCTTAAAGACGACACTTGCAACCCTTCCGGCTCGTACAAAGATAGGGCAAGCTGGCTCGTCGCCGCCTTTGCAAGGAAGTTCGGCATTGGCGAGATTGTGCTCGCCTCCACGGGCAACGCGGCCTCCAGCATGGCCTGTATCGGTGCGGCGGCCGGCATCGGGATCAAAGTCTATGTGCCCAAAGCGGCGCCGATCGCGAAGCGAGTGCAAATTCTGCAGTACGGCGCCGAACTGGTCGAGGTTGACGGCACCTACGACCTCGCCTTCAATCTGTCGCTCGCTTACTCGAACAAGACGGGCATGCTCTCCCGCAACACCGCCTATAACCCCCTCACCATCGAGGGCAAGAAGACCGCGAGTTTTGAAATCGCACAGGACCTGGGGGCGGCGATCGAGGCCAACATCGGGGCCAACAAGAGAAATAGCATTGCCGGCCGTGGCTTTGCCGGCAACGGCTCATCTCTGGCCGCTCGGGCGGCTTCACACCACACCACCGGCATCCCAGCAAGCAACACCACAGCGACCGACGCAGCCCCATACCAACCCCCTATCTACCGTGCGCCAGACCATGTGTTCGTGCCCACAGGCGACGGGGTCATCATTGCAGGTGTTATGCGTGGTTTCGAAGATCTTGTACGTCTCGGCTGGATCGAACACATGCCCACGGTGTGGGCCGCCCAGGCCGAAGGCTCGAGTGCCATTGCGCGCGCCTTCGCCACTGGCCGCTTCGAAGCGGTGCCCTCCTCCACCATCGCGGATTCGATCTCGGTGGACATCCCACGAAACGGCTACTACACGCTCGACAAGCTGCACATCCACCAAGGACGCACCATTGTCGTGAGCGACACCGAAATCCTCGAAGCCCAACGGTACCTGGCGCGCATGTCGGGCCTCTTTGCCGAGCCTTCGAGTGCATGCGCCTTCGCAGGCTTTCTTAAGGCGCGTCCTATGCTCGCCCCTAATGCCCTCATCGTCGTCATGCTCACCGGCAGCGGGCTTAAGGACATCCGCGCGGCGGCCAAGGCTGTGGGGCTTAGTATGTAATGCATCGTCCACTTTTAGGATCGAATGCATCGGGAAAACATGAATTGCGATCCTCGATTATCCTCGCGTCGGGATGCGAGAGCGCCTCGATCGCAGCCGGTTCCATAGCAAAGATAGATGTATAGATTTGAGGATTACAGTATGCCGGCGTCCTTGTGTAACGCGTAGTGAGCAGCCTCTCCATGTCGTCCTCGGAAAGCGAACTACAATCGCACGCGTCGGAAGCAAATTTGAAGGACCAAAGAGTTCCATACATTGGAACGAAAGTAAAGGCGGACTTTACGTACGAAAAAACCTCACGTAAAGTTTTTTCGATGCACGCGTAGGCGACGGGCCTCGCAATCGGCGACTCCCCGTGCAGAGCGAACACCCCTTCGGCCCCGCGCAAAACCCTCTTCACCTGGACAAAAAACTCTTTCGTGTAAAGCTTCTCCGAAGGACCGAAAGGATCCGTCATATCCATAAGAACGACATCGAAAGATGCTCCGGCGCACTGCTCCACATAGGTGCGCCCGTCTCCTACCACAATTTCGGCTCGCGGATCATCGAATGCACCGTCGCTGATCTCCGGCATATACTGCTTGGAGAATGAGACGACCGCCTCATCGAGCTCGACCATGACGGCCTTTCTGACGGTTCTGAAGCGGAGAACCTCGCGCAGCACGGCTCCGTCACCGCCGCCGACGACAAGAACATTCACGGGCTCGGGATGCGATAGCATGGCAGGAAAGACCAGCGATTCATGATAGCGTTCCTCTCCCCTCTGCGCGACCTGCGTGATACCATCCAAGAGAAGCACCTTTCCGAATGCAGGGCTCTCGGCGAGCTCGATTGTCTGCCATGCGCTGCGCGTCCGTACAAGTACCCTCGAAATATCGTAAAAGAAGCCCCAATGAGGGTTGAGGCGCTCGATTATCTTTTTCATACACCGCCCCTATGCACCACGTGGCTCCGCACAATCAATGCGACGTATCATGTACCCGAGTGCATATTGAGATTCCTGCACTCGAAAATTTCCTGGATTTCGTGCACGAGTTCACGTTTGATCCGTTCTTTTTCCTTCAAGTTGAGGCTCGTCACTTCGTCGCCGAATAGAAAATCTTTGAGGCGAATCTCCTTTTTGCGCATTTTAGTATGAAAGTTGTAGTCCGAGAGAATATTAATGTCGTACGTAATATAGCGATCGAGTATTTCGTGATCGATGTAATCTTGTATAGAAGAAATGTCATGGTCGATGAAAACCTTGTGCCCCCTGTGGTCCCGCGTGAAACCTCTGACACGGTAATCGATGATGACTACTTCCGAATCGAAGCTTTCTATAAGGTAATTGAGCGCCGAGAGCGGTGAAATCATGCCGCACGTCGAAATGTCGATGTCGACGCGAAAACTCGTAAAGCCCGTCAAATGATGGTATTCCGGATATGTATGGATGGCGATGTGGCTCTTGTCCAGATGACCGACAATCAAGGAAGGAGGGATACTCTTCGAATTCTCGTGCGGTTGGGGCGCTTGGGCATGCTCGGACTTGATGTGTTCCTCGGCCACAGGAGACCCTTCATTGATAAGCGCGACGACACTTGCGCCCCTGGGATCATAATCCTGAGTAGAGACACTGACCAGTTTTGCGTTGATTATGCGCGTAACATTCTCGACAATCCCTTCTAGACGCTCGGAATTGTATTCTTCGTCGACATACTCGAGATACTCGAGCTGTGACTCCCTCGAACGCGCATAGCAAATATCATAGATGTTGAAACTAATCGATTTTGTTAGGTTATTGAATCCCTCGAGTTTGAGTGTCCTCCCTTTTAACCGTTTGGTCAATCTGGATCTCCTTCCCTAAAATTGTCACTTCACGTCATCTGCGAGTGCATATTATACATTATAGTATACATGTCCGAATCGGCGAGGTAAAGGAAGATACTATAGTCACCCGCACTTGGGAGCCTGCACCTCTTCTGTATGCCCCTCCCCAATTCCATGGGGCTTATGGTATACTGCATGCTATATTGTTGTGCGGCCTTGGCAGCTCTGTCGGCATTTGCCCTGTCATCATCTAAGCGCGGGTAGGCATAAGCGGCAGCACCTTAGACCAGCGCAGCGAGACCTTGAACACAACGTCGTACACCAAGGAGTTCACCAATGATCGATCTCAACGTCAACGAATCCCAGCGCAGGAAAAACATTGAGCGCTGCCGGCAAAAAGGCATTCTTCTGCCCACTTTCGCACAGATGCGCGATCCCTCGACTATTCCGGACTCCATCAAAAAGGAGCTCGCCTCGATTGGGCTTTGGGATGTTCATCCCCGCAACCTCTTCCGCGTCACCTGGCACAACGAGCCGAAAGACTTCGGGGGAGGCTTCGGCAAGGTGAATTACCTTGAAATTCCTCGCGCCATCACCGGTACTAAAGCTCGCATTGTAGGACTCGCAGGCAAGTGGTTCCCTACAGGCGCCCACAAGGTCGGGGCATCCTACGCATGTCTTGCCCCAGAACTGGTGACGGGCCGCTTCGATCCCACCACAAAGAAGGCGGTCTGGCCTAGTACCGGCAACTACTGCCGCGGCGGCGCCTATATCTCCCGATTGCTCGCATGTCCCAGTGTGGCCATTCTGCCCGCAGAGATGAGCCGTGAGCGCTTCGAGTGGCTCAAAACCATGGCCGAGGAAGTCATCGCCACCCCCGGCTGCGAGTCAAACGTCAAGGAAATCTTCGACAAGTGTGTGGAGCTCCAGCGCACTCGCCACGATGTCGTGATCTTTAACCAGTTCGATCAGCTTCCCAACCACCTCTGGCACTACGCGGTGACCGGCCCTGCGATAGAAGAAGCCTTCTGGGAGATTGGCGGCGTCAATGCCCACATCGGCGGTGTCGTGCTCTCTTCTGGCTCGGCAGGGACCCTAGGTGC
>DIXD01000109.1:0-1533 GCA_002435985.1 Spirochaetaceae bacterium UBA6089
TTGTTCCTGAGGCGGGCCCGGACCATTTCTGCTTCCACCTCTTCGGGAGTAAGCGTATTGATGTCTTGGATGTGCATTGTGGTGAGCGTTCTGCGGTCCCAGCCATAGAAGGCTTCGGCAGCAGGATTCGCATCGAGGACGGCCCCTGTGACGGGGTCGAGGATGAGCATCACCGTGTGATGGTTCTGAAAAAGGCTACGATAGCGCGCTTCCGACTCGGCGAGGTCTCGGTTCGCCTTTTCAATGTGTTCGTTGTCGAGAAAAAGGAGGCAGATGAGGGAAAATACTATGGGGAAGATGATCAAGTAGGGGAACAGGATAAGTGGAATAACCTCACGCCATCTTTCATCCGGTAGAAGAAACTGTGAGAGCACCACACAGACATGAATGAGGAAGCCCAGAAACCATGTTCCGATTATCGTGAGAAATTTGTGCTTTTTGACTAAGGGCTGATACCGTGGTCGGACCTTCGCCGCGATCATGGACAGCAGAAAGGGAAAAATGATGGAGAGAGCGCCGGCGACCATTCCAGCGCCACCTCGACTGATCCGGTATGCGAGAGCAATGGCTGTAGCGATGACCCCTGTCAGAGGACCGCCGAAAAATCCGGCGATGCCGATCACGATGCTGCGCGCATCATAGAAAAGGCCTTCCTCGATTCGAAAAGGCGTGAGCATAGCAAGGACGGCCGTTCCCCCTGAAAAAATGCCGTTTATGATCGAAATGGTCCAGGGTTTTCCTTTGAGCAGCCTAAAGGTAAAATGATAAAACACATAGATGGAAAGGAGGATAGTCACATTTTGGATCAGTACTCCAATCAAAACTTCGTCTTTCTCCTCAATGTATATTCACATTATAAACTAAATTATTCGAAAATTCAAAAAAATCGGACATTCACCGCAGGGCGGTCCATGTCTCCGATGCGAACTTCTCACGGGCAAGCTGCTCGGCCAGCTGAACCTCGGATTCGGTCGGCGACGAGCTAGTGAGGACAAGATCGAGCGCTCTGGTAAAACCTTGTTTAAGTGATTGTGTCGTCAAAGAAAAAAGAGAATCAAAGCTTGTAAGCCCCCCTTGGGGCACGCAGAGCTTCACGCTCGTGACGCGCGATTTGATGTCCTCGATGAGCTTTCCCCTGGTTTTTTCCTGTGGCACCTTTAAAACTGTGAACATTTGATCCACGTCGACATCGAGGATAATGGTGCCGTGTTGGAGAATACAGCCCAGCTTTCTGGTCTGAGCGTTGCCCGAAATCTTTTTTCCTCCCGTGACGATATCATTTATGGGTGCGAATTCAGCCCTGATGCCGAGCAAAGACAGCCCCTCTACGATGCCTCCCAGCAAGAGCCGATAGGACTCGAGAATGTTCCGGCGGGCGAGGGGGTGGTCGAGCGGCAGTACGATGCTGTAAGTGACTTCATGGTGATGAAATACGGCTCCGCCTCCGGTGATGCGCCGCACGACATCGATGCCGGCGGCCCTGCATGCAGCGCTGTCGACCTCTTCTTCCAGCCCTTGGAAATACCCGATGGA
>DIXD01000109.1:1604-7390 GCA_002435985.1 Spirochaetaceae bacterium UBA6089
CGACAAGTCCGTCGAATTTTTTCCCGAGCTCTCCAAGCGTTGTTCCTGCAAGCGCATCCTCGATCTCGTCAAAGACTTCCTCGGGGATTGCGAAGAAGTCACCGCGGATCGAAAGAAAGAGTATGCGCGAGGATAACGAGAGGGGTGGCTCGACATCGATGGTCATGCGCAACAGTTTGCAGCCTTCCGGCTTACCGATCAGTTCAAGTCTCATATGCGCTCCTGTGCTGAGCGGCACTCCAGGTCTCCTGGGCATGGTAACTCGTACGCGCGAAGGGCGCGGAGATCACCGAGGCAAAGCCGAGAGCCTTTGCTTTTTGAGCGTAGTCGGCAAACTTCATAGGAGTAACATACTCAACTACAGGAATCTCCCGGGGGGTGGGTCGTAGATATTGCCCCATCACGACGATGGAGACGCCTGCATTCCGAAGCTCCTTTAACGCCTGCAGCACTTCCTCCTCGGTTTCGCCGAGGCCGAGCAACAGGCTCGACTTTGTGGGAATGTCGGCACTGTGGGCTTCGCGGAGGGTCTGGAGGCTTTTGTCGAAGGATGCACGGGGATCTCGCACATGCTGAAGGCGGCGGACTGTCTCTACGTTGTGGGCGAGCATGTCCGGTCTTGCGGCGAGCACAGGTTCAAGTTCTGGCCCTCTATAGTCCGGAATTAGAACTTCTATTTTTGTATCGGGGCTCAGCTCTCGAACGGCTCGGATGCATGCTGCAAAGTGGCTTGCGCCAAGGTCCGGCAGATCATCCCTGTCGACAGAGGTAATGACGGCATACTTGAGGCCTAGTGCCTGGACTGCCTCGGCCAGCTGCCGAGGCTCATCTGGATCAAGAGGCCTGCCGTGCTTCGCAGTCTTCACCGCACAGAAGCGGCAGCCGCGGGTGCAGACATCTCCCATAATCATGAATGTCGCCGTACCGGCGCCCCAGCACTCGCCTTTATTGGGGCATCGAGCCTCATCGCAGACTGTGTGCAGGCCATGGGATGCCAGTATTTCTTCGACGTGCCGCCACGTATTCCCGTGGGGAAGCTGTATCTTGAGCCACGAAGGCTTTGCCGTGAGTGGTGCATTCTGCATAGATAGAGTATAGACGAATTTATAATAAATGTCATGGTCTCGGGCGGAAATTGACAAGGCTGCGAGAGGGTTTTAGACTTTCGTCAATTGCGGATTTGAAGTGGAAGGGACCATTATGCATACATTTCGCAGCGTCTCGCTGGACGATCAAAGAGGAGAACTCGTGATTCTCGATCAGACGCGCCTCCCGAATGACCTTGTGTATCTCCGCCTCTCGCGGACAGAAGATATTTGGGAAGCGATACGGAACCTTCGGGTGAGAGGAGCCCCGGCGATCGGCATTGCCGCCGCCTACGGAGCCTATCTTGCCGTTCGCAATGGTGGAGCCGAAAGCCTCGAGGCGGGTACTGCGCTTTTTAGACAGGCGAAACAGTACCTGGAGACCTCAAGGCCGACCGCTGTCAATCTCTTCTGGGCCTTGAACCGCATGGAACAGCGCCTTGTCACTGAATTGCGGGCTGAGGCGAGCCCCGACTCAGATGCCCGTTCTCTTGCGCACCTTATCCACGCGCTCAAGGAGGAGGCCGATGCCATTCGCGATGAAGATGCCCGCATGTGCCGCGCAATCGGTGAGCATGCTCTATCCCTCCTCCAGAGAGATTGGGGGCTGCTCACGCACTGTAATGCCGGCGCACTCGCCACTTCCGAATTGGGCACGGCACTTGCGCCGATCTATTTGGGTGCACAGCGGGATTATCAGTTCAAGGTTTTTGCCGACGAGACAAGGCCGCTTTTACAGGGGGCGCGGCTCACTGCGTGGGAACTCTCGGAGGCAAGAATCGATGTGACGCTTATCTGTGACAATATGGCCGCAAGCGTGATGAAACGGGGCCTGGTGCAGGCCGTGCTTGTGGGATGCGACAGAGTTGCGGCGAATGGCGATACCGCGAATAAGATCGGGACGCTTGGGGTGGCGATACTTGCAAGGCACTACGGCATCCCCTTCTATGTACTCGGGCCGACCTCGACCGTAGATTTGAAATGCTCGGATGGCGCGTCCATTGTCATCGAAGAACGCCCCGGCGAGGAGATCACCACACAATGGTACAGTTCACGCATGGCGCCTCAGAATATAAAGACCTACAATCCGGCTTTCGATGTCACCGATGCTTCGCTCATCACAGCGATCATTACGGAGAAAGGAATTGCCCGTCCGCCCTTTGCCGCATCGCTCAGAGAATTGGCGCGGTGAGGGATTGACGCACTAAGGGACCGAGGCCGAAAGCAACTGCCTCAGTAGAAGAAAATTACCCCGATGACCGCATTGGCGTTGAGCAGCATGACAGCCACTCTTCGTCACGAGAGAAAATCCAGCTCGGGATTTATTGGCGGAGGGACTGGTTTCTTCTCTTTGAGAAACTCGCGGAGGATTTCGGGATGATCGAGCGTGCAGTGGGCTGGTGTTTCCCAGGGGCCCTGGATCTCTGTTGCCTGCGACCTTCCATGGAGAGTGATGAACCATAAGGCATATTTGAGTCGAATGCGCAATTTTTTCAACGATGAAGAGTTAAGACGGCCAGCCTTGCGCAGTGCAAGGATTTTTTGCGCGGACGCTGGGCCGATACCGGGCACGCGGAGCAGCTGGCCAAAGTCTGCAGTCATGAGTTCCACCGGGAAAAATTCGATGTTGCGTAGTGCCCACGAAGTCTTTGGATCGAGGTCCTCGTCGAGGAACTCGCCCGATGCAAAGAGCTCTTGGGGGCTGAAGCCATACCATCGAAAGAGCATATCTGCCTGATACAGACGGAACTCCCGCCTATATGGCGGCGCGGCGAGGTGGGGCAGAGAAGGGGCGGCTCCCTCGGGACGAAACGCTGAGTAATAGACCCGACGCACATTGAAGCGTGTATAGAGATGCTGAGCGAGTCCAAGGATCACGGCGTCCGATTCTGGGCTCGCCCCGACAATGAGTTGGGTCGTCTGTCCTGCGGACATGCTGGAGAAAGAGCCGGATGATGTCCTCTGAGGGTTTGTTTCGGCAAGCTCACAGAGCTGGTCGGCAATCGTGGTCATGGGCGTAAGTATTGCATCGGGGCTCTTGTCGGGGGCAATGCGGAGAAGGCTCTCTTCGCTGGGCAGTTCAATATTCACGGATACCCGTGTTGCATAGCGCATCGCAAGCCGTACAAGCTCGGGCGAGGCGCCGGGGATCACCTTGAGGTGAAGGTACCCCTTATATACGTACCGTTCGCGCAAGGTCTGGGCTGTCCAGATAAGGCGCTCCATGGTGTCGTCTGGGGAGCCTAGGACGCCGGACGAGATAAATGCGCCGTGAATGACACCCCGCGCATCGAAGTCGGCGACGGTTCTGGCCAGCTCCTCGGGCTGAAAAGAGGCCCGGCGGACATTGGCCGAACGGCGGTTTACGCAGTATGCACAGTTGTAGGAGCAGACATTCGACAGCAACACTTTGAGGATGGGAACGCTCCCGCCGCCAAGCCTTTTGACTCTGCAGATACCATAGGCCGCATCCTCGCTGACCTGCGGTGTTTGGGCAGGAGTCGCCACCCCAGGCTCGTCGTTCACGGCGCTCTCCCCAATCAGAGTTTGCCCGCACGACTCGATGCGGGGACTTGGTGCCACAGCATCCCAGTCCGCTGCCTCTGAGAGAATTCGAAGCGTGCTGAGATGATCCATACTATACAGAAGTTTAGTTCTAAGTGAGCCTGCTGTCAACCAGGGCAGGGAAATCTTACGTAAAATTATTGCTTACGTAAGATTCGCATTTGGGACGACTTTCTATCGTTACACCTGAGTTACACCTGAACCATAGACACACCGATACTCAACCGATAACCAACAAAAAAGGCCCCCTTTTGGGGGCCTTGAAAATGCCTTAGCGGGAGAGGGGATTGAACCCACGACCCAGCGGATATGAGCCGCTTGCTCTGCCAACTGAGCTATCCCGCCGTGCAGGTGGTTGTATAACTCAAAATAGCCCTATTGGTCAATACCTTGTATGTTTCTGGCCTCTCCGTCTATAATTTAACGATGTAATTGTTGTTGGGGTACCAATGGCCGAGTGGCATGATGAAAAATATAAGGAAATTTTCGATGGAATTCTAAGTGGCCTGCATCGCCGCCGAGCCATTGATCCAAGCTTTTCGATTGAAGATGCCGAGAATCAGCTTGTGCATCTTTATATCTTGGATGGCAACGACTGGCTTGGCCGTGGTGCTCTTGGCGATATTACGTCCGAGGCGACCATCGCAGCCTACGAATTGTTCGTTCACCAGTGGAAGGCTGAGATAAGGGGTAAGAATGGCGGTTGAGATCAGAAGAGTGAAGAATTTGTGGGAATTGCGGCAGTTCGTCGGTTTTCCGGTGCATCTGTATTGGAATGAACCCAACTATGTGCCTGCGCCACGCCTCGATGAGATACGGACGCTCAGAAAGGACAAGAACCCCGCCTTCGAACACTGTGAGGCTGAATATTGGACTGCATGGAAGGATGGCAGACTGGTCGGACGTATCGCAGGGATAATCAACCACCGCTATATTGAAAAATGGGGCAACAAGTGGGCTCGCTTCGGGTGGATCGATTTTATCGACGATGTTGAAGTCTCCGAAAAGCTGTTGAGCACCGTGGAGGCCTGGGCCGCTTCTAAGGGTATGAGCGGGGTGCACGGTCCCTTAGGCTTTACGGACTTGGACAGGGAGGGCATGCTCATCGAAGGCTTTGGTGAACTAGCGACGATCGCGACCATCTATAATTATCCTTATTATCCTCGACATCTGGAGCGGCTCGGTTATCTGAAAGATGTCGACTGGCTTCAATTTCAAATTTTTACTCCCAAAGAAATTCCCGAAAAGGTGCAACGTGTCGCCGACCTTCTTGCCAAACGCTCTGGTGTTCACCTCTACGAATGGACCGACAAACGTGTCATTGTCAAAAAATTCGGAAGGGAGCTTTTTCGCCTTATCGATGAGACTTACAGCACGCTGTACGGCACTACGCCCCTCACGGAGCGTCAGGTGGACACGTATATCAAGCAGTATCTCGGCTTCGTAAATCCACGCTTTACAAAGATACTTGTGGACGACCAGGAACACCTCGTTGGCTTCGGTATTTCGATGCCGAGCCTGTCGAAGGCCTTTTGCCGCTCGCACGGTAGGCTCTTTCCTACAGGATGGTACCACGTGCTGCATGCGTTGCAACATCCGCGGGTCCTCGATCTGTACCTCGTGTCGGTGCGCCCCGATTATCAGTCGCGGGGTGTGCTCGCGATTGTGATGAATGCTCTGCAGCGCTCGGCCCTGGAAGCCGGCATCGAATACGCGGAGACAAACCTCGAACTAGAGGACAACATTAAAGTGCAGAGCATCTGGAAGGATTATCCGAAGCGCCAGCACAAGCGAAATCGGGTGTATAAGAAGGATCTCTGAGCGACTGTTGAAAATCGGCGTCTTTCCGGCGAACAGGCCCAGGTCCTAGCGCGCAAGCGGTTCGCCGATTTCCGGTTCCCTGAGGTACATTGGTCCTGCAGCATCTTCTGCAGGACCTTTTTCGTGGTAGAGTCTTGTTCCTAGGGCTGCAAGCGCCTCGATTTCTCTCTCTGGTTCCGGCTGATGGACTATCCAACCCGGATGTTCGAGGCATGTGGTCTCGGCAAGATCGGCATCCGGGCCGACAAAATGGACTTCTTCCTCAGTCTGAAGCTTCGAAATGAGATTGGCCAATTCTGTGTCCATCCAGTTCCC
>DIXD01000075.1 GCA_002435985.1 Spirochaetaceae bacterium UBA6089
CCTCTGGTGTTCATCTGCCCGCCCGAAGAGCGCGATAGGCGTATTACGATCAGCCAGATCCACACGCACAAGATTCGCGGTGCGGACATTGTTCTCATTGCGGAGCCGCAGCAGGAACTTGCGCTCGCGGTGGAGGGCAAACCGATGGGCATGGAAAAGTATTGGTCGAAGTACATTCCGCTCCCGCAGTCGGGGGACCCTTGCCTCTTCGTGTTCTCCGCGACGATCGTGCTGCAATATCTGGCATATCGCATGTCGGTGCGCAAGATGGAATGGCTCGATTCACTCGGTATTCAGAATCACGGTGTGCATCCGGACGCGCCGAAGAATGTCTCAAAGTCGATCACTGTGGATTAGTGAATTAGTGTATTACAAGAAAGGCGAGCATTATTGCGGCGCAAGGCCGTGTCACTCCGCGATCATCGGATTAGAGAAGCTCGTGTGAACCAACGGCACGAGAAGCTCTACTATTCTCTGGAGAGGGGCTACATCGTCCTCATCGAACATGGCGGGTTTCTCCGAATCGATATCCAGAACAGCCACTACCCGGCCTTCTTTTTTCAATGGAATAACGATTTCGCTCTTGGATCTGGAATCGCAGGCGATATGGCCGGGGAAAGCATGCACATCGGGAACCACCAGCGCTTCTCCCTTCGTGGCACAGGCCAAACAGACCCCATGGCCTTTGAGTATCTGACAAGCCACTGACCCCTGATAGGGCCCTACATGGAGCTCATCAGGACCGGCAACAAGGTAAAAGCCGGTCCAAAAATGGTGGGAAAGCTTGGCGTGCAAGAGCGCGGCCATGGTGGCCATGCCGGCAATAAGATTGGGACTTTTGCCGGGTATCAAACCTTCGAGTTGCGTGTACAGTCGCTCATATTGGCCAGGTCGACGTGGATCAATCATGATACGCTTCTCCTTTGTCGAGTGTAGCTCCATATTCGGCCACGAATCGCGCAAGCACTTTTCTGAGCGCCGGGTCGGCGAGAGCGTTCAGAAGCTGCGCCTCGAAGTAGCCTGCAGGCTCGCCGGTATCGAGCCGTCTTCCCTCGACCCTGGCAAAAGCCACGTTTCCCGCGCGAATCATCTTGTCGAGTGCATAGGTGTGGTAATACTCACCCGAACCGTGGCGGAACCAGCCCTCCTCGAGCCATGTAAAGAATTCCGGCGTATAGAGGTATCTGCCGATCGAAACTTCATGGCTCGGTTCCGAGCCGGCGGGAGGCTTCTCCACAAAACCGCGCACGCTCACACCGTCCGCCGCAGGATCGACGACGCCGTAGCGCGACACGTCGCCTGGCTCAAAAATTGT
Source organism: Spirochaetaceae bacterium UBA6089 (assembly GCA_002435985.1). Lineage (GTDB taxonomy): Bacteria > Spirochaetota > Spirochaetia > Treponematales > Rectinemataceae > Rectinema. The sequence continues at coordinate 1,316 of DIXD01000075.1, forward strand.
CGCCAACACGCACTTGCCTGTGCGTTTGTAGACTTCGATAAGTTGGCGAGCGAGCGGTTTCGGTCCGAGCACGATATCGTCGGGATAGGCGACCACGCAGGGTTCGCCTCCGAGCAGATGAGCGACCTGCAAAAGGGCATGGCCCGTGCCCCGCATTTCGGTCTGGCGCACGAAGGAAACGCGGGCCGGAAGAGGTTGTATCTTCTCTAGCCTGTCCTTTCGGCCTTCGCGCGCAAAAAGCTCCTCGAGCTCGATCTCGCGGTCGAAATAATCTTCGAGGGCCTTTTTGCGTCTGCTGGTAATGACGATGATGTCCACAATGCCGGAGTCGACGAATTCCTGGGCGATATACGCGATGCTAGGTGTGACGCCGATGGGCAGAAGTTCCTTGGGGACAGTCTTGGTGACCGGCAAAAAGCGGGTGCCATAGCCGGCCGCGACGATGATGCCTTTCATGTGGCCTATTGTAATGGTGAGACGAGCCGCGTGCAATTCCCGGAAGGGGTGCGCGCTTCCACTCACGCGCCCTTGACCAGCAAGCCGAAAGCCATATACCGTTGTATTCTCCATGCGTCCCCTACGAACATATTTCAACGCATATCGCGGTCTTCCGTCATCCCTCTATGTCCTCTTCGGCGCAACGGTCATAAATTCCGCAGGAATGTTCGTTTTTCCGTTTCTGACGCTATACCTCACGGGCCGGCTCGGCATGAGCCAGGAAGAGGCCGGCGTCTTCATCATGATTGTCAATTTGGCCTACATCCCGGCAAATTTTATCGGCGGGAAAATTGCGGACACCTTTGGGCGCAAGAAACTCATGGTCATGGCGCAGGTGCTGTCGGGTCTCTGCTATATTCCCTGCGGTTTCCAAAGCATAGGCGGAAATGTCCGATGGTTCCTGCTGGCGAGTGTATTTTTCGACGGGCTGACCGACCCCGCACGCTCCGCTATGATGACTGACCTGACCACCCCTGAAAACCGGAGACCGGGGTTCTCCCTGACCTATCTCGGGCACAATCTGGGCTTTGCGGTCGGCATGATCATCGCGGGCTTCCTTTTTGAGAAAGCGACGTCATGGCTCTTCTGGGGAAACGCAATCGCGATTTTCACCGCGATCGGCCTCGTCGCGCTCAAGGTCCCCGAAACCAAGCCCACCCACGAACAGGTCGAAGCGAGTTTCGGTTCCGGCCGGGAGGACGAGGGGCACCGGGGGAACATCGTTCAGGCAATGCTCTCAAGGCCATATCTGATCATTTTTACGTTGCTGACGGGGTTGTACGGCTTTGTGTATGCGCAGCACCGCTTTATTCTGCCTCTTCAGACCAAGGAGTTTTTCGGTGGCCGGGGTTCGGTGATCTACGGTACCCTGATGACGCTGAACGTGATGATGGTGATCGTGCTCTCGACGCCGATCATGACGCTCACCCAGCGCTGGAGGCCCGTCAACGCCGTGGCGCTTTCGGGAGTTCTGTTCGGGCTGGGCTTCGGTCTCATAGGGCTTGCACCTTCCATCCCGCTCATGTATATCACGACCGCGATCTGGACGCTCGGCGAAATCGTCAATGCGACGAACGAAGGAACCTATATCGCAAACCACACGCCCATATCGCACCGTGCCAGGTTTCAGGCCATCCTGCCCCTGCTCGCAGGATTCGGATGGAGCATAAGCCCGCCTATTGTAGGCGCGTTTACGGACCGCTTTGGATTAAGAACGGCCTGGCCTTTCCTCGGGGCAATTGCAGCCATGGCGAGCCTCGCCATCTGGTATTTGGGGGTTATCGAGAGAAAAGCGGGGAGAAAACCGGGTGCGGTAAAGGACTGATGTGTGGCAGCTCCATCCAGACATTGCTTGCTGCAGGCTTGTACATTGAATTTCGGAGAAAAGTGGCATATCCTAGTGGAGTGGCGTTGCGACAACTCTTGCTTGCTTTGTACCGGCTATGCTGCCGACGAACGAAAAAGAGCGCTGGATGGGCGATATTGGATTTGAACCAATGACTTCCACCGTGTGAAGGTGACACTCTCCCGCTGAGTTAATCGCCCATTCAGCGCTCGCATCCATCATCCTAGCAAACGAGGCACACGCATGTCAAGAATAGCGAAACGAGGCCAAATGTGAGGATCGATCATAGTATAGTCCGGCGCACGCTCTTCCGCTCTCCGGTCGAAGAGCTGCGTATCGAACTGACGCGAAAGTCCCTACACGTGCTGATCCTTCTCTGCATTCCTCTGCTCGATATTGCGCCTGCGCTGCCGGTCGTCAGTCTCGTTGTAGGTATGGTGATCTACTCGGTCAGCGAGATGCTCAGGCACCGCGGTATCATGGTGCCGTTGATCGCGCCTATTACGGAGAGGGCCGCGCGCCGCCGGGACGGTAACCGCTTTGTCCTGGGGCCTGTAACCTTGGCGCTCGGCGCACTCTTTTCACTGCTCATCTTCGATCCCCTTCAGGCAAAAGTCGCCATTCTGGCCCTAGGGATCGGAGACAGTTTTTCGAGCCTTATCGGGAAATCTTTCGGGCGTATCTCCATGCCGTTTTCCGGGGGGAAATCCGTAGAGGGTACCATTTTTTGTTTTGCGAGTGTGCTATTGACCGTCTTTCTTCTTACGGGCAAGTTTGTTCCTGCATGCCTCGTCGCCCTGACGACCGCCCTCGTCGAATTCTGGCCGACCAAGGACTGGGACAATGTCATCATACCGCTCGCTGCGGGTGTCGCCGCTTCGCTTGTGCTTTAAGCTCTAGTGCTTTACGCTCTACCCTCTCATTTCCAAATATAGATTGCATGGAGCCGCTTGATGGCCAACACCACACAGAGCACAAAAAAGAGAACTGCTGCCAGTCCCCAGCCCAACGGCCTCGTATCCCAAAGCCATATCCACGCAGCGGCCGCAGCCGTCAGCTCAATACCCACCCACGCATAGGAGGGATCTTCTTTCTGTCTGGCCGCAACAAGATAATCCACACCGTTGATCGCCACGAGCGCCACCGTCACGACCATCGTGATGTCCCGATAGCCTGTTTGCAGCATGAACGAAGCTTGAAAGCGATCGATGCTGATGGGCAAGAGCATTGCCAGCACCGCACCACCGAGCAGGGCAATGAGATAGGCTGTCTGTGATCGCTCATGCCCCACACCCACTGCATAGAGGCCCGAGATAAAGAGGGCGATAATCCCCGCAAACCTTGCACCGTAGACCAGCCGACTCAATGAGACGAGGGCACCGATCGAGGTGTTGCGCTGCGCGATTATGAGCATAAGCAAGCGCAGGATTTCGATATCGGCCAGAAAGAGCCACAGCACGAGCAGATAGACTTCCATAGAGGTCGTTTTTTGAAAAGTAAAGAGTACCAAGGTCAAGAGAGCAGTCACTCCCACCGCAAAACCACATATCTCAAAGGCTGCTGCCAGCTGAATGCCCACAGGCGCTCCCAAGAAAAAATATTCGGTGTAAAGGCGAGAGTCCGCAAGGAAAAAAGGAAGGCGCTTGTCGGTGCCGATCCGTATGGCGAGCAGTATAGCTCCGAGGAGCAGTACGAGGCTGAGGCTTGCAAAGAGCCAATAGGTAACACGAAAATTGCGCGTCGTCACGCATATATCTTACTCTATCGCAGCGATTGATTGAAGCATGGCTTTTTACTATAGTATGGCGAATTCCCGAGATCAGAGGTGCAACAGATGGCAGAGAAAATTACGGCGCGCGAAGTCGACTATTCGCAATGGTACATCGACATCATCTTGAATGCAAAACTGGCAGATTATTCGCCGGTCAAGGGCAGCATGGTGATCCGACCGCGCGGCTACGCGATCTGGGAAAAAATCCGCGATGAATTCGATCGGCGGTTCAAGGAAACCGGCCACGAAAACGCCTATTTTCCCCTCCTCATCCCAATGAGTTTTCTCGAAAAAGAAGCCGAGCACGTCGAGGGCTTTGCGCCCGAACTCGCGGTGGTGACCCACGGCGGCGGTGAAAAGTTGAAAGAGCCTTACTGTATCCGCCCCACGAGCGAGACCATCATCTGGTCCATGTACCGCAACTGGATCCAGTCATGGCGCGATCTACCGCTGCTCATCAATCAGTGGGCAAACGTGGTGCGCTGGGAAAAGCGCACACGCCTTTTTCTGCGCACCTCGGAGTTCCTCTGGCAGGAAGGACATACCGCACACGAAACCGAACAAGAAGCCCGCGAAGAGACCATGCGCATGCTCGAAGTGTACCGCGATGTGGTCGAACGCCATCTCGCGGTGCCCGTCGTTTCGGGTATGAAAAGCGAGAGCGAAAAATTCGCCGGCGCAGTCGAAACCTACACCATCGAGGCGATGATGCAGGACAAAAAGGCGCTGCAGGCCGGCACTAGCCACTTCCTGGGCCAGAACTTCGCCCACGCTTTCGACGTCCAGTTCCAGAACAGACGGGGTGAGCTCGACTATGTCTGGGCAACAAGCTGGGGCGTCTCGACGAGGCTCGTCGGTGCACTCGTCATGACACATTCGGACGACAAAGGGCTTGTACTGCCGCCTACGATTTCGCCCGAAGACGCCGTGATCATCCCTATTTACCGCAACGACACGAAGGCGGCAGTGACGGCATACGCCGAAAAACTGCAGGCTGCACTTAAGGCCTCGGGATTCAAGGTCGTACTCGATGTCGACGATGCTTCAAGCCCCGGCTGGAAATTCGCCGAATGGGAGCTGCGCGGTACGCCGGTGCGCATCGAAATCGGCCCCCGCGATATGCAGTCGAATCAAGTCGTCATGGTGCGAAGAGATACCGGCGAAAAACTCTTCGTCCCCGTGAGCGAGGTCCCTGCCAAACTCAAAGAGCTGCAGGCGCTCATCCAGAACTCGCTATTCGCCCGGGCAAAGGCCTTCCGCGACGAAAATACCGTACCGGTTGCAGACCTTGGAGGGCTCATCGAATTCTTCGGCGTGGAAACCGCGGGCACGAGCGGCGCAAAAGGCGGCTTTGCGGAAGCGCTCTGGTGCGGCTCTCCTGAGTGTGAAACTTCGCTGAAAGAGAAGACCAAGGCCACACTGCGCTGTCTGCCGCTCGGAAGACAGGAGCATGTCGAGGGCAAATGTGCGATCTGCGGCAAGGAGGCCAAATACCTCGCCATCTTTGCGCGCAACTATTGAAATTACCAGCTGATGCCGGACGAGCTCTCCCAGAGGTCCTGTACGAATAGATTGACGGTGGTGTTCTGCGTCGAGGCGACCACGACTCTGTCTTGCTGCTCGCCTAAAGTGTCGATGCTCAGCGCAGTCGGCGCAGAGGACGAGATCGACGACCATGAATCGATGAGTGCAGTATCGCTCGATGACCGATCATACCAATAGATGCCCACCAAGAAACTCGCAATGGCGGTGACCGCCACCACACTCATCGATAGGGCAAGGCGACGTACCCGCTGCGGGCGCTGTTCTGCCTTGCGGTACACCTGGGAAAAATCGGGGAAGGAGGGCGCAGATTCCAAGGCACTCTCTCGCAGCGCCCCCTTGAGTTCGATCGTTCTCTTTTTAGTGAAGCTCATAGCCCATCTCCCTGAGCAGTGTGCCCAATTTGTCTCGCGCACGGAACAGCCTCGATTTTACGGTGCCGAGTGGCAGGCCGTACATCTCCCCTAGCTCGGCCAGCCCCTTGTCCTCCACCTCGTGCAGATAGAGCATCGCTCGGTCCTCGGGATCGAGCTTTTGCATGGCGACGGCAAGCATTCGGTTCGCCTCTTCGTTCAGCACATTTCCTTCACCGGTCGAGTGATGACTCTCCAAGGGAAAAGAATCGAATGTTTCGACCTGTACATTGTGCGCGTGATGGCGGGCGGCTCTGCGCATGACATCCGCGCTCGCAGTCCGGCAAATGCCGTACAGATAGGCTCCAAGGGAGCTCTCTCTGCGCCATTTCGGCAATGCCTTATAGATCCTGATGAGCGATTCCTGTGCCGCCTCTTCGGCAAGCTCGGCATCAAAGGCGACAAAGGCTGCACAGTAGCCGCGAATGCGATCCCACCATCGCCACATAAGTCGCTCAAAGGCACCTTTATCGCCGCCGGATGCCTCGACGGCAAGCTCGAGGTCGAAGGGATCATCGACGACCGGCGTGAGGCTGTCGGGTTCTTTTTTTGCTACGCGCATTGTCCGCACCAATAGTGTATCATCGATCATAATATACTGCTTTTCTTGCTCACATAACCTGCCGCAATATGGTGAGAAGCCTGCTATACATGTCGACTTCTTGAGGTTTTAGTCCCTTTGTGCCGAAAGAATTTGCAAATTGGCCTATTTTCTCCGAAGTTCGCGCTTCGCGCACCAAAAGGAGAATCGTCTGCCAGCGCTCCTCTCCCAAAATTTTGCGAATCTCCACCTGCCGCTCGATCTGAATCAACCTCACGATCTTCTCATATTCAAGGCTCTTCGATATCGCATCTTCGATCGACTTCATGTCCGGCTCGGGATCGAGAAGCATCGTCGCCACCTGAGCCTGATAAATTCTGATTTCGTTCTGAGCCTTGGACAGTTCGATCTGTCTCGAATCGAGAACCTCTTCAAGTTTATCCAACTCTTCCTCAGTGAGGTTCAAACTTCGAAACCATTCGCGCACCGCTACGGGGCCCATCACTCCATGGTTTCCTATGCCCATGCCGGGGCCGCCCTGTGCGCTCACCGTGGAAACGCTCACAAACATGGCCACTGCAGCAAAGCATACAAGCGCCGCCACCCCGACTCGTTTTGATCTCATCGAAATCCTCCGATTCTTCTATAACTATTGTCGCTCAATCAGGCGTTTCGGTTGCAGAAATTATACCACAGTCTCCAAAGGAAAAGCCGCCCGGTATGTTTCCCGGGCGGGCTTTCAGTCATTCACTTCAGGCTTCGAGATTACTGTGCTGCCCGGAAGATCGCATTGACCTCGAGGATGGCGTTCGTGCGAATCTCCTGAATCTTCTTCTGAAGGTCGGCGATTTTGGCAATGTCGGCATCGATCTTGGCCTTGTCGGGGCTCTCGCTCCAGAGCAAATTATTCAGATCGAGCCTCACGATGCGGACTTCATTCTGGAGCGGAACAACCTGCGCGGTCGAATCCTCCATAATCTTGTCCACTTTTGCCTTGTCCTCTGTAGAGAGCTTCTGATACTGGGAATAGTAGAGCGCGCCGTAACCGCCCGATCCCATCATCCTCATGCCGCCGGAGAACTGCGGATTGGCATTGCCCAATTTATTGAATCCGCCGCGCGGACCATAACCGAAGTGAACGGTTCCCGGTACGGCTTGGGGCGTGGTGTTGCGTCCATAGCCATAGGTGAAATCATACCCCGCAGTCGTGGCACGCGAGCCTCCCTTCCGGCCATAACCCTGCGCAAACGCGCCAGTGGTCGCGGCGAGGAGCATAGCGCCCGCCATAAGAAGCACAATCGCCTTTCTTGATGTTCTCATATCCTTCCTCCCTTGAAGGTTTCTGTTGTTCACATAATGGTCGACGGAGAGAAGGATTCGGTTGCACGGATAACAAATTTTTATTTTTTACCGTGACTGCCCTGGCTTTGGCCTCCTCGATCATCTTGTTTGTTCTCATTGCCCTGCGATGCGCTCTTGCCTTGACCGGGTTGATGTTGCCCGCTCTGGCCCCGATTGCTTTCCGAGGTAGGGCGGCTTTCCGAGGCCCGACTGCTTTCCTGCCAGCCTTGGGATTTCGAAGCCTGCTTCGCTGCAGCCATGGACTCGAACTGGCTTTCGGACAGATCGCTTGCGATAAGGTCGGTCACAAGCGTGAGACGATCTTCTTCGGACAATTCCGATTGGGCGTTGGCCGACGCGACCACGGCAAGGGCGGCAAGCGCGCGCGATGCAGCCTTCGGGCTCTTTCCGGCCTTGGCCACTCCTGCGGTGAGCGCGCCTCGTATTTCGGTCTCGGTGAGCCCTGCTCTCATGAAGATGAGCATCTGTTCAACCATCGAGGTAGCGTTTTTTTTATCAGAAGGGAAAAGTCCATATTCGCGAAACATGGCGACAAGCCGGCCCGCCCGCTGTGCATCAGTCCTCAGCGATGCTGCGAGCACTTCGATACCGACATGCTTGCGGTACCCTTCTTCGAGTCTCGCCGCAAGGATCGAATCGGAAATGCCCAAATGCTGAAACTGTTGCGCCATCGCCTCGACCTCGTCGACAATCGCACCGTACGCCGCACGGTGGTCCGACTTCGAGAACCAAGCCTCGACATTCTGAGCGACGGCCGCCTGTGGAACGGCAAAAACGAGGAGAACCGCAATGATCGCCGCCAGACTCCGATATCGATGCATCATGCTCATATTATTCCTATAATATCAGGAGGCTGCTCGAGCCCCCAAAGCCATCGTCGACGATGCCGGTCGCCTTCGGATCGGGAATCCACCGGCTGCCATTTATGACAAAATTATAAACATAGACCCTGCCTCTTTGAAGAGGAACCTGAATTTCCCACATGCCGCCTCCATCCACTTTCTTCAGGGTGAAGTCCCTCGGATCCCAGGAAGTAAAATCGCCGGCGAGCTGCACCGATTCGGCTTCGGGGGCATAGAGCATAAACGTGACTCGCACCGTGTCGGCGTTGCGGTCGCCGAAATAGAAGCCGAGGCCGATACCGATGATGAAGATCGCTGCGGCGGCCGCGAGCGCGGGCAATAAACGGTGGGCGTGTGCGCATTCTCCGCGCGTCGCCGAAATCGCGTTCATCACACCGTCGACAAAGTCCCGGGGAACCGGCTCTTCAGCCATCTGGGCGCCGACATCGCGCATCATAAAGGGGAGCAGGCCTCCGAATTCACGCATGCAGACGCTGCACGATTCGAGGTGTCGGCCGAATTCGTCGACCGAAGTGCTGTCGATCTGCCCTTCTCCCTTCTCCCATGTGTCGACAAAAGCTCTTGCATCCGCACATTTCATCATAGAGATATACCTCTCGTTGGGCGTTTCGGTTGCTCTCCATCCTGAAGAATTTTACGCAGCCGCCCGCGCGCTCGGAACAGTCTCGTCTTGACCGCCTCTTCGCCGATGCCCAGCGCGTGTGCCGTCTCGCGAACGGATAGTCCGGCAAAATAGTACAGAGCCACAGGCTTACGAAGATCGTCGGGAAGAGATTGGACCGCGAATCTCAGCGCGCTTTTCTGAAGCGCCAGCTCGGCCTCTTCCGCCGGATCGCGCGTCGGCTCCTCGATATGACCTTGTCGAAGCAGTTCTTCCTTCTGTCGCTTTGCCGAAAAAAGCTTGGCATGCGTGCGCACATTGTTGGCGGCGATCGCGAAGAGCCACGAAGCAAAATTCTCGCCTCGTCTATACGAACCGAGAGATTTATAGGCGCGGATGAAGACTTCTTGAGCCGCGTCACGGGCATCCTCTTCAGAACGCATGTGCGCCCGGCAAAAGGAAAGCACGCGAGGGGCATACACGTCCACGATTTCCCGAAACGCTTCGGAATTTCCTTCCAGCACGCGCCCGATGATTGCGTCTTCCCATGCTGCATCTGGATTTTCGGGCATAACTAAAAACATATCTTCTTAAGGCTCCCATATCCAGCCATCCGGCAGCGTTTTTTCTGCAACCGAGTCGCCGGCCGTTGGGTATCCATTATCGAACACGTAAGAATATATCCCAAAAAGGGAACGGAGGTTTCAGATGAAAGATAGATTGACACATGGGGCGCTCGCTCTCGTGCTGGTCCTCGCCTTCGGCGGTGTCGGCACGATATTCGGCCAGACAAGCGATGCGACGGTTCCGGCGACCGATGATCTGACAGACATCATTGCCTCGGTCGACGTCGCCGCGAATATCGATACAACTGCGCTTCTCACCAAATTGAGCGCGCAGTTTCGCGTCGAACTCTCGGTTTTGCAGGACCTGAACACACAGGGTTACACGGCAGGTCAGATATGGCTCGCGCTTGAGATGTGCCAACAGTCGGGAGTTCAACTCTCGGAAGCTGTGGTACAGGCCGCACGTCTGAACACCGAAGGACATGGCTGGGGCGTACTCGCACAAGCGCTCGGTATCGATCTGGGCTCAGCACAATTCTTCGAACTCAAAGAGCAGATGAGAACGCACAGCCGAACGATGGCATCCGAAATTGCAGCCGAACACGGCAATCGTAGTATGACGCAGACTCAGACAGAAACCAGTGCGAAGAATCAAAACAATAATGGGGTGGGAAAGGGCTCCGGAAATCAGGGCAATCACGGCAAAAAGTAGTAAGTACAATCTTCCCGAACAAATCTTGCGCATCGCGCTGCCCAACAGCGCGATGCTTCCCTCATCGACAGCGATTCATTACTCTATATCAAGAGAGCCGGCATACAACGAAGCCCATGGGGCCTTTTCCGCTCTCGCACTACACCGCCACCACCAAGGAGCGCTTCATGTCCTTCGTACTTCAGAAAGAAACATCGGTTCCCGAACTCGATTCCGTGCTCAGACTGTACCGCCACGAGCCGACGGGCGCCCGTCTTCTCTCCGTGATCAATAAGGATGAGAACAAGGTCTTCGGCATCACCTTCCGTACGCCGCCATCGCGGAGCGATGGCGTGGCCCACATCATCGAGCATTCGGTGCTCTGCGGTTCCCGCAAGTATCCGGTCAAGGAGCCGTTCGTAGAGCTCATGAAGGGCTCGCTCAACACCTTTCTCAACGCGATGACCTATCCAGACAAGACCTGTTACCCCGTGGCCAGCACAAACCTCAAAGATTTCTACAACCTGATCGATGTCTATCTCGATGCGGTCTTCTACCCGAACCTCACCGAACACACCTTCATGCAGGAAGGTTGGCACTATGAGGTAGACCCGGCCACCAAGAAACTCAGCTATAAGGGTGTCGTCTTCAACGAGATGAAGGGTGCCTACTCCGATCCCGACGACATGCACGATGACCTCTGCAGGCGGAGCCTCTACCCCGACACACCCTACGGGGTCGACTCGGGCGGAGACCCGCTGGAAATACCTGCCCTCAGCTACGAGGAATTCCTTCGTTTCCACGCAAGGTACTATCACCCTGCAAATGCCTTCATTTTCTTCTATGGCGACGACGACCCCGACACGCGCCTTGCCATCATGGAAGACTGGCTTGCGCCCTTCGGCAGAGCCACCATCGAATCCCTGCCGGCCGCACAGCCTGGGTTTCTTAAGCCGCGCCATCTCGAGTACAAATTCCAAGCGAGCGACCAGGACGAGGCCAAGGCCTACACTGCGGTGAACTGGGCTCTCTATGAGCACGGAGACCCCGAGCTTTCGATGAAGGCTGCGATTCTGTTCCATATTTTGACCGGCACGCCTGCCTCGCCGCTGCGCAAGGCGCTGATCGAATCGGGGCTCGGCGAAGACCTTGCGGGCTTCGGCTTCTCCGAAGAGCTGCGCCAGACGGCATTTTCGATCGGGCTTAAGGGGGTTGAGCCCGCTCGAGTCGCCGATGTGGAGAATCTCATCTTTTCGACACTCGAGCAACTTGCGCGGGACGGCATCGATGCCGACACCATCGCGGCCTCGATCAACACCTTGGAATTCG
>DIXD01000054.1 GCA_002435985.1 Spirochaetaceae bacterium UBA6089
GGATTCATGCCCGTGTCGAGGCGATGATGCAGGCCGGCCTTGCTGCCGAAGTGGAGAACCTTGTGTCGCGTGGTTTTGGTCCTTCGGACCCTGGGATGCAGGCCATTGGGTACCGTGAGTTCTTTGAACTGGCAGGAAGACCACTCGATACTATTGCCCAGGCAATCGAGCTGCATACCTCTCAGTATGCAAAACGACAGATGACCTTTTTTCGCGGCCTGCCCGGACTTCACTGGATTGAGCCGGAACCGGAGTATCTTTTTTCTGCGCTGGCGAGTTTTGCCTAGATGGTCGGAAGGCACCCTTTCCTAGACATGAAGAATCTCGGCGTGTTATAGTGCCTCGATGACGCCACTTCTGATGACCATCCTCTTTTCGATACTTCCCATCTCCGAACTGAGAGGGGCAATTCCTTACGCTGTGTATAATGGGTTCTCCATACCCCTTGCGGCAGTGATCGCCATCGCGGCGAATGTCTGCGTCCCTGTGATAGCATTTCTGTTTTTGGAAAGCCTCCACAAGCTTTTTTATAAGATTCGCCCATACAGGGATTTTTTTGACCGGTTTGTGGAGAGGGCGCGGAGGAAGGTTCATGCACAGGTAGAGAGGTATGGTTATTGGGGACTCATGCTCTTTGTCGCGGTGCCGTTACCTGTTACAGGGGCTTGGACAGGGACGCTTGGAGCTTGGGTGCTTGGTCTGTCATACAAAAAGGCGTTTTTTGCCATAGCGGGCGGGGTGGTGCTTGCCGGCATTATTATAAGCCTGCTTGTTGCCCTCTGGGGTGTCGGTACCCAGACGATTTTCTTTAAACCAATGTATTGATTCAAGACTGAATTTTTGCCGGCACAGGATAATTATGCACATCGACTTTCAGGCTGAGCTCGATCCTGAGCAGTATATTGCAGTGACTACCATAGACGGGCCCGTTCTCATCATAGCGGGGGCAGGATCAGGCAAGACGAGAGTCATTACCTATCGGATCGCGTATCTTCTCTCCAGAGGTGTTCCTCAAGAGGCGATCCTCGCCTTGACCTTTACGAACAAGGCGGCGAGTGAGATGGTCCAGAGGGTGCATCTTCTCACCGGTCTTCCCTTAAAAAGCCTCATGGTATCCACATTTCACTCTTTCGGCGCATGGATGCTCCGAAAAGAGGCTAGCCTGCTCGGATACCGCTCCAATTTCAGCATCTACGATGAAGAGGACAGAATGCGTGCGATTCGCGAGAGCGCGCGTGAACTAGGCATGCCCAGTGAAAAGCTCGATCCGATTAGGCTCTCCCAGCTTTTTTCGGCGCGCAGGGCAGGATATGGAAAACAGGGCGAGTTGAGTTCCCGCGAACTGGAACTCTACGAGTTCTACCGGAAGACCGTCAAAGTGTACAATGCCATGGATTTCGACGACCTTATCGCGCTCCCCCTCGAACTGCTTGAGAACCATGATGAGGTCCGAGCGCGGTATCGCTCTCGTTTCCGCTACATCATGATCGACGAGTTTCAGGACACATCCCTGCAGCAATATGCATTCATCCGGCAGATCGAAAGCGGTAACATCTGCGTCGTGGGCGATGACGATCAATCGATCTATTCCTGGCGTGGGGCCGACTTTCGCAACATCGAACGTTTCGAGCTCGATCATCCCGGGTTGGTCGAGATCAAGCTCGAGCGGAATTATCGTTCGACCGGAAGCATCCTTACCGCCGCGAACACAGTGATCGCACACAACACGCGGCGCAAGAAAAAACAGCTCTGGTCTCCCCAGGGAGTACACGGCACGCCCATCACACTGGTCGAGGCAGAGGACGAAGAGGATGAAGCAGACAAAATCATCGCCAAGATACGGGAACTGCGCTTCCGCGAGCACGCGGGCTGGGATGACTTCGGCATTCTTGTGCGCACCAATTCACTTACCGAGGGAATCGAAGAGAAGCTTGTCGAACATAATGTGCCCTACCGAGTCGCCGGAGGACCGTCGTTTTACCAGCGAAGGGAGGTGAAGGACATCGTCGCCTATCTCAGGGCCGCAGTCAACCCTGACGACGACGTTTCGGTGCTCCGCGTGATCAATGTGCCGAGGCGCGGCATAGGGCCCGCCACCATCGAGTTTCTTTCGAATATCGCCAGGCTGCACTCCGTCTCCCTGCACCGCGCTGCGGAGTTAGCCCGGCAGTCCGGTTCTGCGCAGCCGAAAGACGGCCACATCCACAAGGCCCTCAATGAGGTTTATGCCTTTTTCGACTACCTCGCCCAGATAAGGATCGCTTTTCTTGAGGAGAAAAGGCCAGTCTCTGCCGCAATCCGGAACATCGTCGAGGATGTCGGATATTGGCAGTATCTTCTCGAAGAATATAAGAAGAGTGACAAGGTTGCAGTATGGAAGTATCGCAATATCGAGCTTTTGGCTGCCTCGGCAGAGCGCTGGGAAAAAGACCCGGACACCTTCGAGAAGGATATCTTCGCATATCTGGCGAGAATTTCTCTCACCGTGCGCGATGATGCCGGTGAAGAGGAGCGGCGCCTCAGCCTCCTCACCATCCACGCAGCCAAGGGGCTCGAATTCGACTATGTCTTTATCCCCGGCTGTGAGAACGGAATACTTCCGCACGCCCGCTCTGTCGAAGAGAGCGGCAACATCGAAGAAGAGCGGCGGCTTTTCTATGTCGCCGTCACACGAGCCAAGAAGCAGCTCTTCATCAGTCGCGCGATGCAGCGCAAAAAGAATGGCTCGTTGCAGGAAACAGCACCATCTCCCTTTCTGGGCGAATTGCCTCAAGACCTTATTGTCATGGCGGAAGAACAGGTTCGGCCCCACAATGAGGACGAGCTCAAAAAAGAATTCTTCAGTAGGCTTAAGTCAAGGCTGGGTGCCTAGGCGCGTCAGCCCCACGAGGCCAGCTTGATCCACGTGAGCTCGTGCTTGTTGTGCCAGAGGTGTACGACTCGCGAACCGGGGATAGCAGCAAACTTCATGGTCGTCGCGCGGTCGTAAGTCTCGCCCTGCATTTTTATGGTACAGATATAGTTGCGGGCGAGCCCCGATTCTATCCACGCCGAGACCCACTGCCATAGGGCTTCGGGATAACAGACGACATCGGAACAGAGCCAGTCCACAGGGCCGATGTCCTGAGGCTTCAGCGTGAAGGCGTCGTGTTTTTGCCACTCGACGTTCGGCATCTGCGCGATGCGCGGCTCCAGGGGCGCCCTGTCTATCGACAGTACCGATGCGCCGAGCGAGGCCAACGCCCAGGTCCAGCCTCCGGGGCTTGCGCCGGCGTCGATGCAGCGCTCCCCAGCCAGAGGTATCTGGCCTGCAAGAACCAGGGCTTCCCAAAGTTTACGATATGCCCGCGAAGGTGGGTCGTCCTTGTTTTCCTCGAATTCAATGACCCCATTGGGGAAGGGACTCGTGCATCGTGCCGATCCGAGAAGCAGATGCTCGTCGAGAAGTGTGAATGAGCCCATGGGAGCCTCCGGTGAGCGGAAAGGGAATGTATGTGGCTTTACCGAGAAGTACGGCAGCTGTTCCGCAATGAGGAGGGTCCGCCGTGCAAAGCGAATGGGGACAGGGCTCCAGTTGCGCTGTATCGCCCTCAACGTGCGGGCAGCCTCCGAGATCGAGCCAAATTCGAAGAGAAAGGGCTCAAGCCACGTGTTGCGCGTCCAGAATATGGGGTGCGCGGAGATATCGAATGGTGGGTCTCCGCCCTTGTTCCATGAGCTCACAAGCTCGCCGTCGATCCTCGTCACGGAGGGCAGTTCTTCGAGTAGATGATGGAGAAACCCATCCGCGGCGTGAAATACATAGCCCTGTACAGAGTCCACGCGACAATCATGGAGGAAAATGGGTATGCTAGTCAACGCGCTCATTGTCCGCTGTACCTGTGCTCCTGCTGCTGCTACAATCCATACGTAAATCTTGGCTCAGAGGTTGGTGCGAAAATGTCGGAAATTTCGCTCTTGAATGCGCTCATACACCACTTCGATGTGGTGGTACGGGATCCTGTGTGGGGCGATGTCCATATGGATGCGCCCCTTCACGCGCTTTTTCAGTCCAAAAGCTTTATGGTTCTCGACAGGATTCGTCAGCTGGGACCTGTCGCCCTTGTCTATCCAGGCGCGACGCATACGCGCAAGGCGCACAGCCTCGGCGTATATCACATCGCGCGGCGGATGGCCCTTGCGCTTGTCGAAAAAGGCGAGATCGACTTTGTCAGCAAGACGGGCCTACGTTCTTTTCTGGTAGCGGCGCTCTGTCACGATATAGGTCATTTTCCCTATGCCCACTCGCTGAAAGAGCTCCCTCTTGCGCGCCACGAGGCACTTGCGGGCGAAATGATCGTCTCGTCCCCCTTACGTGACTATGTGGACGCCTGCGGCGCGGATCCCGAACAGACGGCCGCGATCGTCGACGCCGACAGGCCTGCGGGAGAGAGTAGGGAGACCTTGCTCTTTCGCTCTTTTCTGTCCGGCGTCCTCGACCCCGACAAAGTAGACTACCTGACGCGCGACGCGTTCTACTGCGGCGTTCCATATGGCATTCAAGATGCCGATTACATCATGCGGCGTCTCGTGGTGCACGATGACAGGCTCACCATCGACATGAAAGGCGAGATGAGCATCGAGGCGCTCATCTTTGCGAAGTACCAGATGTATCGGGCGGTATATTGGCATCCTGTGGTTCGGGCAGCGACAGCCATGGTCAGGAAGGCCGTGTATCTTGGGCTCGTGAATGACGTCATTCAGCCCACAAGCCTCTACGGCCTCGACGATACGAGTTTCGGCCGTCTCATCAACCACTCGAAATTTCCTCCATTCAGACTCGCGCGAGAGGCTGAGGAAAAACATATCTACAGGCTTGCCGCCGAGCATACTTTTGATGGGACAAATCCTCTTCATGTCGATCTTCTGGACATAAGCAAGCGGATAGAAGCAGAGAGCACCCTTGCCCAGGCCGCAGAGATGGCCGAGAGCGATATCGTCATCGACATCCCGGAGCGGATCAAGCTGGAGACGGATCTCATGGTCAAGGTGGACGATTATTTTGAGGCGTTCGATCAGCGCTCCACGCTGTTTCAGCCCGAGACGGTCGAAAAGGTCGCGGGCGCCATGCGGACCATTCGAGTCTACATTCGCCCTCAGAGCAGTGCCGACTTTAAGAAAATGGCATCACTGGTCCATGCTCTTCTAGGTTAATACAGAATCGAATTCCTTTTCTCGAGATGAACACTCTCAAAAACCCATACCTCTATACACTTGTGTAGCAAAAAGTTGAAGATTTTTATTTTCTGTCGATTCTTTTTTCTAAAGTTTCGTTGACACTGCATAATTCCATCATAGAATGATATATGAGTGGGAAATAGTGGTAAATTGTAGGAAATAGTGGAAATGAAACTGCTGACCGGCGAATTCAAGAATACACTCGACGAGAAGGGCCGTCTTTCTCTTCCGGCCCGTCTCCGTACGGACCTACCCTCGAGTCTCGTGCTCACCCAGGGCGTCGATACCTGTTTATGGCTGTTCGCGCCTGAAGAGTGGGAGGAGCTCGCTCAGCGTATTCTTGCATCGACGAGTCTTTTTCAGGCCAGATCGCGTCTCATTCAGAGACGGATCATCGCACCCGCACAGGAAGTGGAGGTCGATAAGCTGGGGCGGATATCGATTCCTCAGAGCCTCCGCGATTGGGCCGGTCTTTCGAAGGAATGCGTTATTTTAGGTATTTCACGATACATAGAGATTTGGGACAGCCAGAAGTACCAGACCTATGTGGCGGAAAACCAGGCTGAGTTTTTGTCTGCAGCCGAAGAGCTTGGTGGCTTGAGTCTCTCGTGAGGAACGGCATATGACAACAGCGTCTACAGTGGACGACGGCACGGAATTTTTGCTCCATGTGCCTGTAATGCGGGAAGAAGTCTGTGCCCTTGCTGCTACGGTGCATCCTCTGTCCCTCTATATCGACTGCACGCTCGGTGCCGGGGGTCATGCCGAGGCGCTGCTTGAGGCGTATCCCCAGCTTCGCTGTGTCGGCATCGACGCTGACCCCGAGGCTTGTGCGCGGGCTTCGGCCCGTCTTTCGATGTTTTCGGATCGGCTTTTGGTCCTCAATGCATATTATGACGACGCGCTCGCAGATCTGAAAAGCTCGACATCGACGGAGAAGATACTCGGTGCTGGCTTCTGGAGCCGCTTCGATGGAGCTGGACAGCCTAA
>DIXD01000079.1 GCA_002435985.1 Spirochaetaceae bacterium UBA6089
GGGCTCTTTCCGATAATCCTGTAGTCCTGGAATGCCAACGTCATGCCCCCAATAGGAATGATGTGGTATACGATAAAGTAGACCAAGGCCGGAACGAGCAGTATCAGCAGCGTCCAGTCTCTTTTTCTTGCAAGTGCAGGCATGCCGCTATGCTCCCATCTCACAGGACAAGGCGACGAGATCTTTTGCCAGGGTCACGATGTCCTCTTCTATCGCAAAGTCCAGACAAGTGCCGGAGGGCTTTCTCAGGGATTCGATCCACTCGGCGGGAAATGCATAGGCGCCATGCATCGCGCCGGACAATGAGCACACGAGTCCTGCGATGGTATCGGCATCTCGTCCGAAGTTGGCGCTCCACAGAAGTCCGCGCCTCGGATCGCCGCCGCAGAGCCTGAAGATCGCAAAGACCTGTGGAATTGCTTCGGGGGAAGCGGCATGTTCCGGCGTCCAGAGCCTTGTGTGGAGCTCTTCATACGCCTCTTCTATGTCTGGATGCCGCGCGCAGATATCCATGGCTGTATCCATCGCGCTCGCGATCCAACTCCCTGATGGAAGCAGCGCGCGCCCCGCTTCCACGATTTCTTCGACCGTCCCGTCGGCCATCGCGACCGCCACCGCAGCGGCCACGGCCTGGGCGGCCCAGATACCGTCGGCATCGTGGCTTATACAGGCATCCGCCATCGCCGATTCGGCGGCCCTCTGCGGATTGCCGGCCCATAGAATCCCATGAGGCGTAGCGCGCATTGCGGCGCCGTCGTCGATATTCATCACATTGAATTTTCCCGAGAGGGGCGGCTTCATGCCGCGCGAAAGATTCTCGATCGCGCCGTAGAGGGGACGCCCCGCCCTTTTTTTTGCACCGCCGCGGTCGAGAATGTAGCGTTTCCAGGCCTCTGCCGTCTTCTCCGGAGTAAGTCTACCCTTCGCATCGAGAAGAGCCCGAGCAGTCAGCACCCCGAATTCCGTGTCGTCGGTGCTCTTTCCATCCTCAAGAAGCCGGGTGATAAGGCCATACCGATTCCGGTGATCCTGACTCCTTCCCAGATCGCCGACCGCATCTCCCACTGCAAGCCCTACAAAGGCCCCGATGGCCCTCGACTCGAATTCAGCCCTGTCGGCGACAATCTCCGCTTTTGTCTTCATCGTGTTCCCCTTCTGTCGATGACGCTATCCCGAACGGCAAGTTCACCAGGGAACAGATGCTTTTCGACCGGCCCGAGTGGGTCACACATCCGCTTCAGGAGAACCTGTGCAGCCGAAACACCAATCCGTTCGCGGGGCTTGCGTACCGTGGTCAATGGAGGATAGGTCTGGGATGATGCAGGAATGTCGTCCATGCCGATGATGGAGAGGTCTATCCCCGCAATGATTCCGTATTTTCGAAGCTCATTCATCGCACTGATTGCGACGATGTCGTTCCCGCAGAACAAGCTGTCCACCCGAGCCGCCCAGTTTTGAAGGGAAAGCAGCTGTCTGGCCAGCGCCTGGCCGCCCTCAGCGTCCAGGTTCACCGAAAAAAGAAGCGCCGGGTCAAAAGGAAGCCCTTTCTCATGGAGAAAATCCTTGTAGGCCCTTGCACGAAGCGACAGGTAGCGTTCACTGCCGTGGTCGCTCGTCGCGAGCGCTATTTTTCGGTGGCCGGTCTCATAGAGATACTCCATACCGATCCTTGTCGCCTGGAGTGTGTCCGTTCCGACGGTATCGATATCCTGAGCCGCGGTGCGTTCGCCTATGAGCACTGCCGGAACACCAAGACTCTTGATCTTATCAATATTGTCGGTGACGCTATTGAGAATAACCCCATCGAAGCGGGCCATCTGGGCGAGCTCGTAGTAGCGCGATTCCCGTTCTTCGCTCCAGTACGTGCTCCCTATGACCACCGAATACCCCTCTGGTTCCAGCGTATCCTGCACCGCACGCGCGATCTCCGACCAGAAGGGATTCGCCACATCCGGAATCATGACGAGCACCATGTACGTCTTCTGCGTCCTAAGCCCGGCGGCGACAATATTCCTGCGATACCCGAGCTGCTCGATGGCCTTCTGGACCCTCTCCAGCGTCTCAGGGCTGACCGATCCGCCCTTATCCGAGATTACGCGCGATACCGTGCTCTTCGAGACACCTGCGAGGCGCGCTACCTCGTGAATACTGATCTTCTGTTTGTTCATATTGGGATCGTTCCCATAATGAGTATAGCATGGGTTTTCAAAATATGCAAGAAAAATTTGGGAACGTTCCCGTTTTTACGTTATAATACTGAAAATAGAGGCCTTTCTTGTTTTGTAGAGCGCAGCTGCATCGTCTCAGGAAAATATGAAGATACATTTCCATGATTTCTACTACCGGTAGATACCGCAAACAGCTGCAATATCTGTATTGACTTGGACAACAGTGAATTGTAATAAATTGTTTACATGGTCTATTACCTCGATGAACTCTTGAAACGGATTCAGAGATGAGGCCTTTATGGAATTAATTTAGTCAGCAAACTGACTAAATTAATATTAATTCTATCACTTTATTGACTATTTTCTGAGAAAATACGATACTTTCCCTATGCAATGGATAAAGCGCTTTTATGAATTGGATCCAAGTGCTCTGTTTAAAAAAGGCAAGGTCGTCATCCTCTATGGCGCGCGCCGCGTTGGCAAAACGATGCTCATGGAAAAGCTCCTTGCCGGCACAGAAGGGAAAATCTTCAAAGGGAGCGGTGATGATTTTGAGCTTGTGGCCATCCTTTCCTCCCGAAAGATCGAGACATATCGCCTTTTCTTCTCGCCTTATAGTGTCATCTTCATCGATGAGGCCCAATATGTTCCGAATATAGGAGCCTGTGCAAAGCTACTCATCGATCTTTTCCCCGAAAAATCTATTATTCTTACGGGCTCTAGCGCATTCAATCTCTCACAGACCATTTCTGAGCCTCTCACGGGACGAAGCATCCAGCGGTTTTTATTCCCAGTATCGCTCATGGAACTCAAACTCGAACGGACCGATTTTCAGATCTTTCAGGACATCGAGTCATATCTGATTTTTGGGATGTATCCCGAGGTCCTGTCTCTCGACAATGCTCTTGAAAATACGGAATATCTTGTGAATTTGCGGAATAGCTATCTATTTAAGGACATTCT
>DIXD01000047.1 GCA_002435985.1 Spirochaetaceae bacterium UBA6089
AACTACGAAGCCGAGGCCATTTTGACAATCGCAGTCAATCTGGTGCGCGGCAACGATCCGATGAGCGGCGTCAAAGTCGGCAAGGTTGGGACCTTCCGCGACGTGCGTATGCCCTATTTCGAAATCACGAAGTCGAACGTGGATGTGGCCGAGGCCGCCTACGCGAAGACTGAAGTAAAATAACGAGACCACATTGCTCCCTGGCCTGGCAGCCAATGCGGCGTGCCCCGCCGGGGAGTTTTTTAGCAGGGGATGCCGTATGTACGTGCTCGAGATGCATGATATCAAAAAAGAATTCCCCGGAGTGAGGGCGCTGGACCGCGCTCAGCTCAGACTGCGTCCCGGCACCGTGCACGCGCTCATGGGCGAGAACGGTGCGGGCAAGTCGACGCTGATGAAGTGTCTCTTCGGCATCTATCAGAAGGATGGGGGCGAGATACTCCTCGACGGCAAACCTGTTTGTTTCGAGAATCCCCGACACGCTTTGGATCACGGTGTGTCCATGGTGCACCAAGAGCTGAATCAAGTACTCGAGCGGAGTGTACTCGACAATATCTGGCTCGGGCGCTTTCCGAAGAAGGGTATGGTCGTCGATGACAGAAAAATGCTCCGCGAGACGAAGGCCATTTTCGAGCAGTTTAAGATAAAGATAAATCCCCAGCAAAAGATCGGGACGCTCTCCGTCTCGGAGCGCCAGATGATCGAGATCGTTAAGGCGGTTTCTTGCAACGCGCGAATAATCGTACTGGATGAACCTACATCCTCACTCACCGAGAGCGAAGTCGAACACCTCTTCACCATAATTCGGGAACTGAGAGCGCAGAATGTTGCGGTAATCTATATCTCGCACAAGATTGACGAAATTTTCCAGATCGCCGACGAGGTTACAGTCATGCGTGACGGCCACTGGATCCTGACGAGTCCGATTTCGGCAATCACAAGGGATCAGTTGATCTCATCCATGGTCGGCAGAGATTTCTCGAACATGTTTCCGGCGAAAACGAACGTGCCCTCGGATGAAATAGTACTGCGGGTCGAGAATCTCAGCGGCGCCTACCAGCCCACCGTGAAGGATGTTTCCTTTGAGCTCCGCAAGGGTGAAATCTTGGGCATCTCTGGCCTTGTCGGCTCACGGCGCACCGAAATGGTGGAGACCATTTTCGGCTATCGAAAGATCAAAAGCGGCAGAATCACCATCGACGGTGCGCCCCTCGTTAAACATACCCCCTGCGAGTCGATTGCGCACGGCATCGGCCTCGTCACCGAAGAGCGACGTGCGACCGGTATCTTCCCGCTCATGGACATCCAGTTCAATGCCATGATTGCGAATCTCCGAAATTATGTGCGATTCGGTGTGGTTGACTATCGAAAATCGACGAAGGACACCGCATGGGTTATCGACGCCTTGGCCGTAAAGACACCTTCGCAGCGAACCTCCATCGCCAACCTTTCGGGAGGTAATCAGCAGAAGGTGATCCTCGGACGCTGGCTCCTTATCTCCCCTAAGGTGCTCCTCCTCGATGAGCCGACGCGCGGCATCGACGTCGGTGCCAAGTACGAGATATATCAGCTTATGATCGATCTGGCGTCCAAGGGGAACGCCATCGTCTTCATCTCGTCGGAAATGCCCGAGCTCCTTGGTGTCACGGACAGAATTCTCGTCATGAGCAATGGAAGGGTCGCCGGCATTGTAAAAACCCGTGAGACGAACCAGGAAGAACTGCTCATGCTCGCTGCAAAATATATTTGAACACACGAGGTCTGCGATATGGTTGAATCAGTTGTGGTATTGGGAGACAGAAAAAAGCGCATTTCCGCGTTCCTGCTCAAGAATGCGCTGTATCTCGTCATGTTTTTGCTGCTGTCGATCATCGTCATAGTGCAACCGAGCTTTCTGAGCTTCCAAAACTTCTACTTCATCGTCACACAGTCATCCTCGAGAATCATCCTCGCCCTCGGCATCGCAAGCATCATTGTTCTCGGATACACTGACCTGTCGCTCGGGCGCAGCGTGGGCATGGCAGCGATTGTGGCATCCTCGCTTCTGCAGGCAGTGAACTACTCGCAACGGGTCTTCCCTGACCTGCCCCGATTGCCGATCTTCGTTCCGATCTTTGCGGTCATGATCCTCTGCTCGATTTTCATGGTTGCACAGGCACTCGTCGTCTCGAAACTCAAGGTGGCGCCTTTCATTGCCTCGCTTGGCTTTCAACTCATCATCTACGGGCTCCAGTCGATCTACATCGACAGGCTGAACGACTCCTCGCCCATTGGCGGGCTCGATCCCGCCTTCAGTAATTTTGCCCAGGGCGCCATCGAGTTCAGTAGCTTTAGGATTCCCTACATTATCATCTACGCCCTGGTCGCCTCGCTCATCATCTGGTTCTTATGGAACAAGACGAAGCTCGGCCGGAACATGTACGCTATTGGCGGCAACATTGAGGCTGCGACGGTATCGGGTGTCAATGTGGTGGCGAACATTCTTGCAATCTACGTTATCGCGGGCATGATGTACGGTTTCGGCGGCGCGCTCGAGGGCGCCCGCACGGGTAGCGTGACGAACATGCTGGGTCAGGGCTACGAGCTCGATGCGATCGCGGCCTGCGTAGTGGGCGGTGTATCGATGCGCGGAGGCGTAGGGACTGTTCCAGGGGTCGTGACTGGCGTGCTCCTCTTCCAGATCATCAACTACGGTCTTGTCTATATCGGCGTAAATCCGTATGTACAGTTCATCGTGAAGGGCATGATCATCGTGCTGGCAGTGGCGATCGATTCGCAGAAGTACGTGAAGCGACGGTGAGCTCGAACGCTGGCGCGGCAACACTGTAGGGTGCACGCCTCCCCAGTTCATATGTCGAAGTCGGCGTGGAAGGCGCGAGCGATACGGCGTGCGGTGTTGAAGTAGTGATCGCGTATGGCGATCTCGGCCTTTTCCTTGTCACGGGCGAGTATGGC
>DIXD01000019.1 GCA_002435985.1 Spirochaetaceae bacterium UBA6089
CCGGCAAGCACAACTCCTTCTTCGGCGATGCGCGGCAGAACCCCTGCATCGACACCGTGAGGATAATAGACCGCCGTCAAGGTGTTCGCATAGAGCTCCTCGCGCACGGGCACATAGGTAAGCCCGATGGCCGAAAGCCCAGCACGGCATGCACGCGCGTTGAGCGCATGTCGCCTGAATCGGGCATCCATTCCTTCAGCCAGGATCTGTCCAAGGCTTACGTTCAGAGCCCTCACGAGGTTAACCGGGGGAGTGCCGAAGTATGCAGATGTTCGCGCCTCGTATGCCTGCATGACCGGCAACCAATACTGCCAGTCGCAATAGTACGCACGGACAGGAGTCTTTCGTGCTTTGAATGCAGCAATGGCCTTTTCGCTTGCGACGAGGAGCGCAAGGCCCGGCGGCACGCCGATTGCCTTCTGCGAGGCGGTGAACGCGATGTCCACACCCCATTCTTCCATGCGCAACTCTTCTCCCGCGAGTGCGCAGACACCGTCGACTACGATGAGGGTGTCCGTTTCGCGAGCCGCGGCAGCGATGCTCTTGACGTCGGCGCGGATGCCTGTGCTCGTGTCGACATGGGTTATACTGAGTATCTTGTACTTTTTTGCACGGAGCTGGGCACGGATTGCGCGAAGCTCGGGCAAATCGCCGACGGTGCTCGGTACGATGTCGACGTTTGCTCCATGGAGCCTGAAAATATCGGCCATGCGATCGCTGAAATAGCCGGTGTGCACGATGAGCACGTTGTCGCCTGGTTCGGTGATGTTTGCTGCGGCGAGCTCCATAGCGAGCGTGCCGCTCCCGGCGATGGCGAACGGCTGACCATGAGGGGCAAGCCATACCTTGCGCATTTTTTCGAGGGCCTGTCCAAATATTTCGATGAAGGTAGGATCAACGTGGCTCAAGGTCGGTTTTGACATCTCATCCAACACCTCATCGCTGAACTCGATGGGACCTGGAATCATTAAAAGACGTCTTTCCTTCATAGCACACTCCCTAAGAGAGATTCGATCTCTCTTATTATAACTCTGGAATGGCGTATTGTCATGCACGGTCTTTTTGCTTTGGCGGCCAAGGTTTTCTGGCAGACTGGAATGGCGTATTGTCATGCACGGCTTCTATCGACGTGGCGGCCGAGGTTTTTGGCAGACTGCGCCGGTTGGTCTGCTTCGATACGTGCCCTCAGTGCAAATATTCCGGATGATCTTTCAGCGTGCCTGCGATGTAGGCTGCCGCAGCGTCATCTATGAGTTCCATATCGGTCACGATGGGCTCGAGCCCGGCTTCCCGGATGCTGGCATAGGCGCCTGCACCCATGCCGCCCGCGATGAGGGCCTTACAGTCGATAATTGAATCTATCATGCTGGCATGTCGTTCCCCGGCACCAGCTTCAAAACCATGCGCCGCACCGGGATCATGCACATGATGTTCCTCGTGCTGTCCTACAAATTGCCCATGGCCGAGCTTTGGTCGTTGGTCTCGTTGCACGATCTTGCCGTCCTCAATGGTGAGCACGACATAGAACATTGCTCTTCCAAAGTGTCGGGAAATGGTCTTTCCGTCATCCGAAATGAACGCAATTTTCATGCTTTTCTCCTGTAGACTCCGTGCGTTAGGATTGAAAATGGCCGGCGTTTCTGTCCGAGAGAGCGCCGTGCCGTCGCGAAGGTCCGTAGCCCTGTCCATTCCCACCGCGAAAGGTGGCCGTTCGAGGCAGGGGGCCTTTGCTCGTTCTATGTTGATTGCCTTGCCGTTCAGAATGGCATCGGCGACTTTTTTGTGGGCACGCTCCAGAATGCGCCCGAAGGTCTGGCGCGAAACACCCATACTCGCTGCAGCCTCTTCTTGGTAGAGATCTTCGAGATCGGCGAGCCGCAGTGCCTCGACCTCGTCGGGCTTGAGGACAATGAGTGTGGTCCCGCCGAAGAGCTCTTGGGCAAGCTGTGCATCTTCCACGAAAGGGAGGATTGAACAGGCGTGGATCTCCGAGGCGATTCGGCGGACACAGCGAGGGCGCGGCATGGTTTATGACGAGGGCAGGGAGGCGAGCGCGAGTTCCACTTCGTTTGCCAGGGTGTCCGCGTTTTTTTGGACTGCACTGCTCAGTTCCGACCAGCGGAGCGCACGGGAATGCGCCAACTCTTTTCTCCATGGCAGGCTTACAAGCAGGGGCAATCCCATACGCTGAGCGCCGTTCTGCGTGCCATCGTCGAACAAGGCGACCTCATTGCCGCAATGGGGGCAGACCATAGTGCGCATGTTTTCCACCACGCCGAGGACCGGAGTCTTGAGCATCGAGGCCATGTTGATCGATTTGCGAACGATCATCGACACATAATCCTGCGGTGTCGCCACGACGATGATGCCGGAGAAAGGAATGATCTGAAAGGCGGTGAGCGCGACGTCCGAAGTTCCGGGAGGAAAGTCGATGATGAGATAGTCGAGGTCCCCCCAGATCGTGTCCGACCAGAACTGATCGATGGCTTTGGCAAGCAAGGGACCCCGCCATATCACCGGCTCGTCTTCCTTTTCGTTGAAAAGATTGATCGAAAGCACTTTGATGCCTTCTTCGTTTTCGACGGGGTAGAGGTGTTCGCCGTCGGATTCGGCCCGGAAGCTGTCGATGCCGAGCATGCGCGGTATGCTGGGGCCCGTGATGTCTGCATCGAGCAGGCCGACTTTTAGGCCGCGTGAGGCAAGAGACTCTGCGAGGAGTGAGGCGACCATCGATTTGCCTACGCCACCCTTGCCGCTAACGACACCGATGACTCGCTTCACTGCAGGGTTCTGCTTTTTTTCAGGAATAAAACCCATGAAATGACTCCTTCTGCACATACCCCGAGCGGAGTTATGAGCATATGCTCATTTATATCGTCTCGCGCCGCGAACGTCAAGAGAGCCTGTAAGCTATTCTTTCCAGCCAAAGCGCTCCTTGAGGGCTGTGAAGAATTTCGACCATGGCGTGCGAGTTTCGAAGAATTTCGAGGTAGCAGAGTATCCCGAGTCAAAGAGGCTGGTGTACCGCGCATCTCCGAGCTCGATATCGAAATCTGTGGCCTCTATGCCACAGTCGTCGATGAAAATGGTCCGCGAATAATTTTTCTCCGTGCGGATGACGAGGTGCTCTTGCACGAGCGAGATGCTCTCAAAGAGCGCCTCCATATAGTCGACCATCGATTTTATGGGCTTATACTGGGTCTTTTTCTCCGAAGAATACAGAAAAATGCCGAGCGTCTCCTCGTTTACTCCGTCGGACAGCCTTTTGGCATACTTTTCGTCGTCAAACATATCGATCGGATAGTTCCACATAAGTCCGCCATCAACATAGCACTGCTCCTCATCCGTCCCAGGGTACTGGTACTGCACTGCTTCGAAGAAAAGGGGAATCGACATCGAAATTCGCACGGCCAGCGCCACTTCCATGTCAGGCGTCGTCTCCAAAGAAAATAGGCGCGGCAAGCGGTTCGTGAGGTCGGTGCCCGTGATGTAGAGGAGGGGAAAGGCTTGGCCATCCTTGTGGATTTTCGGGGTGTTGAAGTCCTCAAAGGTATACTTCTCTTTGGTGACGGTGAAGCGCTCGGCAATAACCGAACGAAGCCACTGGTAGAGATAGGCGCTTGAATACCAGCCTTTGTCTTGCAGAAGACGAATGGTGCACTGGATGTTTTTGAAGGGAGAAAGGTCTCGGTAGAACTCGGTCAATGCGGCGATGCTCTTGCTCTCGATCGTGTGCGTGCGCACATCGTTTTCCGCAGGAATCTTGCGGTAGTCGAGGCCCTCTGCCATTGTCTTGAACTGCGCGAAGTCCGAAGGGCACAGCGTCACACCGAGCGCGGTGATGGCTCCCGCAGAGGTGCCTGCTACGCGTTCGATGGTGGACATGAGGCCGTGCTCATAGAGATACTTCAGCGCGCCAAGGTACGCGATGCCGCGGACGCCTCCCCCCTTGAAGACAAGATTGCGATAACGGACCATACCTGCCTCCTATGCGTGTAGCTGTTTCGTGCACAGCGCAGACAGCACAAATTCACTGAAAAAGCGCATGCCGTCTTTCCGTATATCGATCGTCCCCTTCGAAATTGCCCAGTCGAGAAAAAAACCGCGCATGCAGCGGTTCATCCATTCCGCGAGCTCCACCGGGTCGCCGGACCGCAGCTGTCCGACGGCTTGGCCTTCGGCGATGATTCTGGACACAATGCGCACAAGGGAGCGTTCACGGTTGGAGAGTATCTTCTGGTCGTAGAATGTCGACATTTGGTTGATGTAGAGAATCGAGAGGGTACGGAATCCCATATGCTTGTGGATATAGTCGAGCTGATAGCGCGTAAAGGCGATGAGGCGGGCGACGGCATCCGGATTGCGAAAGATGGCGGCTTCTTTTTTTTCGTAAAAGGAATCGATGCGGTGAAACTCTTCGATGATGATGTCGCTTTTTGTCTGGAAATAGGTATAGAATGAGCCTTTGGAGACGCCTGCGCCGGAAGTGATCTCGTCGATCGAGACCTGATCGAAGCCCTTTTCGCGGAAGAGCGAGAGTGCAGTTTCGAGTATGCGTTTGCGTGTCTCGCGGGCTTGGAGTTTTCGTCTCGTGAGGGGAGGGCCTTCTTCCATCGCTGTCGCCTTGATATGGAGGATAGCCTGATTTTCTTATGCAGTCAATGAGAATTGTTGTTGACAAGTGAGAAAACCCGTGTGAAAATAACCAAGTTCAATGACTTTGGTCAATGAAACTGGAGGATGATACTATGAATTTGAAAGACGTAGTTGCGGTGGTGACCGGCGGCGCGAGCGGTATAGGCGAGACGGTCGCCACGTATTTCGCCTCGAACGGCGCGAAGGTGGTGATCGGGGATGTGGTCCAGGAGAGCATTGACCGCGTTGTCGGAGACATCAGGGCTGCGGGCGGAAACGTGGTGGGCGTAAAGACCGATGTCACCAAGGATGCCGACGTGGCGGCCCTTATGGATACTGCGGTGTCGACATTCGGCGCGATCAATGTCGTGGTCCCCTGCGCGGGCATCATTCGCGATGGCGTGATGATCAACACCGACAAGGAGACCGGCAAGGTCAAGCGCGTCATGGAGACGGACCAATTCCGCGCTGTCATCGAAGTCAACCTCATTGGCTCTTTCATAACCCTGCGCGAGGCAGCCCGCCGCATGGTGGACAACAAATGGCAGGGTGTCCTCTTCACGATCTCGAGCGTCAACAAGGTCGGTCAGGTCGGACAGATCAACTATTCGTCCACCAAGGCAGCTGTGGCGATATGGCCGCGCATCCTCGCAGGCGAATTCCAGATGAAGGGCATCAAGGGAATCCGCGTCATGAGCATTGCACCAGGCTATGTCGGCACGCCCATGGTGAAGAGTATGAATCAGGATGCGCTCAACGAGATTCTCAAGGATGTGCATATTGGGCGCCTCATCGAGCCTGAGGAGATCGCGCGCGCCATCGGCATGGTGGTCGAGAATGAGGCCTTCGATGGCACGTGCCTCGAGATTACGGGAGGCGTCACCTACGGCTCAAGGTCGATCGCCAAATAGTCCGGCGTCGTTGCGCTTCACAAATCGGACAATGACACAGGCCGCCTCAAAACTGGCGGCCTTTTTTATTGGCTTCATTTTTTCTATTATAGAGGGCAGCTAGCTTGAGACGTAGGAGAAAATGATGGACATCGAAAGCCCTATCATGCAGACTTTTCTAGCGACCCTCTTTACGTGGGGACTGACGGCCTTGGGGGCTGCCATGGTCTTCTTCTTCAAAGAGATCAACAAAAAGGTCCTGGATGCGATGCTCGGCTTCGCGGCGGGGGTGATGATCGCGGCGAGTTTTTGGTCACTGCTGTCGCCGGCCATCGAGCTGTCGGAGGCGATGGGGCTGATCCCCTGGCTGCCTGCGGTGATAGGATTTCTGTTCGGCGGGGTCTTTCTGTTTGGAGTGGACCATCTACTGCCTCACCTCCACATCGGCGCGGATATGAGTGAGGCCGAAGGCCTCCACACGACGTGGCAACGGAGCATCCTGCTTGTCCTTGCCATCACCTTACACAACATCCCCGAGGGGCTCGCGGTCGGTGTGGGGTTCGGCGCGGTCGCCGCAGGCATCCCCAGCGCGAACCTGTCGGGCGCGATCGCTTTAGCGATCGGCATCGGGCTTCAGAATTTTCCCGAAGGCGCGGCGGTTTCGATTCCCCTGCGCAGAGAAGGTCTCTCGCGGGGGAAAAGTTTCGTCTATGGCCAGGCCTCGGGGCTTGTTGAGCCGATCGCGGGACTTCTGGGGGCGGCCTTAGTGCTCGCGATGCGCCCTATTCTCCCTTATGCGCTGGCATTTGCCGCCGGTGCCATGATCTATGTCGTCGCGGAGGAAGTGCTGCCCGAGGCGAGCCGGGGATCGAACGGCCACCTCGCCACGATAGGAACGATGGTGGGCTTTGCACTCATGATGCTCCTCGATGTCGCGCTCGGCTGATGAGTCGGGTACACAAAAGGGGCCCCGCCTTGGGGCCCTTTGCCTTGATCAGTCATTTCCCATCATGAAGGGGTAGCGCCACGACGAAGGCGGCGCAAAATTTTCCTTTATCGCGACGGCGCTGACCCATCGCAGGAGATTGAGATAGCTGCCCGCCTTATCATTGGTGCCCGATGCGCGTGCGCCGCCGAAGGGCTGCCTGCCGACGACGGCTCCTGTTGGTTTATCGTTGATGTAGAGGTTGCCGGCGGCGTTCTGCAGAGCGCTCAGCGCACGGTGGATGCGACCTCTGTCCGTCGCCATGATCGCGCCGGTGAGCCCGTAGGGTGAGGTGGAATCGATAAGCCGGTATGCCGCGTCCATGTCTCGGTCGTCGTAGACATAGGCGGTGAGCACTGGGCCGAAGATTTCGTTGACCATGGACTCCGATCGCGGATCCTCCGTGAGGATCAGGGTGGGTTCGATGAACCAACCCCTCGACTTGTCGCAGGTGCCGCCGACGAGAATACGCGTCTGTCCGCCGGCCTTTGCGCGCTCGATGTAGCCGCAGATGGTATCAAAGGCTGTCTCGTCGATCACTGCACCCATAAAATTCCGAAAATCCGTGATTTCTCCCATGGGGATTGCCATAATTTCGTCTACCAGCGCCTCGATAAACTCTTGCGCACGCGAAGCGGGGATGTAGAGCCTCGACGCCGCCGAACATTTCTGTCCTTGGTATTCGAAGGCTCCTCGTAGAACCGCCGCGACCGTCGAAGGAAGGTCAGCGCTGGGGTCGATGAGGATGAAGTCCTTCCCCCCTGTCTCGCCCACGATGCGTGGATAGGCCTTGTATCGTTCGAGGTTTGCGGCGATTTGTTTCCAGAGCGATCGGAAAACCTCGGTCGACCCCGTAAAATGGAATCCTGC
>DIXD01000076.1:0-982 GCA_002435985.1 Spirochaetaceae bacterium UBA6089
CCGGCGACATAGGATTCCGAGCCGATGCCGAAGAGTTTGGACTCGACGCAGTCGAGCACGCGGTCGTTGGGCAGTTTTTCGGCGTAGATGGCGTCGAGGGATTCTTTGAGTCTGAGGCGCGGGCCGAGTCGGTCGGCAGGCATGTCCTTGGAGCCGTCCGGGATCCAGAGGTTGTTCACGACGAAGTCCTTCAGCGTGTCGGCGATGGCCTGCGCGATGCGCCTGCTCGCCTTCCCATGTTCGATCCAAAACGAACGGATATGACTGTCGGGATGGGCAAGGGTCCAACCACTTGCCGCAAGGGGGTGCGAGAAGAAGCTCGGATTGAAGTCGAGGCCTATTTTCTGCTCCTTGGCCCAGGCGATCCAGTGGTCGAAGTGGCGGCTTTCAATCGCGGAGCGCTCGACTTTTGTCCTGCCCGTCTCTGCGTACATGGCATGGAGGTTGAAGCGCTTCTTGCCGGGAATCTGGGCGAAGGCGAATGCGGCATCCGCACGCAGCTCCTCGGCATTGCGCGCGCGGCCGGGGTAGTTGCCGGTGGCGAGGATGCCGCCGGAAAGGGCCGTGGCGCCGTCGAAGCCGACGACATCGTCCCCTTGCCAGCAGTGGATCGAAACGGGAATCGATGAGAGTGTCTTGAGCACCTGATCGGTGTCGATGCCAAGTTCGGCATATGTTTCGCGCGCTGCCTTGTATTCCTGCTCTGTTCTAGACATGGACTTCATTCTCCCTTTCTCGCCCGCAATTATTGTTTTGACGCGGCGACGCTGTTCTCCGATGCTATGGACGATCGGTATTTTTCTACTTCCCAGGTACGGATAAATTCGATGTCGGCGCTCTCCATGGGATGAGCTCCCCCAAAGGCCTCCGCATACCACGCGATTTTGGCGGCATCGGTGAAGAGGAGGCAGGCGCGCTCGGCGGCTGCGATATCCTTGCCGAGGCCGAAGATGCCCAGCCCCTGGACAGCTAGGATTTTGGG
>DIXD01000076.1:1004-5995 GCA_002435985.1 Spirochaetaceae bacterium UBA6089
GCGAGGGGGGCAAAGGCTTTGGGGGTTGCAATGAAATGTCCCACCACGGAATTTAACGTAAAGAAAAATTGTACGTCAAATTTCGAGGCGACGCTTGCAATCGCTGCGCGCACCTCCGCCTGCAGCATTGCTTCCGTCGCAGGGCCACCTCCAGCCATTCCGTTCTCCACGGGTAGCGGCTTCACTATGGCCCTCAGCGTGGCGAATATGTGATCGTAGAGAGACTCGATCTCTTCAGGAGTATCCGCCGCGACGAATACGCCGTGATTCTGCAAAAACAATATTTTATACGGGCGCCGACCCGACAGTGTTCGTGTTTCAAAGACTGTGCGGACAGCATCGGCAAGTGTGTAGCCTGGAGTGATATACGGTAGCACCACCGCCTCGTCCGCAAACAGGCTTCGTGCCATATCAAGCGCTTTTTGTGCACAGAGCATGCCATTGATCAGTGCCGGATGCAGATGCACGACAAACCTGAACGGAAATAAGGCATGCAGAAGCGTCTCCACGCTCGGGCGTCTGGTCTGCCCCGGCAACCGGGCCGCCAGCATTTCTTCGAGCACGACCTTCTCGCGCTCGTCGGAATTCGAAGGCAGCTCGATATTCAATAATGTATTGAGCTTAGAAAGTGAAAGCAGCACAAAGCCGGCCGCATCGATCGTCCCGAGCTGGACTCCCGAAGCTTTTATGGCGATGGTGTCGCCTTCCTTCTGCGAGGTGTTTCCGCCTCCCGCCAATACATAGTCAGGATCGGCGCCGAAGCGGCGCGAAAGTCGAATAATGGGATCGAGGTTCATAGCTCAATCCATATGGAACATTTCGGTGAGGGGCCACACCTTGGGCGAATTGTCGGGATTCGTCTCCATGAGGTCTTTCATAAAGTCCCACCACCTATGCATGATGGTATTCTGCGGCAGTGCATCACTCGTCTCGTCGTCCGCAAGTCTTTGAATTGCAAAGAGACGCAAGGTCTGCGGATCGAGATAGATCGAGTAATCCGAGACTCCCGCCTTCCGAAGCTCGGCCTTGAGTTCCGGCCAGATTTCATCGTGGCGGCGCTTGTACTCGGCCTCGTGTCCCGGCTTCAACTGCATCGCAAATGCATTTCGCTTCATCCTGTGCTCCTTTCCCCGAACAAGAAGGCGCGAGCCGGCAGGAACCTGTCAGCCCGCGCTCTTTCAAATCAATAGACTGTCTTCCACTCTTCGATGTTGCTCTTGTCGAATTTGAACGGAGGCCCGAGCAGGACTTCGGTGCCGCCGTCGGGTGCTTTGGTGATCGTGTAGTTGCCGAGGCGTCCCGCGCTGAACTTGTCGCCGACCTTGCCGGTTATTTTGCCGTTTACGAGTGCAGTGCCGACATATGCCCCAAGGTATCCGACGTCAATCGGGTTCCACAGGAACATGTAGGGGCATACACCGTTGTTGATGTACTCCGCCATCTCGGAGGGCAGACCGAGGCCGGTCAGGAACACTTTGCCCTTGAGGCCCTTGTCGGTGAGCACCTTGCCCGCCGCAGCGATACCGACAGTGGTCGGCGCGATGATGACCTTCAGGTTCGGATAGGAGCGGAGAAGGCCTTCGGTTTCGGAGACCGACTTGTCGCGCAGATCGTCGCCGTACGCGATCTTGACCAGCTTGAGGTCCTTGTACTCAGGCTTTGCGAGCTCTTTTTTCATGAAGTCGATCCAGATGTTCTGGTTGGACGCCTGGCTGGTCGCCGAAAGAATGGCAATCTCACCCTTGCCGCCGGCCATGTCGTAGGCTGCCTTGATGAGCGTCTGGCCGATCTTCTCGGAGTCGGCCTGGTTGACGTGGGTCAGACGCGCCTGGGGGTTAACCGAGGAATCGAGGGAGAAGACTTTAATCCCCTGAGAGCTCGCCTTCCTGAGGACAGGCGTAAGAGCGTCGTAATCGTTTCCCACGATGCAGATGGAGGCGACTTTCTGGGCGATCAGCTGCTCGATGATCTGAATCTGCGCCTCAGCGGTGGGGAGATCGGGCGACCGGAGAATGGCCTCGAAGCCCTGTTCCTCGATTCCAACCCTGAATCCTTCCAGCTGCTTTTCGCCGTAGGGGTTGCCCGTGTTCTTGAATACGATGGCAAACTTCGGCTTCTCTGCGGCAAATACCGAGGAAGGAATGATGAGCGTCAGTGCGAGAAGCACCAGCGCCGCCACGGTGATTGTTTTTTTCATATCAGCCTCCTTGTGCTGAATGTTCATGAATATCTGATCCGTCTCCCGCATCGGACCGATGCGTTGGAGCGGATATTTTCTTCGATGATGGAGCGCTCTGCCTGTCGGTGAAATTTTGGACGAGCACCGACAGAATCAGCAACGTTCCAAGTATGATGAGAATTACCTGCGCAGAGACATTCCGCAGACCAAGCCCATAGTTCAGAAAACCGATAAGGAAGATCGAGATGAGGGGGCCCGTTATTCGCCCCTTGCCTCCATTGGTGCTGATTCCTCCAAGCACCGTCATGGCGATGGCGTCGAGCTCATAGTTGAGTGCGACGTTCGGCCGCGTGCTCCCCATGCGCGAGGTCAAGAATAGCGAAGTGAAGCCGGCCATGAGGCCCGCCAGCATACTCACACCGAGAATGACGCGCCCGGTGTGGATGCCGGAATATTCACAGGCAGTCCTGTTGCTGCCCACTGCATAGATCATCCGGCCGAAACGAGTGGTGTGCAGTATCACGGCGAAAACGATCGCCGCCAGCACGAACACGATCAGGATAAATGGTATTTTCCCGATGTAGCCCCAAGCCAGAAAGCTGAACCATGAGGGGAATTTGCCAGCCGAACGATCCTCGAGGATCACGTACGCGATGCCGCGGAAGACCGTCATGGTGCTGAGAGTGATGATCGTCGCGGAAAGCTCCTTGAATTTGATCTGCAGAAAACCATTGATGAACCCGCAGGTCGTACTGATAAGGAGGGCGAGCACCATCGCGAGCGGCATGGGCAGGCCGGCGTTGTACGACACCGCCATCAGCACCGAGGAGAGGGCTACGATCGAGCCCACGGACACATCGATGTTGCCGAGAATGATGATCATCGTCATCGGCAGGACAAGAAAGGCCTTGTCGAGGAAGTTCATTGGCGTGCTCACGAACGTGTCGAGAGTGAGGTAGTAAGGGCTCAGGAACGAATTGACGACGTTCACCGCCAGAAAGAGCACGACGAGGAAGATCTCCCACTGGTACTGATGCAGCCCGCGCGGTTTGTTGGTATCGATCGCTGTCTTTTCCATGCTTCATTTCCCTCTCAGATCACTCGTTTTTTCAACGCAAGCTTGTCGTTTCGGCGCTGCAGGAGCACATTCGAGATGATGGCCGCCAGAATCACCAGCCCCTGGATGAACTGCTGCCAGAACGGCGAAATATTGATGAGCGGCAGAGCATTCGCCAGAATTCCGAACAGGATCGAGCCCAGGAGAATGCCAGAAACCCTGCCCCTTCCGCCCGACACACTCACCCCGCCCAACACCGTGGCAGCGATGACATTCAACTCGTAGCCCATCGCGGTATCGCCCTGGGCCGAGGCAAATTTGCTTACCCACAGTACGCCGGCCAAGCCCGCGAGCAGCCCCATGAGCGCGTACACGAGGAGAACAATGCGCTTTCGCTTAATACCGATGAGCTCGGCAGTGTCGGGGCTCGATCCGACCGCGTAGATATGGCGGCCGGTCTTCGTCTGGTTTATGAAATAGGCGTAGAGAATATAAATTATTACTGCAAAGAGAATTAGATTGCTGATTCCGAGTGTGGTGCCGGTGCTCAGGTTTTTGAATCCCGCCGACATCTGGTATGCGCTGACCCATTTGCCTTTGCTGATGAGGTAGGTCATACCCCTCAGAATGTTCATGAGGCCGAGCGTCGCGATTATCGGCAGAATCTTAAAGTACGCGACGAGCACTCCGATCACGAGCCCTGCGGCGAGCCCGATGGCCATACCCTGCGCCAGCGACAACAAGGGAGAGATTTCGGGATGGGCGCTCACCGTGAGCGAGGTGACCATGCCCGAGAGCGCCATTGTAGAGCCGATCGAGAGATCGATGCCGCGCGTGATGATGACCATCATCATGCCGACGGCAAGAATGCTCAGGATAGCGGTGTTGGCGAGCAGGTCCTTGATGTTCGCAATGCTCAGAAAATTCGGGTTTCGGATCTGAAAAATCGCCGAAAGCACGATTATAAAGATGAGCAATCCCAGTTCTTGGAATGCCTCAGAATTGCGGGTCAGCTTTGAGACGAGACCTGCGGGGTGCTTGTTCGACCCGTTCTCGGGGTTTTGGGGACGGATGTTGGCGCCGCCCGTGGAATCGTCTGTGTTCATGTTAACCTGCGATTGCATGCGCTTCTTCCCCATGGGTGGTCATTGAGGCTTCGAGGATGGACTCCTGCGTCGCCTTCGATGTGTCGAATTCGGCGGATTTGCGACCTTCACGGATGACTACGATGCGGTCGCTCATGCCAATGACCTCGGGCATCTCACTCGAAACCATGATGATGCCGTAACCTTCTTCGGCGAGCTGGTTCATGATGCGGTAGATTTCGGTCTTTGCGCCCACATCCACGCCCTTGGTCGGCTCGTCGAGGATGATCAGCTTGAGCTTGGATGTAAGCAGTTTTGCAACGATGAGCTTCTGCTGGTTCCCTCCGGAGAGGGTAGAAGCCTTTGCGTAGATGTGGCTCGTCTTGACCTTGAGGTTGTCGGTCAGGCGCAGTGCGATGTCCTTTTCCCGGGACGGCTGCATGAATCCCCTGCGGCTGAAATTCTTGAGCGATGCGAGGGTGATGTTCCGGATCAGGTCCCAGTTGAGCACGAGGCCCTGTTTCATGCGATCTTCGGGTAGGTAGCCGATGC
This sequence comes from Spirochaetaceae bacterium UBA6089, assembly GCA_002435985.1. Classification (GTDB taxonomy): domain Bacteria; phylum Spirochaetota; class Spirochaetia; order Treponematales; family Rectinemataceae; genus Rectinema. The sequence goes on from DIXD01000076.1 coordinate 5,878, forward strand.
CGTACGAGAGCGCATCCGCGGGCGAGTGAATCGCGATTTCCCTTCCTTCCAGGAAGAGCCTACCTGCGTCGCGCGGGGAGATACCATAGATGCTCTCGCAGATTTCGGTTCTTCCCGC
>DIXD01000007.1 GCA_002435985.1 Spirochaetaceae bacterium UBA6089
TTGAAGGAGTGAACATATGGACTACTTGATCGTCGCCGAGAGAACCTCAACGGGTTTCTCTGCCTATGCACCTGACCTTCCGGGGTGCATTGCAACAGGAAAAACGATCGATGAGGTTCGTACTCGAATGAAGGAAGCCATTGAATTTCACATCGAGGGGCTTCAGCGTGAAGGATACCCTGTTCCAACTCCTACTTCGAAAGCCTTCTTTTTCGATCTTGGGCAGGAAGGAAACGTGAAGAGCGAGAGGCGTGTCGAAACGCTGTACGACATAAAGACCTTTGCAAAGAAAGTAGGCATAGCGCCGTCGACGGCCAGAGTATATGCACATCGATATGGCATTGGGCGAAAAATAGGACGGGGGTGGGTCTTCACCGATGCAGACCTTGAAGCCCTTGCCCACCGACATTCTCCTGCTATGAACTAAAAGATCTCTGAAGTATTCGGCGGCGACATAGAATTTGAAGAGCGCAATTATTGTCTATGCAGGAAGCTTCACCTTGAGTAAAGAGGCCGCAGCCTGCGCTGCCTTATTCGCTATGTTGACCCCTAAAGACGCCACTGGTACATTGTGTATCAATAAAGGAGGCCGATTACGATAAGGGTCGAGAATATCTACAAAGCCTACTCGAGCGTGCAGGCGGTCGCGGGTCTCTCTTTCGAGGCCAGGCCTGGAGAGATTTTCGGCCTGATCGGTCCCAACGGGGCGGGCAAGTCGACCACGATACGCATGATCATGAACATCATCGCCCCGGATACCGGCACGATCAGCTTCGACGGCTCTCCTCTCTCGGAGGTCGACAAGGACCGGATCGGCTATCTTCCCGAGGAGCGGGGTCTGTATAGGAAGGCGAAGCTGGGCGAAGTCCTTGAGTATCTGGCTGCTATCAAAGGGGCGAAGCCTGCCCTGTACCGCCCTTCCATCGACGCCTGGCTCGAACGCTTCGGGCTTTCCGAGTGGAAGCACCGCAAGGTGCAGGAGCTGTCCAAGGGCATGGCGCAGAAGGCGCAGTTCATCGCGGCGGTTGCCCACAATCCCTCGGTGGTTTTCTTCGACGAGCCCTTCTCGGGTCTCGATCCCCTGGCGCAGGATGAGCTCCTCGCCGTCATGGTCGAGCTCAAACAGAAGGGGGCGACTGTTCTCTTTTCAACCCACATCATGGAGCACGCGGAGAAGATCTGCGAGCGAATCCTTCTTATCAACAAGGGAAAGGAAGTAGTCTACGGCACCATGGCGGACATCAAGGCCCAATATGGCCGCAACGCGGTCCAGCTGGAGTTCGACGGGGACGCATCCTTCGTGGCTGGCCTCGATTTTGTCGAGTCGGTGGTGTCTTATCCACGCTGGATCGAAGTCGAACTGAAGGAAGACGCCGATCCGGATGTGCTCTTCAGGGCGCTCGCGGGCCGGCTCAGGGTTAGGCGCTTCGAGACGGTGGCACCCTCACTGCACAAGATCTTCGTCCGTCTCGTCGGCGGCGAGGAGGCACAGAATGTCCAGGCTTAAGTATGTAATCCGCCATGAGTTCAGGCTCACCGCGGCGAACAAGGCTTTCGTCATCCTCACCATCCTCGGGCCTTTTCTCATCTTCGCCGTCACCGTTTTGCCCTCGCTCCTGGCCCAGTCGCCCGGAACGGTGGCTTCGGGCAAACCCCTTGCCCTCTTCGGTGCTCCGCCTTTGGTCGAGCAGGCGCTCAAGGCCACCTTCTCCGGCATGGGCATCGAGGTGGAGCGGGTCGACGACGCTGCGACAGCCAAGGACTCGGTGCTGGACGGCTCCCTGTTAGCCTTTCTTTCCCTCGAGGCCGGGTGGCCCGACAACGGCAAGGCCGTCTGGTACTCAAAGAGCGGCGCAGAGATAACACTCTACAGCGCGGCCTCCGCCGTCCTCGAAGCGGCGGCGCGCGAAGCCCGCATCGTGGAGAGCGGAATCGACCCTGCCCTGGTCGCCAAAGTTCTCTCCCCGCCTTCATTCGAAGTCATCAAGCTCGACAAGGGTGGCGCGGAAGAGGCGCGCGGCAGCGACGCTTTCGTCGAAGTGCTCATGACGGTCCTCGTCTTCGTCATGCTCATCTACATGACCGTTCTCCTCTACGGCCAGATGATCGGCCGCTCGGTCGTCACCGAAAAGACCTCCAAGACCGTGGAGATCATGCTCTCCAGCGTGAAGAGCCAGGATCTCATGTTCGGCAAGATACTCGGTCTGGGCCTGGCCGGCCTTCTGCAGTACGCGGTGTGGGTATCCATGGCCTTTCTTCTCAAGCGCTTTGTGGGGCCTCTTTTGGGTCTGTCCCTTCCGGCGAGCATTTCGACCGGCAATCTGATCTGGCTCGTCGTCTTTTTCATTCTCGCCTTCTTCCTCTACTCCTCGGCTTACGCAGCCCTGGGAGCGGCGAGCGAGGACGAGCAGCATCTGGGGCAGATGGCCTGGCCTCTCATCATGTTCCTCATCGTGCCCCTAGTCATGATCAACACGCTCGTGACCACCCCGGATTCCACGCTGGTGGTGATCCTCTCTCTCTTCCCGCTCACGAGCCCTATCGTCATGCTCGCCCGCGTCCTCGTCTCTTCGCCCCCGGTCTGGCAGCTGGCCCTCTGCATCGCGCTCCTCGTGATGGCGGTGGCGGGCACGGCCGTCCTGGCGGCCAAGATATTCCGTGTAGGCATTCTGATGACGGGCAAGAGGCCAAAACTGAAAGAGGTGCTGCGCTGGGTGACGGTGAAGTGAAGAACGGAGACGACCCGTGAACGTCCACGTCCTTCCCAAGCCCGTGACCGATCTCTTGACCACGCGTCTTCTTCAGCAGACGACATTTTGGAGCCGAGTGAAGCGCCGACTTGGCTGGAATGCCCTCGCCTTCGACATTGAGGCCGATGGAGCACCTTCGGGCGACGCCCTTTTGCTCATCCACGACGTCGGAGGAGATAGATGCATCGCCTATTCACCCTTCGGCCCCGAACTTCTCCCCGAAAGCGAGAGAAGAGGAGAATACCTCGCGGCCCTCTCGTCGGAGCTCGGTGCCCATCTCGGCTCCTCCTGCATCTTCGTCCGATGGGACCTTCCTTGGTCCTCCCCCTATGCCGAGGAAGAGGATCGCTTCGACGAAGAGGGGCACTGGCTCGGTCCTCCCGAAACCCGCTTGCGCGAGCTGAGAATGAACTGGGGCGTGACCGAAGTAGGGCTGCGCAAAGCCCCCACCGACATTCTTCCCCCCGATACCATCATCGTCGATCTTAAGAAGAAAGAGGACGAAATCCTGGCCAGGATGAAGCCCAAGACCCGCTACAATATCGGCCTCGCCGCGCGCAGGAGTGTTTCGGTGCGTATCGGAGGGCCTTCCGACCTCAGCCTCTGGATGGATCTCTACGGCCAGACCGCGCGCCGAAACAATATAGTCTTTCATGGGAAAGCCCATTTCGAGGCCTTAATGGACCGGAACTCGCCAGACACCAGAGTCCAACTCCTCATCGCTGAGAAAAGAAAAAGCCCCCTGGCCGCCATGTTCCTCTCCATCTCGGCCGACAGGGCCACCTACCTCTACGGTGCCTCCTCCGATGAAGGACGCAGCCTCATGGCCCCCTACGCCATCCAGTGGGCTGCGATAAAGAAGGCTAGGCAGGCCGGCTGTACCAGCTACGATCTCTTCGGCGTAGCACCCCGGCCCGACCCCGAGCATCCTCTCTACGGCCTCTACCGCTTTAAGAGCGGCTTCGGGGGCGCACTCCTGCACCGCCAGGGCACATGGGACTATCCCTACGACCAGGAGGCCTACAAAGTATTCTGCGCCCGCGAATCGGCCTCGACAGGATTTCATCTCTGAAAGAGAGCGGCGGGCATGATGCTGTAGTATGCTCCTAGAATTCCCTCGGAATTGTAGCTAGGTGCTACCAGGTGCTTCTGTCTTCAAGAGCTCCAAGATTTCTCGTTGCGGCTTTGTAATCTCAGTAAGAATCTGGCCGTATTTCCCTGCATACCGAATCTTGGTCAGCGGATCCATTTCAAGCAGCAATTTCCGAACCGTGTATTTCTCGCTGAGTTTTGATGTTTGCATCTCTCTTCGGAGCGCGCTCGTGATGATGAGCGCAATGAATTGCACAAAGAGCCTGCCGTCGACCGTTTCAATCGTGTGCATCCGTAGGCGTTTCATATCAAGGCTATTCTTCAGATCGTCAAAATACTTCTCGATGATATCTTTCGTCGTGGTGACGATAAAAAAGGCCTCATACTGTTCCTTGTGTTCAGCATTGGGCTTCCCTAACGCTACCTCTTCTTTGTAGGCAATGAGCTTCCTATTGAACCGATCGATCGCATGGGCTTTCATTTCATCGTTGTAATAGAGGTGTAGATAACAGCGCCGAGGATCTCCTCCCCATGGATAGAGCCATGAATGCACATACAGCACGTCGTCGTCGATTATCCTGTAGTGCTCAGGACTCTGCATCGTATCGTAGATCTCGTCTATGGCATGCTGAATCCATAGATTATTTAACGGGACCGATAAGGTACAATGATCTTTGCGTTCCAAGAGTTCATCGACATTCTTCTTCATAGGGTTGATGCGATAGGCTATGACCGCATCTCTTCATTCATAGCTGTAATTGGAGCTATGTTTTATGATTCTGTCAATGGCTATTCGCATATTTTGTATTGATTTATTCAATTCATAGCTATAATTTTCCGAGAAATTGGACTATTATACCGTTTTTCGGCTAGAAAATAAAATAATGAGTCATTGGGAATGAGTGGCTAACCTGATCGTCTGCCTACCGGTCGGGAATGAGATCGAGCTCAAAAAGGTTGCTGCTGCGATGGTTATCGTTTCGACGGGAAGATTTTGGACCTGATCCACGACGTCGATTTCACAGCATCGCCTGCGGCGAGAAGGGCGCGGATTTCCTCCCTGCTCTTTTCGGTCAGCATGGCCTCGATAGTCTGGAGAAACTCGACGCTGTTGCGCAGCGCGCCCTGGGCGTCCTCGCGATAGGGATACTGGTCCATCGAATACCAGCCGTCATAGCCAAGTTCCTTGAGCCAGAAAAGCAGTTCAATGAACTCAACGAGGTGCACAGAGCCTACGATCATATCGTCGTCCCAGAAACGATAGTTGTCATTGAAGTGCATATGGAAGAGTTTTTTGCCAGAGTGATCCAGAAGAGCGGCCGCCTCAGCCATGTCTTCGCCGGCAACAAGGGAATGCCCGGTGTCGATCGTAACGCCGACATTGGGTAGGCCGACTTCCTGCGCAAGAAGCAGAGTGTCGGCGGCGCGTGCGAGGAAGGAGTGAGTTCTGGGCTCTTTAGGCTTGTATTCCAAAGAGAAACGGATGTCCGGGTAGGCTTTTGCAGCCGTACGAATCGCGTCGACGATCCACTGTCGCGCCTGGAGGTAGTTGGCCTGGAGCGGGTAATCGTAGCCGTCCTGACCGGGCCAGATGTTCACGAGCGAGCATTTGAGTTTCTTCGCTAATTTCGCCGCGATCATCGTCTCATCGAGCGCCTGTGCGCGTATCACCGGATCCAGGGATACAAAGGCGCCGCGCCCCCAGCGCTTCTGGGAGAAGTGGTCGGGCAGGACGGACGCACACACAAGACCGTACTTTTCAAGCAGTTCGGCTATTTCATCGGCGTTTTGCGGGGTAATGTCCCAGGTGCCGACAAGCTCGACGCCGGTGACGCCGGCAATTTCGGAAGCCTGCCTGATCATCGTCTCCTTGGATGGTTGATCCTTGTAACCCGACGACAAAAACCTGTCGCAGGTATTGCCCAGATTGCCGAGAATAATCGAATATTTCATACTTTGTCTCCTCCCGCCTCTAAGCTTTATCGATTCGTCTTACGCTACTTCTTTCCACAAGTTTTCCGCCAATGAGCACCTTTACTGCCGGCATGTCGGCTTCGTCCTGAATGCGCGATGTGAGGAGCTGGACAGCCATCCTGCCTATCTGAGCCTTAGATACTTGTATCGTGGTCAAGGGCGGATCTGAGATCGCCGAAAGCGGCAGATTGTCGAAGCCGACGACGGAAATGTCTTCTGGGACCCGGACGCCGGACTCGGCGAATGCCCTGAGGCAACCGCTTGCGATGATATCGTTGCTGCAGATGAGGGCTGTAGGCAATCGGGGATGTTGAGCAAGGATGGACTTCATGTCGCTGTAGGCTCCATGGAAGGTCTGGTCTACTGAAAAAATAAAAGACTTGTCCGCCTCAAGACTGAGTTTCTGGAGCCCTGCAAAGAAGCCCATTTCGCGCAGACGTATGTTCCTCGTCTCGATTTTTCCTTTGACAAAACCAATGCTGCGGTGTCCCATGCTGTAGAGATGCGACAGAAGAAGGAACACCGAATCTTCATTGTTCATATCGACGAAATCGAAGTTCAGGAACTCATGATATGTATCGATAAATACGAGTGGTTTTCGTATTACCTGAAATGATTCTATGTCTTCACGGCTGAGTTCCGTTCCCAGGACGATGAACCCGTCGGCTGCTTTACTCAGAGCAGTTTCGAGCACCTGTTCCATCGGGGCAAGCTTGAACATGACTATCTCAAGAGAGTACCCTGCCAACTTCGAACCCTGACTGAGGCCTTCTATATAGTCAGCTATGAATACGTCGTGGTCACGGTTTATTGTGTGTCCGTGCCGGGCGATATGAAGCAGGCATAGCGAGCCCGCTTTCGCACTACGGGGACCGGTATATCCCAGGTCCTTGGCCGTTTGGAGTATCTTCATTCGTAACTCGTCGCTCGCTCCGGGTTTATTGTTCAGCACAAGCGATACCGTAGTGGAAGAAACGCCTACCGCATCGGCTATATCTTTTATTCGAATGCCCATTGTAACTCCAATCTTATGGCATAATTTTGGGCTTGTCAAGAAAAACTAATATTTTAGTAAATATTTATAACTGTATTTGCTTGATACATATGCCTATATAAGGTTATAGTTATCCCGATCTAAAACGAACAGTAAATCCAATGTAAGTTGAACATGGTTCCTGTCAAAGTTGTACACCCTGGGATTAGAATGAGGGAAGGAAGAAGCACATATATGCCTATCTGGCGGCGCTATTGCTGAATAATTGCAAAGATGAGCACTTTGATATTACTTTAATATCACTAAAATTTTCCTTGACAGCTCAGTCGGCAGTGCTATAATTAAGAATGCTATCCTAAATTCAAGGAGGACAGGATGAAACGAAGGTTTTTCTTGGTGATTTCGCTCGTGATGGTTTTTGTGCTGGCGGTTCCTCTGTTTGCACAGACATATAATCCGCTGAACTTCAAATCGAAAAAACCGATGAACCAATGGAAAATCGCATTGGTCCCGAAGGATGCGACAAATGCATGGTTTGTCCGCATGGAAGTGGGTGTTAAGCAGTTCGCAAAGGATACCGGCATCAATGCTTTCCAGAAAGGGCCGCCCAAGACCGACGCAGCCATGCAAGCCCAGGTCATCGAGGACCTCATTGCGCAGGGAGTCGACGCTATCTGCGTCGTGCCGGTCGATCCTGCAGCCCTCGAGCCGGTACTCGGCATGGCTTTGTCCAAGGGCATCGTGGTCATAGACCATGAAGGAGCCTCCCAGGAGAACTGCCTCTACGATATCGAAGCCTTCAGCAACCAGGGCCTCGGTGAGAAGCTTATGGTAGAACTCGCCAGGATGATGGGAGAAAAAGGTGTGTACACTACAATGGTCGGCAACGTCACCAATGCTTCGCACAACGAGTGGGCTGATGCCGCCGTTGCCTACGCCAAGGCGCATTATCCCAATATGACGCTCCTCGCCGCAGAACCGCGCGTCGAAATTATGGACAACCTGGACACCGCGTATGAGCGCGCTAAAGAACTCTTCAAGAAATATCCCAACCTAAAGGGCATTCTCGGTACTTCATCCCTGTCCTCGCCGGGTGTTGCACGCGCCATCGAGGAACTCGGCCTCAAGGGCAAGGCGTTCGTAACATCGGTTGGACTGCCCAACGAGAACAAAGTCTATCTTAAAAACGGCACGCTCCAGACCGTCCTCCTCTGGGACCCCAAAGACGCGGGCTATGCTATGCTGGCAATGGCTGTTAAGATTCTCAAGGGAGAGAAGATCGAGAATGGCTGCAACCTCACCGCCCCGGGCTGGACTTCCATGCAGTTCGCACCCGGTTCTACAAAGGTGCTGCAGGGTAAGGGATGGATCACAATCACAAAGGACAATGTCGATTCCTTCGGTTTCTGATCTTTTTTCAACGCATTAAAAACAGGTGTGGGGGAGCAGTTTCTGCTCCCCCACACCCTTACTTGTCGGGAGGATGTGGCAATGTCGGCCCCAGTTTTAAAGGTTGAAGGAATCACAAAATCGTTTGGCGGGGTTCAGGCTCTCAGGGGAGTCAGCCTCGATATCGCTCCCGGAGAGATTCACTGTCTCGCAGGCGAGAATGGTTCCGGCAAATCGACACTCATCAAGGTTATTTCAGGCGTATATGAGCCCGATGTGGGCTGGATCGAGATACAGGGGCAGCGTTTTTCCCATCTTAATCCCAAGGAGGCTATAAGCCTCGGTATTCAGGTGATCTATCAGGATTTTTCGGTCTTTCCCAACCTATCGGTGATGGAGAATCTCGCCTTGAACAATGAGCTTATGGACAAGCGCAGGTTCATGAATTACCGCAGGGCGAGGGCAATCGCGTCCAATGCTATTTCCCAGATAGGCTTCGAAGTCGACTTGGATGAGAGAGTGGAGAACCTTACGGTGGCTGATAGGCAGCTCATTGCGATCTGCCGTGCTCTCCTGCAGGAAGCCAAACTCATCATAATGGACGAGCCGACCTCCGCACTTACAAAAAAGGAGGTCAAGGCCTTGTTCGCGGTGATCAAGGGTCTCCAAGCCCGAGGCTTATCAATTCTGTTTGTATCGCACAAGCTCGACGAGGTCTTTGAGATTTCGGAGCGATACACGATTCTCAGAAACGGCGAAAACGTGGCGAGCGGGAGCACGGCGGATCTCGACCGGAAAACCTTTGCATTTCATATGACAGGGAGACAATTCGAGGACGAGTATTATAAAACGCCCACCATGAAGGGCGAGCCCATTCTGTCCGTCAGGGGGCTCACCCTTCATGGCGCGTATTCTGATATCTCCTTCGATCTTTCGGCAGGAGAGATTCTGGGAATAACAGGACTCCTTGGGTCGGGGCGAACTGAGCTCGTGGAAACACTGTTTGGTATTCTGCAGCCCGATGCCGGCCAAATCTTGATCCGGGGAAAGGAGAGCCGGATCAAAAGCGTAAAAGACGCGATTCGCAAAGGGATTGGTTACGTCCCTTCCGACCGGTTGACTGAAGGGCTCTTCTTGCCTCAGGCTGTCGATCGCAATCTTGTCGTTACAGTGTTGGATCGCGTGAGCAACCGTTTGGGCTTTCTTAGGCACAGCCAGATAGCTGAGATGTGTCAGAAGTGGATTAGTGAGTTTTCGATCTCTGTTAAAAGTCCAGATTTTCCCGTCATGACACTTTCTGGCGGTAATCAACAGAAAGTTGTTGTTGCGCGCTGGCTTGCCACTGATCCGTCCATTCTCATACTCAATGGCCCTACGATGGGAGTGGATATCGGCTCGAAGTACGAGATCCACGTACTTCTTCGGGAGCTGGCGGCAAAGGGAATGGCGATAATCATTGTATCTGACGACCTGCCCGAAGTTTTGGCATGTGCAAGCCGTATACTCGTCATGCGCGCCGGGGCGTTTGTCCAGGAGCTAGATCCCGCCGTGACAACCGAATCCAAACTCAGCGAACTGTCGACAGGAATAGCTTAGGGAGGTAGAGAAAGTGATTCCCATGGAACGGATGACAAAACGATCCGAGCCGTACGTACTAGCGGCGATTATAGTTCTCAGCCTGTTGATACAAGTGAGATCAGGACAGTTCTTTTCGGGCAACAACCTCGTGGATCTAGCAAGGTCGTTGATTGTTCCAGGTCTGTTCTCCGTAGGTTGTATGATGGTCATCGTTTCGGGCGGCGTAGACGTCTCCTTCCCTGCCATCGCGTCGCTGGCCATGTATGTCACCGATAAAATCCTTTTGGCGTCGAATTATTCTGGTAATGTTATTCTCGCCTACGCCATCTCCGCGGGGCTGGGGCTGCTTATGGGAGCATTGAACGGTTTTCTCATCGGCTTTCTTAGGCTTCCGACTTTGGTCGTGACGCTCGGTACCTCGAGCCTCTACACAGGGCTCATGTATGGGGCTTTTTCGGCGAGCGCCTCCGATGTGCCCCTAGCTATCGCCATGCACGGAAAAGAGATTCTCTTTACAGCCACGAATCCCACGTCAGGACTTACCTCGAACATGCCCGTCCATATTCTGATCTTGATCGGCGTGCTGATCCTGGCTTTTTTCCTGCTGCGCTACACTATGCTCGGCCGTGGCATCTATGCGATCGGAGGAGACGAGATGGCGGCAGAGCGTGCGGGATTCAATGTGAGGGGAATCAAAATGTTTCTCTACTGCTTTGTCGGCGTTCTTGCAGGTATTACCGGCATTGTGCGTATCTCCATGATGTCGTATGCCGACCCGTCGACCATGCTGGGCATGGAGATGACGGTTATAGCAGCAGTCGTTCTAGGAGGCACTCGGGTGACCGGCGGCATGGGAACGCTGACAGGCACGATTCTCGGCGTCACACTGATGACCATTCTGTCGAATAGCCTCATCCTCATTGGAATACCGAGCTACTGGACACGAGTGTTTACTGGAGCCGTCATCATCATAGGGACAGGGGTTACCGCCCATCAGACGATCACGACGAGGCGCCGTCATGCTCAAGCGTATAAAGCCGCTGCCTAGGAGACGCCCATGAGTACTATTAAAGCTGCCGATACCATTCGCAAACCCTTGGGTGCGAGGGACCAAAATCTTCTTCGTCTGTTCATGATGCTCGTGTTCGTCTTTGTCTCTATGACCATGCTTCGGCCGAATCAGTTCGCGACGATGGCCAATTTCAACTCGATGATGCGGCAGTTCCCCGAGTACGGCATCATGTCGATCGGAATAAGCCTGGCAATGATAACGGGAGGGATCGATCTAGGCGTGGTCGGGACCGCGAACCTCTCCGCGATCGTCGCTGCCAAATTCCTCATTGGAACCGTGCCGAAAGGCGCCCCACCGGCACAGGCCGCTCCCTACATCATCATTGCTGTGCTGCTTTCTCTCTCTGTTGGGCTGGCTTGCGGTGCCATAGCGGGAACACTCATCTCGAAGTTCCATATACCCGCGATTCTGGCGACACTCGGAACACAGCAGCTCTTCATGGGAATCGCAATAGGCATTACGAGCGGACGGCCGCAGAGCGGACTGCCGCTGCTTTACTCCAAAGTGGGCAACATGGAGTTTTTCAAGTTTGTGCCTCTTTCCTTCGTGATTTTTTTCGTGATCGCCATAAGCATTGGAATCATGCTCTCGCGGACTCGGTTCGGGATCTATATGTACATGCTGGGAACCAACCCCCGTGCCTCCCGCTATGCAGGGCTCAACAACACTTCGATCATACTCCGCACCTACATGATATCCGGCCTTCTGTCATCCGTCGCCGGCCTCATCATGATGGCCAGGGCTAATTCGGCGAAGGCCGATTACGGTTCGCCCTACACGCTCCAGTGCGTCCTGATCGCCGTGCTCGGAGGCATAGACCCGAACGGAGGATTTGGAAAAATAAGCGGAGTCACCATGGCCATCCTCATCCTGCAGTTCCTTTCGTCAGGCCTCAACATGTTCAACAATGTCTCGAATTTCTATCGTGATGTCATCTGGGGTGGCGTCTTGATACTGGTGCTTGTATTCAACAAGCTCCTTTCGTGGCGCAGCGAGCGCAGAGCGGTGCGGAAAAGTATTGGAAAGTAAAGCGTCTCCACCATGGGCTCTTCTGTAAGGTGGCTTGTTCGTCTATCTACATTTTTGTAGCTCCAAGAGCGGTAATCGATTTGAAGAAGTGGCAAAACCATCGATGACCTATTTGCCGTTCCATCGCGTCAAATGCCGCGTTCACCGATTCTGCCAGGCTGTTTGTCGATGCTTCGGGCGGCATTCGCCGCAGTGTTAAGCGTTCCCCCATGTGAATGCGTATGCGTGCACACCGGTTCTATGCGAAGCTTTTTCCGTCCCATGGCTTCCTCGTTTGCATTGAGTTCGTTCAAACCCATTGAAACAGAATTCCATGGGACGTTCTTTTTCTTTCCGCTTTTACCTGGACATTGAATGGTGCTATTCACCTCGGAAAAATTTTCTTTATTTTTCAAGCTTGACAGATAGAGAAACCGATCTTAGAATTCAATCATC
>DIXD01000036.1 GCA_002435985.1 Spirochaetaceae bacterium UBA6089
GACGTCGGCGACCACCACAGCGTCGAGGATACAGCCATCGCGCTGGGAATGGCCGTTGCAAAGCTCGCACCGTCCGGTGCTGGCCTCGTGCGCTTCGGCGCTGCCTATGCACCCATGGACGAGGCGCTCGCCCGGGTTGTGGTGGACATTTCGGGTCGCAGTTACAGCGTATTCGAGGGCAGCTTCGCCACAGCCTCGATCGGCATGCTTTCGACCTGCAACATCGAGCACTTCTTCCAGAGCTTTGCGGCGAACGCAGGTCTGACGCTGCATCTCGACATCCTGCGCGGAGAGAACGACCACCACAGGGCCGAGGCCCTCTTCAAAGCCGCGGCGCTCGCCCTTAGAATGGCCCTCCAGCCACGCGCCGGCGCAGAAGGCGGAAGCACCAAGGGCGAGGCGGCCATCGATGTGGAAAGGACCTAGTCTATGAGCGAAAAACCACGGCTCGTCATTGTCGAGACGGGCGTTGCGAACCTCGCATCCGTACGCGCGCTTGCGGAGCGCCTCGGGATGGAGCCTGTCGTCAGCGCGGACCCGGAGGAAGTGATCCGCGCACGGACCGTCATTCTGCCCGGCGTCGGTGCCTTTGGCCCTGCGATGCAGAAGCTAAAAGAAAATGAGCTCGACGTCGCGATCCAAGATCGCGTGGCCGAAGGCCTCGCCACCGCGGGCATCTGCCTCGGCATGCAGCTTTTCTTCGAAGCAAGCGAGGAATCCGAGGGTGTGGACGGCCTCGGCATCTTTCAAGGGAAAGTGCGTCGACTCGAAAATAACCTTCCTCTGCCTCAACTCGGATGGAACAGGCTCGAACCCGAGCCCGATGCACACCTATTGCAGCCCGGCTGGGTCTACTTTGCGAACAGCTATGGGGTGGCTGTACGCGCGCATCCTGAAATGAGCGGGAAAAAGGTCTCCGGCGGCTTCGACTTCGACGCCATTGCCCTTGCCACAACCACCTACGGCAGTCCCTTTGTCTCCGCCATTGAGGCCTGGCGCAAGGGCAGGCCTTCGCTGCTCCTGTGCCAATTCCACCCGGAGCTGTCGGGCATCTTCGGCACGCAGCTCTTCGCGCGCTGGCTCGACCTGAACGGCGCAAGGAGGCCTTTATGAGCGGGCTTGCAGTCAGGATCATTCCCTGTCTCGACTTCAAGGATGGACGCGTCGTCAAGGGCGTGCAGTTCGAACACCTCGTGGATTCGGGCGATCCCCTGGAACGTGCGCGTATCTACGAAGCACAGGGGGCAGACGAACTCACCTTTCTCGACATCAGCGCGACCGTAGAGGGCAGAAAGACCATGGCCAAGGAAGTGGCGCGCATACGGCGCAGCATCGCCATCCCCATCACAGTGGGCGGCGGCATCTCGACGATCGACGATGCCGCACGGCTCCTCGATTCCGGGGCTGATCGCGTCTCGGTCAACAGCGCCGCAGTCCGTACGCCGAAAATCATCGGCGACATTGCGCGTCAGTTCGGCGTGCAGTGCGCCGTAGTGGCCATCGACGCGGCGAAAAACAGCGCGATGCCCTCAGGCTACGAAGTGAGGATTGCGGCAGGCGCCGTGCCGACAGAACTCGACGCAGTGGAGTGGGCAAAAGAGGCGGCCAGCCGGGGCGCAGGCGAAATACTCCTCACCTCGATCGACAGAGACGGCACGAGCCTCGGCTATGAGTGCACGCTGTTAGGCCTTGTCGCCCACGCAGTCGGTATTCCCATTGTCGCATCGGGAGGCGCATCGAAGCTGGAACATTTCTTGGAAGGATACCAAAGCGGCGCATCCGCTCTCCTCGCCGCGGGAATTTTTCATCGTGGAGAAATATCAATTCTAGAGATAAAGAATTATCTTGCAATACACAATGTGGAGGTCAGACTATGATCGTACCGAGCATCGATATCATGAACGGCAGGGCCGTACAGCTCAGAGGAGGCAAACAACCTCCCCTCGACGCAGGCAATCCCCTTGATCTTGCAGAGCGCTATTCGCGCATTGGAGAATTTGCCGTCGTGGATCTGGACGCGGCCATGGGCAAGGGCACGAACCGCGAGCTCATTCTCAGCCTGTGTAAAAAATACAGCGTGCGCGTCGGTGGAGGCATCCGTACGCCGGAACTCGCCATCGAATACCTCAACGCCGGTGCCCGCTTCATCATGCTCGGTACTGCGGCTACCCCGGAATTCCTTGCGGGGCTGCCGCGCGAGCGCCTCATCGCGGCCCTCGACAGCCGCAACGAGACACTCATGGTCGAGGGATGGACAAAACCCCGCGAAGGCACGCTGGAGGACACGATCAGCGCCATTGCACCCTATGTGGCAGGGTTCTTGGTCACCTTCATCGAAACCGAGGGTGACCAGTGTGGCATCGATCTTGAGCGGACCAGAGCCCTCATCGTGCGGGCGCCCGATAGAAAATTCACCTTTGCAGGCGGTGCTGCCGGAGGCGCGCGCGGTGTGGCCGACATCGCAGCTCTCGATGCCCTGGGTGCCGACATCCAGGCCGGCACCTCGCTGGTGTTGGGAGATCTCTCTCTCGCCGACGCCTTCGCGGCACCGCTCAAGACCGACAGGCCAGACGGCCTATGGCCGACAGTCGTCTGCGACGAGTCGGGAAAACTCTTAGGCTTCGTGTATTCCAGTCGCGAAAGCCTGAAACTCGCCCTGGAAACGGGAAAAGGCGCCTATCACTCGAGGTCGAGAGGACTCTGGATCAAAGGAGAAAGCTCCGGCAACGACCAGAGGCTGGTGCGTGCCGACCTCGACTGCGACCGCGATACCATCCGCTTTACGGTCCGCCAGAACGGCGCAGGCTTCTGCCATCTGGGACGGCGTACGTGCTTCGATGACGGCTATGGGCTGGAAAAACTGAACCGAACGATCACGCACCGCATGAAAGAGGCTCCTCAGGGCTCTTACACGCGGAGGCTCTTCTCCGACGAAGCCCTGCTCGCCTCAAAACTGCGGGAAGAGGCGCAGGAACTCGCGCAGTCGAAGACCAAGGATGAGGCGGTGGCAGAAGCTGCGGACCTCATGTACTTTGCGCTCGTAAAGACGATCAGCATGGGCGGAAGCTTCGTAGACATCGAGGCGGAGCTCGAGCGGAGATCTCTCCGCGTCACTCGCCGGGGCGGGGACGCAAAGCCGGGTTTTGAGGAAACTGAGGGAAAATTAGAATGGAAAAGCATACATTAAAGAGAATTAAAATCGAAGAAATTCCCGAACCCTCGGTGCGGCTCTTCGACCCAGAGGTCGATGCCGTGGCCTTATCCGCGATCGACGCGATCCGCACGGAAGGAGAGACGGCGCTCAGAGACTGGTCTGTGAAGTTCGACGGGCTTTCGAGGGATGAGCCGCTCATCATCCATCGCGACGAGATGGGGGCGGTCTACGATTCGCTGCCGGCCGCGACCGCCGAGCTTCTTGCGCGCGCCAAAGGCCGCATCGCGGCCTTTGCGGCCGCCCAGCGCGCCTGCCTTGCCCCACTTGATATGCCGGCCCCGGGCGGCCGCCACGGGCACGAGTTCGTGCCCGTGGCGCGCGTCGGCTGTTACGTCCCGGGCGGTGCCTTTCCCCTGCCCTCCAGCGCCCTCATGACCGTCGTGCCGGCCAAGGCCGCCGGCGTGGAAGAAGTCTGGTGCGCAGGCCCCAACCCTACGCCTGAAACGCTTGCCGCAGCATGGCTCGCTGGTGCAGACGGCTTTCTGCGCTGCGGCGGCGCCCACGCCATCGCCGCACTCGCCTTCGGCGTCGCCGCGCCGAAATGCGACGTAATCGTTGGTCCCGGCGGCAAATACGTCGCCGCAGCCAAACGCCTTCTCTTCGGCCTCGTCGGCACCGAGGCACCCGCAGGCCCCTCGGAGCTCCTCGTCATCGCCGACCGCAGCGCTCCTCCAGAAGTCATCGCAGCGGACATCCTCGCCCAAGCCGAGCACTCGCCCGACGCCATGCCTGGTCTCATCGTCACGGAAGAAACCTTGGCTGACCATATCGAAGAGGCACTCGCCGTCCAACTCGCTGCCCTCCCCGAACCGAACCGCAGCATCGCGCACACCTCGCTCCGCAACGGCTTCTGCTGTATCGAGCCCGACTTCGAGCGTGCCATCTTCGGCGCCAACCGCTGTGCGCCCGAACACCTGGAACTCGCCACCGCCAACCCTACAGCGCTCGCGAAACGCATCAACAACGCGGGAGCGCTCTTTCTCGGCGCAGGCTCGGCCGAAGTGTTCGGCGATTACGGCGCAGGGCCAAACCACACACTTCCCACGGGCGGAGCGTCGAGGTTTGCGGCCGGCCTTTCGGTTCTGCACTTTCTGCGGGCGCGCACTTGGCTTTCGATCGAAGACCCTTCCGCGCTCATCGAGGACACCGCCGCCTTCGCGCGTTTAGAGGGCCTCGAAGCCCACGCGCGAGCAGCCCTTATACGGAAGCGCTGAGACGATCATTCAAAATCCGTATATCTTCGAATATTTCTCGTACAGATACCGCTCAAACCACACTGGATCGAGCGGTTGTCCCGACACTTTCTCGACAAGTTCGCCTGGCGTGTAGCGCGAGCCGTGCACGTGCACATTGGCACGCAGCCAGGTGAGCACCGACAGTGTGTCCCCTCCGGCAATGCGCGTCTCGATGTCCGGCACTTCCCTTTTGAGCGTCGCCCAGAACTGCGCACCGTAGAGGTTGCCCAGCGCATAGCTCGGAAAATAGCCAAAGGCACCCATGGACCAGTGGACATCCTGAAGACAACCCTGGCGATTATCCGACGCCTCGATACCGAGCAGATCACGGTATTTCGCCTGCCATGCAGTCGGCACGTCCCCGGCATCGAGACTGCCGTCGAACAGGGCCGATTCCAACTCAAAGCGAGCGATGATATGAAGACCATAGGTCACTTCGTCCGCCTCGGTGCGGATGAGCGAGGGTCTTACCCTGTTGACCGACATGAGGAAACTCTCCAGGTCGAGCCCCTCGCCGGCCTCCCCGAGCAGGGCGCTGAGCGCTTGGAAATTCCTCTCCCAGAAAACGCGCGAGCGGCCGACGATGTTCTCCCAAAGCCTCGACTGCGACTCGTGGATGGCCATCGAGGCAGCCTCGGCGAGTTTTGTGCCCCGAAAATCGGGATTCGGATCGATGCCCATCTCGTAGAGCGCATGCCCGGACTCATGGATTGTGCTGAACAGGCTCGAAGGGAAGTAATCTTCGATATAGCGTGTCGTGATGCGCACATCGTCGGCACCGAGCGTTGTCGTAAAAGGATGGGCAGACACATCGAGGCGGCCCCTATCGCGTTCGTAGTGAAGCACCTTCATACAGTATCTGCTGATCTGCTCCTGCGTCCTTTGGCTTACTCGTAGGCCTGTACATTTGTCCTCGATCTGAGGCCTGCTCTGGATCTTCTCCAGTATGTCGACGAGGGAGGCCTTCATCTTCGAGAACACTGCGGCGACCGAGGTCTGTGTACTACCAGGCTCGTACAGGTCGAGGAGCACATCGTAGGGTTTGGCATTTGGATTGAGGTACTCCGCACGCTTTCGATTGA
>DIXD01000059.1 GCA_002435985.1 Spirochaetaceae bacterium UBA6089
GGTTTCGGGCGCGGGAGGAAAAGAAAGGATACACCCGTTGCGCTCGGGCCATGGATTGAAGGCAATGTTCCAGTATCCTGTTGCAAGAAGGGCCTCGTGGACCGCCTGTGGCGTCGATTTGATTCCAAGCTCTCGGGCGAGGGCGCTTTCCTCACTGAGGCCGCGTGCGCACCTTGCGAGTTCATCGAAGAAAGGCTGAAAGAGAGGGCTTTTGTCGATAAGCGCGGAATCGTGCTTTTCTCGGGCGCGACGGAAGGCGTCGATGAATGTATTTTTGCTCTCGGCAATCTCCTTCTTTTTTTTCTCTTTTTCGAGCAATTTCTGATGCTCTTCCCTGCTGCGGACTCGGATGCCCTCGTCCAGAATCTCCACTGCCGGATTGCCGAGAAGCGAGCGCCACGCCGCAACGATGTGCTCAGCCTGTGCATCACCCCATGCGAGGTCTGTGAATTCTCGCCAGCTGATGAGCGCAAGCCCCTCAGGATGTTCTTCCTGAAGTAAGGCAAGGGCTTCCGCTGCCTCAGGAGAAGGCTTGTTCACAGGGAAGACGCTGATGGGACCATCATCGAGCAAGGCCAGATCCTTGAGCCTGACGCGCCGTTCTTCTCCTTCGATCCCACGGATCAGAATTTTATCGGCATCGTAGGAGAGCACGATGGCCGGTTTCGTCTTGTACATAACCAGAGAATGAAGCGGAACCATGCCTTTGGTTATAACTTTAAAGGTACCGAGAGACAAGGTAGAGACATGCTTATTGCGGAGCTTCTAGCCTTATGGTATAGTACTTTTAAAAATAATCCGTTTGCTCGGGACGAACGTACATTTGACACGAACGAAGGAGAATGCAATGACTGCGTTGCTGGTTGGTATTGGACTTATCATTGTGGCGGTGCTCATGGTACTCCCTGGAATTCTAGGCTGGTGGAATGATGTCCTCGCCTTTCTCCGCGGCGCGCTTCCTGTTCTCGCTGTGTTAATCGGTGCTCTGGCAGTATTCATCGGCATTGCGGACATAAAAGACAAAATCGAAGAGAAAAAAGAAGAGGAAAAAGAAAAATCGGAAAATGGGCAAGAAGGAAATGGGGAGAAGAAGGACTAGCTCGCATAGCTATCTTGGTAAGGATGCTTGACATGTTTTTCAATCTATGGGAATATGCACCCGCATTTTTTTGAATACTCCACAATAAGGTGAAGGTATACATACATGAAGACTGTATTTGTAACTCCTGCGACGGCTGAGCGCAGATGGTACATCATCGACGCTGCCGGTAAGCCTCTCGGTCGTGTTGCAGCCAAGGTCGCGTCGATCTTAAGGGGTAAGAATAAGCCGACATTTACTCCGAGTCAGGAGACTGGGGATTACATCATCGTTGTCAATGCCGACAAGGTTATGGTGACAGGTCAAAAACGCCAGAATAAGATGTATTACCATCACACGGGGTTTCCGGGCGGCATCAAGGGGTTCAATTTTGCTGAACTTATCGATCGAAATCCGGTTTCTCCTATGGAGATAGCGATCCGCGGTATGCTTCCTAAAGGGCCGCTCGGCCGCAAGCTGTTCAAGAATGTGAAGGTATATGCCGGCCCGAATCATCCGCATGCGGCGCAGATGCCGACGGTGATCGATCTTTAATTGAGGGAAGGAAGACAAAATGGTCAAAAATATCAACCTTGGTATTGGCACGGGCCGCCGCAAATGCGCCGTTGCGAGAGTGTTTCTCCGCGAAGGCTCCGGCAAGATAATCATCAACCAAAAGGATCTTAAAGAATATTTTCCGACCGAAGGCCTCGTCGCCCAGGTGCGCAAGCCCTTCCTCGTCACTGCCAGCGAAAATAAGTTCGATGCGTATATCACTGTCATCGGTGGTGGCCCTTCAGGCCAGGCCGGCGCCTGCACCCATGGGCTTGCACGAGCTCTTGCACAGATTGATCCGGCAAACCATGTGTCGCTCAAGGCGAATGGGCTTCTGACCCGCGATCCGCGCATGGTCGAGCGCAAGAAATACGGCCAGCGCGGTGCCCGCCGGAGATTCCAATTCTCTAAGCGCTGATCTATGGCGATGCGGATTGAGTCCGTTCGCGAAAAGGCCTCCGAGACGCTCGAAGTGGCGCTCTCCGGAGGCCTTCTGTTTCGTTTCGACGTCAAGGATGCCGAGCAGCTGGGCTATTTCTTCGACCACGGCGCTCGGATGCTTGGCGTTGCTGCGGAGTCGAGTCCCATCACACTAGGAGAGGAAGAGATCTTGAACGAGGGGGCCGTGCTCGCGCTTCGCCGTCTCGATGCGCTGCATAGAGCCCGCAAGGATGCGCTTTCGATCCTTTCGTGCGCCGAACAAGGGTCGAAGCAGCTGTATGAAAAACTGCTAAAAAAAGGCTACGAACCGGAAATCTCCCGGGCCTGCCTTACATGGGTCTGCAACGAGCATTATGTCGATGATCGCCGCTATGTCGTCATGCTCCTGAGGTCTCACATGGTGAGAAGAGGGCAGGGTCCGGACCGCATAAAGGCCATTGCCTGGCCCCGTATTGGTCTTTTCGAGGACCCAAATACGATACTTGCCGATGGCTTGGCCTCGATGACAGAGGAAGACATGCAAGAGGCGATCCGAAGAAGCTGTGCCGCTATCTTGAGGCGGACAGAGAATTTTTCCCGCAGCAGCTGTGGCATCGGCCGAAGACAGCGTAGGTCCAATGGTCTAAAGTCCAATAGTCTAAAATCCAATGGTCTTCCTCGTGGTGCGTCCGAGGATGAGCCCGACGTGGGCCAGCACCTGTTGTCCTTCAGCGAACAATGTTCGCTTCTGCGGGGATATTTGAAGCATGAAGGGTTTCCATCGCATTCGATCGACGTATTCCTCGAGTCGTGGGGGAAGGATGCGCGTGGTGATGACTAAAAATACGATTTTCCAATACTTGACAGACCTTACTACAAGATTCAATAATATGTCATAAATTTCAAGTCGGAGGGGCGTACCGCATGGATGACGATATTCTGACCATTGAAGAGGTGGCGAAGTACTTGCGAGTATCCGAACGAACTGTCTACGACTGGGCGCAGAAAGGTGAAATACCTTCCGGCAAAATAGGCACCGTTTGGCGCTTCAAAAAGAGCGAAATCGAGCGGTGGGTCAACGAACGCCTTTCTTCGAATCGGCCAGTAGCACTCATCAGCAGCGTAAAAATTCAGAACATCATCTCGCCTGATCGAATTCTGTTTCTCAATTATCCGTCAAAGCGCAATGCACTGATTGCACTCGCCGAAAACCTTTCCATGGCACCTCAGATCAAGAACAAGCAGGAACTGATATCGGAAATTCTTCGCCGCGAAGAGCTCATGAGCACGGCAATCGGCAAGGGCATCGCGATTCCCCATGTTCGTCTTACCTCTGTGACGGACCTGGTGATCTCCATCGGCATTTCGAAGTGCGATATTACCGATTTTCAGACTCTCGACGATATGCCTGTGCGGCTTTTATTCATGATCGCTGCGGCGTATAATCAGCATGCGTATTACCTGCAGACGCTTTCGTTTTTTTCCGCGCGGCTCAAGGTGGTAGAACTGCGAGATGGGCTTTTGAACTGCAAAACGTCGAATGAGGCGTATGAGCTCTTGGTCCAACAGGATCAATAGGACCGACTCGCTCCGATGAGAGAGCACCTGCACTGCGCCGGCGCGTTGCTGCAGGTGCTTTTTCTTTGAATCGAAAGGAAATGCTTTGTGTATTTGAAAAGTCTTGAAATATTCGGATTCAAATCGTTTGCGGACAGAGTCCGTATCGAGTTTTCCCAGGGAATTTCGGCACTGCTCGGGCCGAACGGCTGCGGCAAGTCCAATATTGTCGACGCCATAAAGTGGGTCGTCGGAGAGCAGTCGGCGAAAAGCCTGCGCGCCGAGTCGATGGCGGATGTCATCTTCAATGGCACGGAGAGCAGGCGGTCTCTGTCGGTTGCGGAGGTGGCGATCACCATCAACAACGAAGGAGGGTCTCTTCCCCTCGATGTGCCTGAAATCGAGGTGAAGCGGCGTCTCTACCGCTCAGGCGAAAACGAATATTTTATCAACGGCAAAACGGCGAAACTGAAGGATGTACGGGAACTTTTCTGGGATACGGGGATCGGTAAGGCGGCCTATTCGGTGATGGAACAAGGGCGCATCGACCAGATCCTTTCGTCCAAACCGGAGGATAGGCGCTATCTCTTCGAAGAGGCGGCGGGCATCACCAAACACAAGATCCGTGTGCGCGAGGCAGAGCTCAAGCTTGCAAAGACTGAAGAGAACATGCGCCAGATCGAAGGCATCGTTCGGGAGGTCAAACACTCCTATGAGAACCTCAAGGTACAGGCAGAGAAAACCATTCACTATAGGCAGTTAAAAGAGAACATATTCGAGACCGAGCTCGATCTGTACCTCGTGCGTCTGCGACAGTACGTCCGAGAACGCGACCGCAGCAGCGCATCCTTCGATCAGAAGAAAAAGGAGCGCGAAGCCCTCGTGCAGCGCATCGACGCCATGAGCGCATCGATGTCGAAGGGGCTCGATCTTGTCAACGAGCTCGAAGCCAAGCTCGTCGAGATGCAGAAGATCTTGTATGGGCTTGCGGTGGAGAAGAACGGCAAGGAAAAGCAGAAGACGCTCCTCACCGAGCGGCGCCACGAGTTGAAGGCGAAGATCGAACAGCTCCAAAGTCGGGACCGTGCCGTCGCTGCGAAGATCGAATCCCTCCAAGAGGAAGAAGGAGAAAAAGAGGCCGAACATGCGGGTTTCAAGGCACGGATTCGCGAGGTCGAGGCCAACATCCAGACCTTCGACGAGAACATCTCCGCCGCAGCCCTCTCGGTAAAGGCCAACGAGGAAACCATCAGACACAACGCCGAAGAATCGAACGAGATCGGCCAGAAGACCTCGCAGCTGCGCCACGAACTCGATACGATTACGGAGAGGATAGCCCAGCTCGTCGATGATCGCCTGCGCCAATCCGAATCCCAGATCGAACAGCGCCAGAAGCTCGAGGCACAGATCAGACAAAAAATCGACGAGATTACGCGTGTTGCGGCCTCTCAGGCCGAAAGGCTCCATGATTATGCGCGGATTGCGGCGACCATGAGCGCCCAGGAGCGCGCGCAAGAGATCGAGAGGATCCGTGCGGACCTGTACGAACTCTCATCGCAGTCGAAGTCGCTGGCGGACGATTTTCTGCGCTATGTCGCCATCTCACCGGGGTTTCTCAACGAACTTGTCGCGCCCGAAGGTGTGATGACGCAGAAGCGACGCATCGATGCTGCCATCGCTACGCACACCGATCGGCTCAAGGCGATCGAGGCCGACAGTCAGGCGCTCTCTGTGCGAAATAGTGAACTTGCGAAAAAAATCGAAACCTACCGCAAAACCCTCGAAGAGGCGCGACTCGAAAAGGCCAAGATTCAGGCCCAGATGGAGGCTGCGCAGGAAGCCCTCTCGGTGCTGAGGCGAGAGATCGCCGGTCAGGAGGCCTATCGCAGAGAGATCGCAAACGAACGTGCAGGAGAACAGCGCCGCCTCGATGAATTGGAAGAGGAGCTCCAAACTATCGAAGAGGAAATCGCCGAGATCGATCAAAAAGGCCGTCGCCTTTCTGAAGAGATGGCGGGGCTCGACCGCGCCATCGGCCAGCACACCGCCGACCTCGCGGAGAAGCGCAAGGAATCCTCTGAGCTCGAGCAGAAACTGCAGGCGATACAGCACGAATTAGAGGACCTCCATATGGCGCTCGCCCAGAACGAGACTGAGATCAAGAACATCAAGGATACATTTACGGAGCTCTATTCGCGGGACCTTTCGGCATACGAATCGAGGATGTATGAAATCCGCAGACCACTTTCGGATATCCGCGAGGAACTTGCATCGCTGAAGTCGTCGCTGTCCTCGCTCGGCTCCGTCAACCTCATGGCACCTGAAGAATTCGAAGAAGTACGGCGCCGCTATGAATTTTTGAATGGCCAGTATGAGGACCTGCAGAAGGCACGAACAGACTTGGTACGCATCACCGACGAGGTCCGCACCGAGAGCGCACGGCTCTTTGTCGACACCTACAACAGAATTAAGAAAAATTTTCACAATATGTTCCGTAGACTCTTCGGCGGGGGACGGGCCGAGCTCCGTCTCCTCGATGCCGACCATGTGCTTGAAAGCGGCATCGAAATCTACGCTCAGCCGCCAGGGAAGAAGCTCGAAAACATATCGCTTCTGTCGGGTGGCGAGCGTACGCTCACAGCGATCGCGCTGCTCTTTGCGACCTACATGGTGAAGCCATCGCCCTTCTGTTTTCTTGACGAGATCGACGCAGCTCTGGACGAAGCCAACATTATTCAGCTGGTGAATCTTCTTCGGGAATTCGGCACCACAAGCCAGTTCATTGTGATCACACACAACAAGAAGACCGTGGCCTGTGCCGATACGCTGCTCGGTATCACGATGGAGGAATCAGGCGTCACGAAGGCGGTTGCGATCCGGGTGCAAAATGAGAACGGTGTGGTGCGGCCCGTCTATGTCCCCGATCAGCCCTTCGAGGAAGAAGAGGTCGTCTACGAAGATGGCCGTCAGCTCGACGACAAGGAAGGTCTAAGCGTGACAGGGAACTCACGGCCATGAAAGGGTAATGCGATGAATGCACGCGCACTCGATGAGAGACTGTTTTACAGAGACCCCTGGCTTTCGGAAGCCAAGGCCACCGTCGTGGCGATAGAGGGGGAGGGCTCGCCTGGGCATGGACAGGCCCGCGTCCTGCTCGACGCGACGATTTTTTACCCCGAAGGCGGCGGCCAGCCTTCCGATCGTGGCTTTATCGGGAGCGCCCGCGTCGTCGATGTACAGGAGATCGAGGGGCAGATCTGGCATTTTGTAGATATCCCCATGGATGCCGGAAACATTCAGGCAGAGCCCAAGGGGGATGACTTGAAGGTCGGTGCCCGCGTGCTTGTCCGTATCGATTGGCAGCGTCGCCTCTATCACATGCAGCAGCATACTGGGCAGCACCTTTTGTCGGCGGTGCTCGAGCAGGACTACGGAATCCATACGCTCTCCTTCCACCTCGGCACGGAGTACTGCACCATCGATGTCTCTGCCAAAAATCCGGCGGATCTGCCGCTCGGGGAGATCGAGGCCAAGGTCGACGGGTGGATCGAACGCGATGTCCCCGTGCGGGTCCATTATTGCCCTCCCGAAGATCTGTCCGCGTTCAAGCTCAGAAAAAGGCCGCCAGCGGACGAAGCCGTCATCAGGGTCGTCGAGATCGATGGATATGACTGGTCGCCCTGCGGAGGCACCCACGTGGACAGGACGGGCCGGCTCCGGGCACTCAAGATATTTTCGCTCGAACGGTACAAGGGCAATGTGCGCGTGTATTTTGCGTCGGGCGCGCATGCCCTCGAACTATTGTTCAAGGCGTACGAAGAGGCGAAGCGGGCTGCACTGCTTCTCGGTTCGGGAGTGGAGAATATGGTTGCGCGTCTGAAGGACAGCTTAGAAAAAGGCACTTCCTTCGAGAGAAAGGCAAAGCGATGCGCACAGTTGCTCGCCGAGGCGGAGGTGGGGCTGGCCATGGCGCAGGCGGCGCCGGGCGAGGTGCTCGAATTCAGACTCGAGGATGACGATGCGGACCAGGGCACTGCGCTCGTCAAAACCGCAGCCGCCCGCGGAAGGGCTGCCGTCGCCCTCTCTTTGGCTGACTCGACCGTCGTGGTACAGATCGACCAGAAGACCGGTTTCCCGCTCCCTACAGCGCTCTTGAAAGAGAAAATAGCTGCGCTCGGCGGCAGAGGAGGGGGAAGCTCGGCCTTTTTCAGGGCTACCTTTGCATCGCCGGAACAGGCGACCCTCTTTGCGCAGTATGCGAAACAGGTGCTGACGGGAGTGCGACCTTAAAGCTCCAGGGGACGCCTGTTGTCCATAAGCCTTTGGCTCAGATAGTCCCTATCGAGGCTGAGTTCGGATATAAAAAACCGCACCTGCTCTTCGGACAAGAGATTTTGCTCGGCATAGAGATAGGCCAAGGCGCGTTCGGCGATAAGCGGCACCTTGAGCGCGTTCATCTGTACTTCATAGGCCGCGCCATCCTTACAGCGGTGCTCGATTGAGGCATAGAGCCGTGACTCGTCTATATTCCCCTGCATGGCGCTCAACTCGGCGAGAAGCGGGGCAATGTTTCCTCGGGCGGCCAGTTCACCCATAGGTTTGAGCGTAAAAAACGTATATTCCTTGCCCGGCAGATAGTGGTGTTCATCGCAGCGCGTGCAGTAGTTTGGCTCGCGGCCGTCGTGTTTGGTGCGATCTCCGCCGATTATGATGAGGGGATCGAAGTACAGGGCAGGGCACTCCTGACCATTCACCAGATAGTAGCGGTAGGTGTAGAGCGAATCCTTGAGGCACTCCTCGTGCTCGCAGTATGCCGTGAGCGGAACGATGTCGGTCGCCGTCTCCAACAGCAGCCTTGCGGTCTGGTTGAAGATTTCCCGGCGAAAATTGAGCACGAGCGTTGGGGATATGAAGCAGATTCCCCGGGACTCGGCCTCGTCCTTCATGAGATACGCGATGCGCTCGTCGAAAAATGCTGCCTCGTCGATGACCCAGGTACCCACCCCGGGGTTTTCGGCGATGAGCATCTCGAGGCTGAAGGAGTCCTTTGCCGAGCCGATTCTGTCTCCACAGCGCTCGTAGCCCCCGCGGTATGCAAGGGCGTCGTCGGGATACTCTGGGAAGCGGCTCTTGTCGAGGGCTGATCGCACGACGAAGACATCTCTGCGGTCGACATGTCCGGAGCTCGTCAGGCGCGCTGCGGCACCCTTCTTCTTGAGTGCGATTCGACTGTCGCGCCAGATCCGCGCCGAAAACTCGGTCTTGCCCGACCCCATAGGTCCGATGACAAGAACGCGCTTACCTGCGGAGATGAAGTCGTGGTGGCGGCTCACCGAATGGATGTTGAGTTGCGGAAAACCTAAGCTTTTTAGGAATTCTCCTGTTTCATCGTTGTTCTGCATCGTGTTTCCTGACGCTTCGGTTTATTTTGAGGAAGGGGGCACAACTCCATGGGCTGAGGCCATGGCCCCCGAGGCACTCTTTGCCCGCGCCACATTC
>DIXD01000004.1 GCA_002435985.1 Spirochaetaceae bacterium UBA6089
TGGCACAAGGTTAGAAACACTAACGAGGAAACACCCCTCCGACCTCACATAAGCGGCAGTCCCGCCACACCGAGGGCGCCGAGCCAGGTGAGCGACGAGAGCACCGGGCCCATCGGAGAAATGACGATCTTCGAATCGGGGTGCAGGNNAGTTCCGCGCGCGATCCGGCACGAAACGATCGCCTCACTTTCGAAAAGAGAGCCGACACCGTGTTGCGCTCGCCTGCATAGATGCCGGCGGTCTTTATTTTCCCCTCGGTATTGGTCGCGAGCAGCGGACGCAGTCCGAATTTCATCAGAATAATGCTCTTGAGCCCGTGTATACGCCCCGAACGTAGTAGGCTCGTCAAGTTTTTCACAGCGACGTAAACAATAATCTGGTCTTTGATCGCCTCGAGTTCGCGGACGATGTCGCGTGCGCACATGCCGCGTTCGACCATTTCGACCGCGCGGGCGGTGAGCAGCCCTTGCGCCGATGTGACCGTCTTCGAGTCGAAGGCCGTGATGCCGACGACGGACGCTCCTGCGATGAACGGTGCCGAGCTTGCCGCCCCGGCAGACCGCAGACCCGCCTGAAAGGTGCCCGAGAGCGCCGAGCTCAAACCGATGTACAGAATTTCTTCGGCATGCTGTGAGGCAAGTGTGAAAGCCCGCGCGAACGAGGCGTCGGTGGGCTGGCTCGTCGACATCGAGAAATCCGGTCGCTCGCGCATGCGCCGATAGAGCGAGCCCTGGTCGAGCGCGGGCCCATCGGGGCGAGTTTTTCCGTCGATCGTGATGAGAGCGGGCACCTTCAGCACACCATGCTCAAAGAGGAAGTCCTCAGGAAGGTCGCAGCCGGTGTCGGTGACGATGGCGCAGCGTCGCTTCGACTGCCGTGACTGGCGGGCGAGGAGTGTCTGGAGCTTCATGTCGTCGACCTTGTGCGCCTCCACGTCCCCATGTGCTTCGAGAACATCGAAGACTTCGCTCGGTGAATCCGTGTGGACATGGATTTTTGCCATGGAAGTGTTGCCTGCAACGACGACCGAATCTCCGAGCGCCGCGAGTGAGGATCTGATCGCGTCGAGATCGAGGGATTTGCCATGCAGAAGCGCTTCGGTGCAGAAGCGGAACGATGTGGCGTCCGCGTCGTCAAGAAGTTCGAAATCGACGAGTGAGGCGGCAGCCATTGCTTCCGGAACGGTCTCAAGGTCGCCCGCGGCGTCTGTAGTGCGCGTTGCGCCCTGCCGCTCGGTCCGAAGCGTCTCCCTGAGCGAACCTGACGTAATGAATTGTGCAATGCCGTCGAGCATGTGCACAAAGCCCTTTGCGCCGGCGTCGACCACGCCTGCGCGCCGCATCTCTGGAAGCATGTCCCTTGTTCTGGCGAGCGACGCCTTCGCCGATTCGTAGGCGCTGGTGAATACATTTAGAATATCATCGGACTGTTGGGCTTTTTCGTACATGGCGTGCGCCCAGTCGTGCAACACGGTCAGGATCGTCCCCTCGCGGGGAATGGAGAGCGCCTTCCGGGTCTTTTCGGCCGCACGGACAGCTGCATCAGCCAGGCGTTTGGCGCTTATCCGCGCCTCCTGGTCGAGATCTTCCGCGAGAGCGGAAAAAAATTGCGCGAGAATCGCACCCGAGTTGCCCTTGGCCGCCGCAAGCGCCGACTGGGCTGCGCGCGAGAGCACGCTCCCTGCCTTCTTCTGGCGAAATGTCGCGAGCGAAGCCACTATGGCGCGCACGGTACTCGCCATATTCGTGCCCGTGTCCCCGTCCGGAATAGGAAACACGTTGATGGCGTCGAGACTTGCGGAATTCTGTATGAGAGACCGGGAGCCCACTGCAAGCGCGAGGCGAAGGCGTGGTCCATCGAGATAAGAAATCTTCATTCTGATTCACAATATTACAATAATTGTCAAAGCGCAAGACCAATGGTTCGCTGGCGCCGCTCCTTAGTCGCCGTGGCCGCCCCTTCGGCGCCTCAAAAACCTGAACTTTTCGAAGGCCTTTTCTTCGCCCCTGAATATGCGCTCGATATTTGTTCGGTGCGTGAAGACGATGAATAGTGCCACTGCGATGCCGAGGCCGAGGAGCCAGTTGTTTGGCGGCACGCCCTGGGCGCCGAGCGCGATTGCGACGGGAAGAACGATGGCAGCGGTTATGGAAGCGGCGGACACGATGCCCGTCAGCCCCACCACCAGCAAGAATCCGAGCGCACAGAAGATCACGGCGACCGGCGCCATCACGATGAGCGCGCCCGCAGTGGTGGCGACGCCCTTACCGCCCCGAAATCCCGCGAAAATCGGAAATACGTGCCCGAGCATCGCGGCGATGGCACCCATGACCTGAAGAGCCTCGCGCGGAAGACCCGAGGTTGCCCCGACCCACGCCGCGATCGCCACGGCAAGCGCTCCCTTGCCGACATCGACGATCGCCACTGGGATCGCAGCCTTCGCGCCGAACACCCGCAGCATATTGGTCGCGCCTGTGACCTTGGAGCCTTGCTCGCGCGGATCTGCACCGAACAAGAGCTTGCCGACGATGAGCCCCGTCGGGAATGAACCCGCAAGGTACGCGAGGACGATTGCGACAATGAGCAGCGTGATATTCATTTGTTTCCTTCTTCAAAAGATATCGCGATAACGAGTGCTCTGCCAACTCCGGTGTGCGCTGCTGCAAAAATCGGCACTTCGAATAAATCAGTACTTGGTGTCGCGCTCCATACGCGCGAAGACGTGGAATCTGCGCTGCGCGAGCGCTATGGAAGATAACAAAAGATAAAAGGCGGCAGTTCTTGGAAACGGGACTCTTGCCTTTTTCACATTGAGCATAAAGATGCTCACCGTCGTGCATCCCGGCCGGTGCGTAGTTTTCAGGCACCACGCTTCTAGGAAGAGCGTGCAGGACATCAAAAAAGGCAGGCAGCCGAATCCGCCGCCTGCCTTCTCCGACAATTTTTCTGTCCTCATGCACATCGGCATGAGGACAGCCGCTCACTACTTCGTAAACACCATGTTCTCGTTCGTCACCGTGCCCAGGTGTTTGAGGTAGGACACAAATACTTCGGCATCCGTGGGGAAGTCGTTCTGATTCTTTCCCACCAGCATGGTATAGCCGTCACCACCGTTGAAAATGAAGTTGAGCGTCGCGATGGTGTACTCTTTCTCGGGATCCACCGGCACGCCGCCGATCATGATATTCGACACACGGTCGCCTGCGGGCTTCGAGATATCGAGCGTATAGGTCAGGTTGGCAAAATGCGGGAAGCGGCCGTCGGGCGCGGGGAGCTTACCCACGCCGTTCTCGACGATCGCATCGATCTCTTTGCCCAATATCTTTCCGGTCTGGATATAGTTGCCGAAGGGCTGCACGGTATAGATCTGTTTCATGGTGATATCGCCGACTGGAATCGAGTCGCGGATGCCGCCGCCGTTCATCAGCGCGAAGTCGGCGCCCGAGGCATAGAGCATGGCGTTCGCGATGAGCGTGCCGAGGTTGCTCTGCTGGGTGCGGACGATCTCGCGTGTACCCTCGAGCTTGACGGCAGTCTTGCCAACAACCTGCGAAAGCACGGCGTCCTGTTCCTTGACGAGGTCATTCATGATCGCCGCGATGCGGGGATCTCCCTTCAGATCGGGAGAATTCTTGGGGGTGATGGTGCGAGCGGTCTTAGAAATGATCGTGCGGTCAGGGCCTACGACGACATCGATTACGCCGAGCCCCGATCCATAGGCGCCGGTGCTCGCGATGAGGGTATTCGTCGTATTCTTTTTCATGACGTCTTCGAGCGTGCTGTGGCTGTGTCCGTCGATGATGACATCGATCTGCGGCACGAACTTCGCCAAAGTAATCGAGGTAGGATCGCTCGAGTCGTCGATACCGAGGTGCGAAAGACATACAAGCACGTCGTATTTGCCGGCGAGCTCGGCCACGACGAGCTTCGCCTCGACGATAGGATCGCCGAAGGTCACCCCAGTGAGCCCCTTCGGGTCGGCCTTGTATGCGGTCTCCGGAGTCGCAAGCCCAAAGAAGGCAACGCGTACGCCCTGAATGGTGCGGATATCATACGATGGAAATACCCTCTGCCCATCTTTGTACACATTGGCCGCCAGCACTTTGAAGTTCATCATCTTGGAAAGCTCGAGCAACCGATCGAAGCCGTAGTTGAAGTCGTGGTTGCCGGTGGTCATGTAGTCAAACCCGAGTTCATTCATGAGCTTGACTTCAGTCTCTCCCCGGTCGATATTCACCACAGGCAGGCCATGGAGTGTGTCGCCGACATCGATGAGGAGCGTGTTCGGATTCTTCGCCTCGAGTTCCTGCACCGCCGTGTAGATCCGCGGATAGCCGATGATATCCTTGCTCTCGACGATCCGCCCGTGCGTATCGTTTGTGTGCGCAAAGGTGAGCGTGACGTTGCCCGGCAGATTCTCTTGCGCCGCAAGGGTGCCGGAGAACGCCAATGTGAAAATCGCCGCCACCAGAACGGCAAATTTCCCAACTCTCTTTAACATCGCAAACCTCCTTTTCTCATTGAGGATTTTTTGCAGCAAGAATAGTATATCCTCCTCTGGAACCGCACACAAGCAAAAAAGAGATCATTATTCGGTTTAATCTCGATAAAGAGTCAGCAATTCAGCCTTGCGGCATCCTTGCATGCCCGAAGCGGCATAACGCCCTAAATGTCAGGGAAAGGGTTAGAGAGATCTCAAGCCGATCTCAAGCCGATCTCAAGCCCAGAATGCCTACGCTTATCTATGGAATAAAACCCTGCTATAGTAGGCACATGATACAGCAACCACAAAAGACTTCAAAACAGCTTTCTAGGCGCACGGTGTTGTTCTCGGCGCTCGGCGCACTTGTGCTCTCCATCCTTGCGAACGGGTATTTTTACAGCCTCGAAGGGGCACGGGGGCTATACGTGTGGCACCCTGTCGTAGCGCTGAAGATACTGCTCTTCATGGGGCTCGGGCCGATTTCGCTTGCCATCCTCGCGCTGCCGCTCGAGAAACTCGCCCAAAAGTGGATCATGCGAGTGCTGCGCTGGATATCGTTTGTCGGTTCGATCCTCGTCAGCCTGGTCTCAATCGGCATGCTCGCGTTTTTGATTGTAGTGCCGCGTCTGGGTTCGATGGACCCCGTGCACCTCAATCTCGTCGATCCATCGCAGGGGATCGTCACACAAAGCCTGCAGCCTGAGGCCACCTTCAGCGCGGGCGCCGACAGCACGACAGGCACCCCGAGTGGCGTCATCATGGGCGCCCCTGGATCAGGCACTGCACAGGCATCGGGTGCCGCGCCCGCAGCGCTCGCAACGACGACAGCATCGAGCACTGCACCCCTCTCCCCTCTCGACCGACCACTCCTCCGCCTTGCCTTCTCTTCCGATCCGCACTGGGGGGCAGACACTGCAAACGCCAGCGCCCGCACCGATGTTCTGAAAGGTATCGAGGCCTCTCGGCCCGACGCATTCTTCATGCTTGGCGATACGGTCGAGACGGGTAACAGCGCGACCCAATGGAACCTTGCGCTCTTGGACCTCGAGGCGTTTGTGTCCGATGTTCCCTTGCGGCTTCTTCTGGGCAATCACGACGCATTCTTCGGCGGCCAGTACCTCTATCGAAAGGCGTTCTTCCCTCAGGGATTCTCGAGCGATTCGGGCTCGCCTTACTACTGGAGCATCGATGCGGGCCCCGCAACGATCGTGGCGGTGGATCTGCCCTGGGGTACCGAGATGTTCGGCGCGCGGCAAAAGGCATGGCTCGAAAAGACCCTTGCCGCAGCCGATCCCCGCAAACCGCTCATCGTCATATCGCACAGCTATTTCTATGCGTCCGGGTACAAGGATCCCAAAACGGGCGTCCCCTGGTACGATCACTACCAGAACATCCCCGCGCTTGTCCCGCTTTTCGAGAAGTATGGAGTCGATCTTGTGATTTCAGGACACAATCACTATCAAGAATTGCTTTCTCACAACGGGGTGAACTACGCGATTGTCGGCTCGATGGGTGGAATTCCCGATCCCGAACCGAGCTACCGCTCACCTTGGTCGAAGTGGATCAATGCTGGCGGCTACGGGTGGCTCGATGTCGATGTCCTCCCTGGCCGCCTTTTACTCACGTTCAGGAGCGAAACGGGCGAGACTCGCCAGAGCGCGACGATTTTCTATTGATAGTATTCGTGTGCTTCGCTTTCCCGCCTTCTTTTCTCGACAAGGTAGGGCTCCACTTGGATTGGCATCACGAGGCTCGGCTCTACATGCCTCGGCACTACATGGTTTGACACCACATGCCTCGGCACCATGCGCCTCGACTCCACGATGCTCGGCGCAACGCGGCTCGGCGCTGCATTCGACGAGTGCGCACGTCCGGCGGTCTTGTTCAGCCTCGGAAGGAAACTCAGAACCCGAGTTCTTCTCCGACGATGATTACGGTAAAGTCACTGAGCGACGGTTTACGCCTGAGTATGTGATAAATTCTGCAAATTCTCGTGGGGAACGCGCAGTCGGCGCAATATCCCGAGCTCACGCAGGGGTTCGGTTTCTGAAGCCTGATGTTGTTGAGGGGCGCTGCATAGGCCTTCATCCGTTCGTAAGCCTCGTCGAGGTTTCTGACGACCTTGTTGATGCCCGCAACCACTACGTTCTTCTTTGGGCCGAAGCTGAGCGCCGCGACACGGTTGCCGTTGCCGTCAACATTGAAGAGGTAGCCTTCCATCGTGACTGCATTCGCGCTGGATATAAAGACGTCGCAGGTGAGCTGAGCGCGCATAATTTCCATTTTTTCTTCGGGGCTGAGGCCGGGCTTATTGTGATCAAGGATGATTGCACCTTTTGAAGCAGCTCGTTCCTGGATGTTCATGGACTTTATGGTGGCCGAACCTCCGAAACCGACTTTGGCGCTGGGGTACACGAACCCGAGCACCTTGTCGACGGCAAATGCGGCAGAGGGCACATACAATGCGTCGAAACCATTCTTCTTTAGGGCGGCGACGACTTTCTGACCTCGCGCCTCGTATAACTTTGCGTGAAATTCGCTCATCCTTCTGCCTCCCAGGACAGCATAAACGAATTACTTGGA
>DIXD01000082.1 GCA_002435985.1 Spirochaetaceae bacterium UBA6089
ACGATTACAATCTCTCCGTCATCGGCAGCCTCTTGGGTGCCCGTGTCCTCACAAGAGGCAATGAGCTCTTCATCGAGAGCGAAGATGAGGAGACTGTGGATCTTTTTTCTCGCCTCCTCAGCGCAATAGGGACATCGATCGAGGAAGGAGTACCTGCGTCTCCGGAACTTATCATCGCGCTCCACGCCGAGCTTACCCCTGGGGGTAGCGTGAATCATGCTGTTGGCTCGAACCATGCTCCGACAGAGGGTCAGCGCGAGGTATCCAAATTCCTCGAGACCTGCATTCAGATTCCGAACGGCTTCGGCAAGGTGTTTCCGCGTTCGAGCGGGCAGAGCCTCTACCTCCAGGGCATCGCGAGCCACGACCTTGTGTTTGCGATCGGTCCGGCGGGGACGGGCAAGACGTATCTTGCGATGGCCTACGCGCTGCGCGAACTTCTCACGCGCTCGAGGCGGAAGCTGATTCTGACGCGCCCCGTGGTGGAGGCCGGCGAGAGCCTCGGCTACCTGCCGGGAGATCTGGAGCAGAAGATAAATCCATACCTCCGACCGCTCTACGATGCGATGGAGGCGCTGGTTTCCTACGAGACCATACACCGCCTGGAAGAGAGTAGGGCCATCGAGGTTGCGCCGCTCGCCTATATGCGAGGTCGGAGTCTTACGAACTGCATCGTCATTCTAGATGAGGGACAAAACACGACAAAAGAACAGATGAAGATGTTCCTCACTCGCCTCGGCGAGGGCACGAAAGCGATCGTTACAGGAGACATTACCCAAATAGATCTTCCCAAAAAGACTGAATCCGGGCTCGTGCACGCAGTGAATCTGCTCGAGCATATCGATGAAGTTTTTGTCAGCAGACTCGATGCCCGCGACGTGGTCCGCAGCCCTCTCGTGCGGAAAATAATAGAAGCCTATGAAAAAGAATAACGAAGCGACATTCTTCCAAAGACTGGCCGAACAGCTTCGCACGATAGATCCATCGATGTGGTTCTTCCTTGGTGCAGTGGCGGTGGCCGCGATTGGAATTTTTTTACTGGGGCCATCCTCAATAATACGAGGGAGTTCCATCGAGTCCATCGAGGTCGGCAAAATTGCCGAGACAGATATCTACGCGGGCAAGGATACGGTGTACATCGACAAAGAGGCAACGCAGCGCAAGATTCTTGCAGAAGAGCGGCTTGTCCTGCCGGTCTTCGCCGTGGACGAAAAGATCACCTCCCTTGTTCGGGAAAAGGCAGAGTCCTTCAGTTCCTATTATCTACAGCTCGTCAATGAAGAGTCAGGCGGCCAAGAAGCACTTGGACTCCTGTTGAGTAGCCGCTTTCCGGATTTTTTGCAGCCGGAGCAATATACCGCCATCGTCCGTGCGAAGTTGAACTCGCAGACCTTTGTCTATGTGAATGATATTGTCGAAAGTCTCTTGGGTAAGGGTATTGTCTCGGTGCCGGAAGGGGTGTTCGACCGTTTCAACCCCGACTACTATGAGCTTGTTAGGACGATCAACAATCAAGAAGAGAGTGAACAACTTGCCAAGAGCGAGATGATCACACTGGCCAATCTCGGAAGCCGCATCGAAGAAGAGATGGCCGCCCGTCGCGTCCCCGAATCTCAGAAGCAGTATGTCCGTCTTCTTGTAAAGGCTCTGCTGAGAGAGAACACCTTTTTCGATCAAGACCTCTCGGAGAAGAGACTTGCATCCGCCCGCGCTCGGGTTGAACCGGTCACCCGCTTTGTGAGTCGCAACGAAATTCTTGTGCGAAAGGGAGAGCTCGTGACGCCTGAGCTCTATCAGCAGATACAGGCAATCAAATCCGCGATATTCGTCTCTGACATGGGAATTCTGCTTACCGGTTTTGGGCTCTTGGTCATCGCGTCGTTCTTGGGGTTTCTTCTCTCGCGGATACAGGATTTATCCGATTTTCCCAGCGACCGTTCCTCGCTCATATTCCTGCTTCTTTCTATGCTCATACTGTTCTATTGGATTTTGGTCGTTCAAAATGTCATCGATGCAAAGGACCTTTCGCGCGGCGCGCTCTTCGTTCCGGCCTCGCTGTTTGCGGGGCTCGTTTCTCTGTTGTATGGGCCGCGGACCGGTATTTTCTTTTGTATTATCTCATTTTTTCTGACCGGAGCCGCGACGAACCTCAACGCGCAGTTCATGATCGGCATTCTGTTGGCGGGAATATCAGCGACGCTTACAATGCGTACGGCCCGCACCAGAAGCATGCTGGCCCGTGCGGCCTTATTGCAGGCTATAGTTCAAGCAGGCCTTTCGGTTGTTCTTCTGTTGAACCAGAAGCCCACTCCGGCCGAAGTTTTTCAGTCTATGGGCTTAGGGGCGCTGAACGGTTTTGTGGGGGGATCGTTCATTATGCTCTTTCTGCCGCTTTTCGAGCGTATCCTCGATAAGTCTACCCTATTCAGGCTTATGGAGATGGCGGATATCAACGCGCCTGTTCTGAAGGAAATGCTTTCGAATGCGCCCGGCACCTATGCGCACTCGATGAATGTCGCCTACCTTGCGGAGACGGCGGCAAAAGAGGTTGGCGCAAACCCTCTTCTGGCACGCGTCGGAGCCTATTATCACGACATCGGCAAGATTGAGCACCCTGAATACTTTACCGAAAATCAAAAGGGTATCAATCGGCACGATGAGATCAATCCGACATTGTCGGCGAGTATCATCCGCCGCCATGTGAAGGACGGTATCGAGAGGGCGCGGAAGATCGGCCTCCCCAAGGAAGTCATCGATATCATTGGGCAGCACCACGGCAACTCCGTCATGGAGGCCATCATTAGTAAGGCCAAGGATTCGACGAGCGAGACCGACTTACAATCGTATCGGTATCAAGGGGAGCGGCCGAAGAGCAAAGAGGCAGCGCTCGTCATGCTTGCCGACACCATAGAGGCTGCTTCGCGCTCGCTTAAGAATCCAAATGCCACGAAATTGGAACAACTGGTGCATCACCTCATTCTGCACAAGATCACAAGCGGCCAGCTCGACGAGAGCGCACTCACGCTGCACGACATAAGTGTCGCGGAGCAGGCCTTTTTGCGAATACTTCAGTCGCAGCTACACACGCGTATCGAATATCCGGGGCAAGACAAGCAATGAACGGAAACGAAGTGTTCTATTCGATTATGGGGATAAGCGAGCCCCTCTGGGCTCAGAAGGCGGCCGATTTTGCGCTCTCCGTCTTGGATTTTCTCGAAAAACGCAATTGGCAGGTCTCTTTGACATTCTGTGACGACGAGA
>DIXD01000018.1 GCA_002435985.1 Spirochaetaceae bacterium UBA6089
GCTTCCGCCTCGTCGGTCTTGATGAGTACGAAGTTCGCTTCGCTTTCGGAGACGAGAAAACCTAAGCCTTTCAGAAGTGAGCTCAGTTCTCGCACCTCGCGCCTGATCTCAGCGACAAAGGCGTCCACAAGGCCCGGGTCGATGGCGAGGGCGCGCCGCCCCGCCTCGATGGCCGAGCTCGACAGCGAAAAGGGCGGCCCTGCTTCCGCAAGCCGCGCGATGGCTCCCCCCATCCCGAGGTTGCCCGCGATATATCCGATCCTAAAGCCTGCAAGGCCCCACGACTTCGAAAAACTTCCCGACACAAGGACGTTCGGGAGGGCAAGGGCATCGGCCGGCTTCGCGCTGTTCGTGGAGAAATCTACATATGTCGCGTCGAAAATGAATATTGTACTGGATTCGCGGCAGGCCGCAGCGATCTGTGCAAGCTCCATGGGGCTGAGCACGCAGCCCGAAGGATTGTCCGGGCTTGCGAGGATGAGTATCTGAGGGCGTCTTTCCACGAGGGCTCTGCAGATTTCGTCTAAGGGGAAGGGTGCGAAAGGGTCCTTGGGGATCGATTGGTACATCGCAAAGGAGCGCTGTGCGGCGGCGAGAAATTCGACGAAGCCCGGATGTGTGCTCATCACGAGGCCCCCCGGGCCCGCGAGTGTCCGGACGGCGCGGTCGATCGCGTCGTCGGCGCCTGCCGTCGCGAGCACGCACGAGGCTGGCAGTCCCAGTCGCTTTGCGAGGGCCTCTTCCAAGAGAGTCCGCACGGGGTAGCGGCGCGCGATTTCCGGGCTGAGGATTGCCCGTAGGTCATTTTCCGAGAGAAGGCAGCGTCCCTCATTGGCATCGAGTCGAAGCATGGTGGCCTCCTTATGGTACGAGCTGGGACATCTGTGTCACCACGATGTCCGTGCCGCCGCGCCGTTTGATTTCGGGGATGAGGCTCGCGAGCGTGTCGCGTGGCGCCGCAACCTTGACCGCAAAGGCATCGCCTCCCCCTAGGGGAGAGACGGTAGGAGCCCTCAGACAGGGGAGTATGGCCACGAGCTGATCGAGCAGCGCTGCGGAGACATTGACCTCGAGCATCACCCTGCGCCGCGCCTCGAGCACGGATCTGAACAGTAGGACAAGCGAGGCTGCCGCCTCTTTTTTGGTAGGAATGCGCATTGCCTCCTTCGAGGCGTACAGGCGCGTCGAGCTCGTCATGAGCGTGTCGATGATTTCGAGCTTGTTGATGCGCAGGGTCGTACCCGTCGCACAGTTGTCGATGATGATGTCGGCATCCTCGGGAGGAAAAACCTCGGTTGCCCCGTAGGAGCGCACGAATTCCGCGCCGGGGAGATTTTTTTCGATCCAGGACCTCGCGAGGCCCTCGTATTCGGAGGCGATGATGGGGACGCGTCCACAGGCTTCTTTGACTGCGTTCAGGTCGCCCCGCGAGGCGCGGAAGGCTGCGGCGACGGCTTCTGGCGCGGCTGCTACGATCGTCACCGGATCGAGGCCTGTGTCCAAAAGCTCGACAAGGTCTACACCGAGTTCCTGCACCCAGTCTGCACCCGCAAGGCCGATGTCGCGGCTTCCCGTCTGAAGCATCTCCACGATGTTCTGCGGCTTCAACAGCTTGGCTTCGTAGTCGAGGCCCTTCGACACCAAGGCTTGTGCCTTGCCGTTGCCGATGCGTGGCCGGTACTCGCGCTCATCGACCGAGACCGAAATGCCTGCGTCGTTGAAGAGCTCGATCACCTTCGCCTGCATCCTGCCCTTGGGAAGGCCGATTCTGAGCTCGCACTTTTCCCTTTTGTCGTCGTTCATTGTCATCTCCTCTTCCCGTCCTGGGAAAAAAGAAACCGGCTTCTTTCCGGAGCCGGCTCTTCGGAGATATACATCAACGAAAAAGCCGGCCCCACGGAGCCGGCTTCGGTTTCAGTTTTACCTATCGGGTCTACGCCCGCACCGCATGACAGCTCCATATGCCAAAGCCGCAATGATGATGGAGAACAGACGCTTTTCCGACACACACCATAATCATACTAAAAGCAGTATCTCGGTTTCTTCGAAGAGAGTCAAGACCCCTGTGGCGAGCTACTTCGCGAATCGGCTGGGAAAGCGGCAGTCCCCTCGCCAAAGGCCCTCCAATCCACTATCATGAAAACTATAGGCGGCGAAGCGCACATGTGTGATCATCATGAAGAGAGCGAGGACTATTTGCCCGGCCCGGAATCCCATCCCCGGGGAAGGGCGGAGGCGGCGATCATCTATCCCGTCATCTCTCGCCGCGCCCGAGGACTGTCGCTCGGCATCAATCTCTTTCCCGACCAAAAGCGGTGCACGTACAATTGCCCCTACTGCGAGGTGCGACCATTTTCGAATCCGGATGTGCGGATTGCACCGGGCATGGTAGAGGCGAGCCTGCGCGCGTTTTTCTCGCAGGACTGGCCTCTCTATGCCGGGCAGTTCGAGCTCAAGGATATCTCGATTTCGGGCAATGGGGAGC
The DNA here is from genome assembly GCA_002435985.1 of Spirochaetaceae bacterium UBA6089. Classification (GTDB taxonomy): domain Bacteria; phylum Spirochaetota; class Spirochaetia; order Treponematales; family Rectinemataceae; genus Rectinema. The sequence goes on from DIXD01000018.1 coordinate 2,486, forward strand.
CGACGCTTTCGCCCTTTTTGGAGGAGGCGCTCGATGCGGCCAGTGCCGTGTTCCATGAGATGGCGACGGCCGACCCCGGTCTTGACCTCGTTCCCATCGTGCTCATCACCAACTCCAGCGGCTTTTTAAGGCCGGAGATCTGCAAAATGCTGGAGAACTTCAGCCAAAGGGCACGCCTTGAAGTCTGGGCTAAGCTCGATGGGGGATCTCCGGCCATGCACCGCATTCTCTCGGGCTCCAACTTTACATATGGACGCATCGTCGATGCGATCGCGGATTTTGCGGTGCGCGTGCCGGTCAAGCTCCAGACGATGATCTGTCGCGACAGCCGCAATGGCCGGACGCTTTTCGATACCGAGAACTACCTTGCGACGCTTCGGATTTTTGAGCGCAAGAGGGCGCGAATCACCGGCGTTCAACTCTATACCGTGGCGAGGCCGCCCGCCGAGCCATGGATTGCCGGCCTGGACGATGCGGAACTACTGACGATCGCCAGGCTTGTGCGGGCAGCGCTTCCCGAAAAGATCGGCGTCGAGTGTTTCGGACGGACGGGATACATCGAATGAGTCTCGTGGATCTCCACACCCACTCGAGCGCCTCCGACGGCGAACTTGCCCCTGCCGCTCTCATCGAGAAGGCACGCGCCCTTGGCCTATCGACGATCGCGCTGACGGACCACGATACCATCGCAGGCATAGTCGAGGCGCGCAGCGCCGCGGCGCAGGCGGGAATCGAGTTCATCCCCGGCATCGAGATCGAAATCGACTTCGAGCCCGGGGAATTCCATCTGCTGGGCTACGGCATAGATCCCGACTCAGGTCCACTTCTAGAGGCAACGAAGAGGCTTGCCATGGCCCGCCACGAGCGTAACGCGGCGATCCTCGAGCGCATTGCAGGCGCAGGATTACCTCTCGACACTGTGAAGATAGCTGCTCTCTCTAGCAATTCGTACATAGGGCGGCCACACCTCGCCGACCTCCTCGTCGAGGCCCGCTGCGCTCGCAACCGCCAGGACGCCTTCGACAAGTATTTGGGAAAGGGGCGACCATTCTACATTAAGAAATCGTGTCTGCCGCTCGAAGAGGCGATCTCGGTGATCCGTGCGGCGGGCGGTGTCTCCGTGATTGCGCACCCCTATTCGCTCTTCGTCTCGAAAGCAATGCTCGGCACGCTTTTTTCGCAGTGGAAGGAGATGGGAATCGGTGGCCTCGAAGCCTATCATCCAACGGCGAAGTACGGCCAGTGTGTAATTCTGGAGCGCATGGCCCGTGAGAGGGGTATGTTCGTGACCGCAGGCTCCGACTTTCATGGAAAGGCGAGACC
>DIXD01000113.1 GCA_002435985.1 Spirochaetaceae bacterium UBA6089
AGCGGAATTTCCCCCGAGAACAGTGAGCGTGCCAATGTATCCGAAACGAGTACAAATATCGCCCCGCCGAGCATGGAGTGCGGCAATACCGAACAGCCATCGGGTCCGTCAATGGCCCGGACGATCTGCGGCACAACGAGCCCTACCCATCCCACAACGCCGCACACCGCCGTCATGACCCCTACCGCTGCAGCCGCCGCCACGCTTACAATCCGACGTTCCAACGCAGGTCGCACCCCAAGAGAGTGAGCGACCGCGTCGTCCAGAGAAAGAAGGTTTATCCTCCAGCGCATGGCGTAGAGCACGGCCAGCGACACGAGGGCTACGGGCGCCGCAGATTCGAGTCTCTCCCAGTTCATCGGTACCAGCGAACCCATTGTCCAGAACACGATGGTTGGCAACTGGTTTAGAGGGTCGGCGACATATTTCATCATCGACAGAAGCGACGAGAAAAACGCGGACACTGCGAGTCCAGCCAATATGAGCCTTAAAATCTGACCACCATATCTGAAGCGTTCGGCAAGCCACAGCGATAGGCTGAGCGCTACAAGGGCCATCCCGAACGCCAGCACCGCGATCAGCGAATAGGCTTGGAATCCCAGGACAAGAGAGAACGCAGCGCCGAAGGCTGCACCCTGCGACACACCGAGAAAGCCTGCATCGATGAGGGGATTGCCGAAGACTGATTGGAGAGAAGCCCCCGCACCACCAAGCACAAACCCGAGCAGCACCGCACCCAGTATACGCGGCAGCCTCGAATTGACTACAATCTGTCGCGCGAGAGGATCCGACACGAGAAGTGAAGGATTTAAAATACCTGCTTTAGGGTATCTCCCCACAAAAAGCGACAATGCGAATACAACAAGAAGTATCCCCACGAGAACACCAGTGAGCACACCTCGCTTTTCGGCCTGATTCGTCGAACAGCCCAAGAGTCGCAGCCTCACGCTAGAACTGTTCCCCTAGGTCGCCTTGAATCTTAGGCAGGATGAGAGTGCGAAAGGCTGATTCGTCGAGTCCGTACATAAAACTAAAAAAATCACGCGTCGTCTGAGCCACGGAGATATCGGCGAAGAGCTCGGGATGGATGCGCGTTGCAAGCCAGGTGAACCCGAGAATCCAACGCGTATCCGGCTGATCCCAGGAATAGAAATCTTGCGGGAACCCGAAGACTGCATTCGATTTTACGGCCTTGAGCGAAGCGAAGCGCCCGTCCTTTCTGAAGGCTTCCGCTCCCTTCGAGGAATTCTCACGATAGTCGATGATGAAGACGTAATCGGGATTCCACGCAGCGATCTGTTCCAGGGTCACGGTTGCCCAGCCTGAGCCCGGATTTGCGTCTTTCCATACGGCCTGCCCACCTGCGCGCTCGACCATGATTGTCTGTATCCATGAATCTGGCGGTACCTGCCACGACGCCTCACCCGATGTCGAAATCCGAGCCACAAGGACCCTTGGTTTCTGGGTTGCGCCGAGTTTCGATGTGCGTGCGACAATCTTTGCCTCGTGGCTTGCGAACCAACTCACCACTTCCGCACCACGCCTCTCGTCGCCAAGAACCTTGCCGAGCGCGCCGATATCCTCGTAGTACTGCTCAGGCGTCTCTAGGGTAAGGTACAGCTGGCGGATGCCGAGAGCATCCAGAGGAGCCTTAAGTTGGCTCATCATCGACGATTTGAGAATGACAAGGTCGGGCTTGAACGATGCGTACACTTCCGCGCCCGCATTCCTATCGAACCAGACACTGTTTTTGAAATTAGGATCGATTGCGGTTATAAAGTTTCCAAGCCCCTGGTCGCCTCTTGCGTAGGCGACGATTTTCTTCTCTGCGTCTGGAAAGAGATACACCGAATCCGCGAGCATCATCGACGACCTCCCGCCGATCACAATGCGCTCCTGGGCGCCGAGGCCGATACCCCCAAAAACCGCTAAAATCAACAGTAAAATAAACAAATTCGAGTGTTTCTTCATATGCGGTCATTCTATTTAAAGTTCGTATGGCGGTCAATATAAAACGCGCAGGCGTTGGCGCTCCTCTCACTTTGCCGGCATCGCCACATGCTCGGCGACGAATTCATGGTACGGCGTGTTGTTCGTCAAAAGATCGGTGTGAGTACCAAATCCAGCAATGTGCCCGCCCCGAAGAAAAAGAACACGGTCGACATACTGGATGCTCGAAAGCCGGTGCGAGACGGCGATCACCGTGGCACGGGCAAATTCGGGCATCTCCGCGAGCGATCGCCAGAGCGCCTCCTCATTGGCGGTGTCGAGCGATGCAGTCATATCATCGAGAAGGAGGATGGCTGGGTAGCCTGCCAGCGCCCGTGCGATGGCGATTCGCTGCTTCTGGCCACCCGAAACACTGGTGCCGCGCTGACCGAGCTTGGTCTCGAGGCCATGGGGAAAGGCTGCGATCTCATCAGAAAGCCTCGCCACCTTGATTAGACGTGCCAGTTCCTTTTCGGTGAGGCTCTGCCCTTCGCGACAACCGAACAGGATGTTCTCGCGGATTGTCCCACTGAAAAGGAGCGGGTCCTGGGGAACATACCCGATAAGCCCACGGCGCTCCCATGGCTCCAGAGTACGCACAGACTTTTCATTGATCGTCACGCGCCCACTTCGTGGTTCCAGAAGACCGAGCGCCGTCTTCACGAGCGTCGTCTTGCCTGATCCAACAGGCCCGATGACGAGGATTTTTTCGCCGGGAGACACCTCAAAGTCGATATCGACGATCGCAGGCTTGCTCTTGTGTTCGTAATACACGGTAGCCTTCTCGAATCTGAGAGAGCGCAGATCCGGCCGAAAGTCCATTTTTTTCGACGCGCCTTCAGTCCCGGTACTTTTGCGAGCAGAATCCGGATCCAAGCCCAAGTCTGCATTCGTTCTCTGGCCCTCTCTCTCTGCCGGCACATAGTCGCGCATCTCCTCAAGGCGATCGATATTCACAAAGGCACGCTTGCCTAACACAAAGAGCTGGGGGATATCGAGCACCGGATAGATGAGCATGTTGAGATAGTTATAGAAGGCATAGAAGGTTCCGATTGAGATGGTGTGCCTTGTGACCATGAGCCCGCCGACAAACACGAGGGCGATTTGAGCCACATAATCGATATATTGATAGATAAGGTGCATCACGGTATCGAGCTTGATGACGCTCATCTCTGTCTCGAAGCGTCGCTCGAGGGCATGCCGAAAGAATGTCGTGTATTGCTCTTCGCTCGCAAATGCCTTTATGACGCGCACGCCTGAAAAGCTCATCTCGAGCTGATTGTTGATCGCGGAGATGGCTTGCTCGTTCTTGTTGACACGGTCGTAGATGGCAGCCTGAGTTCGGGCGAAGATAAAAAGCATGATGGGCAGAGACGCGAGCGATGCGAGTGCGAGCCTCCAGTCGAGGCTGAGCATCGCAGCGACGCAGAAGATGACTTTGCTCGCCGACTCCACGGCTCTGAAAATGCCTGAGCAGAGAAACCATGACAGTTTCGGAGAATCTGAGATATCCGAGGTAAGGCGAGTGATCACGTCGCCCGAACGGAATTTGCCGAAAAACCGGATATCCTTCCGGATCACTTCGCCGAAGTACTTTTTTCTGACAAAGTAATCGAAGACGACGTTGAGGGCGCCGCGCACGCCGGGGAAGATTCCAGCCACAAAGCCAGCGACTCCGATTGCCGCGAAATACAGCGCAATGCGCCTCACCTCGGCCATCGCGACATCTTCGCTCATCTTGCTGTCGATCGCATGCTCAAGAAAGTCGAAGAGCTGCTTCGTGACGAGAGGAAAAGCCACCGCCACCGCGCTCGAGAGAAGCGTCAGAAAGAGAAGCAACCAGATAAGGCCTTGGCGTTCGCGCCATACTTCGCGGATCCACCGGATATGGGAAAATCGTGGACGGGCCTGGCCGTGGGGGGTGTCTCCGGGTGCTCGGCTAACAGATGGGGAGACAAAACCTTTCTTCAACCTCGTTTTGTGCAGTGATTTCATGCATGAGCCTTTTTTTTCGTTGGGAACTGCTGATCCACGAGGAGTCGATACTCCGGTAAGCTCTGATAGAGACTTTCATGGGCCCCTTCCGCAATCAGCCGCCCTCCACTCAAAAAGAAAATTCTATCGGCACTGAGCACCGAAGAAAGGCGATGGGCGACGACGATCATCGTCCTGCCCCGGCGGAGCACATCCATGCTCTCCTTGATATGCTTTTCGGTTCTCATGTCCACATTGCTCGTCGCCTCGTCGAGCAGAATGAGCTGTGGATTTGCCGCAAGCGCCCTCGCAAAAGATACGAGCTGGCGCTCGCCGGAGGAAAGATTCCCTCCCCTCTCCCAGAGATTCGTCGCGAGTCCCTCGGGGAGGGCATCGATCGCCTTATCAATGTGGACGACTGATATCGCTTCACGCACCTTGGCTTCACTTATCTCTTCGCGATAGAGCCGAGTATTTTCGAGCACCGAAACAGGAAACAGAAAGGATTCTTGAAGCACAAGGCCAATCTGCTTACGCCAGGCGACAATGTCGAGTTCGCTGAGGGCTACGCCGTCGATGAAGATATGCCCCTTCTGTGGATGGGCAAACCCGCAGAGGAGGCTGATGATCGTAGATTTCCCCGAACCGCTTGCGCCGACGATGGCGGCGAAGCTTCCTTTGGGTATGACAAACGACAGGTCTTTGAGAATCCACTCGTCACCTTCGTATGCAAACCAGACATGGTCGAAGCGGATTTCTTGATCGAGGTGTGGAATCTTGCCTGTGTCTCGGTTCTGCTCCTCCGGAAGCGCCATGATCTTGCGAATTCTCGAAAGAGAAGTTCGCGCTTGCTGAAGGCTTCGGAGACTCTCCGCGATCTCAGCGATGGGTCTGAGGAGTCTTGCGCCGTACTCGACGAACAACAGGACGGTGCCGAGTGTCATCGTGCCCGTAAAGACCTTCGGTGCATACAGAAGAAGCAACGCAACTATGAAAAGCGGCCCGATCAGCGACTGCAGTACCGACATCATGGTATATTCGGTGAGCGAAATACGCACTTCGAGCGACACCCGCTGTTTGGCCGAGGCATCGAGTTCCGCCTCTGCCCAGCCGGTTCTTCCATACGCCTTTAGGACCTCGATGCCCTGGATGAACTCCGCAACCTTCGCCGCAATCGCAGCGTAGAAAGAGCGCGCTTTCTCATACATCGAGAAAATCTTCGAAAAGAAGACAATCAAAAAGATGAGCAGCAGTGCGGAAACACCTGCCATGATGACTGCCAGTTGAGGTACCATGGCAAAGCTCACCACAAAGATGCCGATCATCGTGAGGACATTCACGATGAGATTCGCCCCCAGGTTCGAGAACATGTCCCGTACTCGCTCGGTGTCGGTCTCTGTTCGCGACATGAGCTCACCGACGGGGTGCGTGTCGAAAAACGACATAGGCAGTTTTAAGAGGTGCGAAAAGATATCCTGTTTTATGAGGGTCACGATCGAGAGTCCAAGGCGCGCGAGCAGCATCATACCTACGTAACTCAAAAGTCCTGTGATCGACACAATGCCGAGAAAGGCAA
>DIXD01000110.1 GCA_002435985.1 Spirochaetaceae bacterium UBA6089
ATGAGCGACTCGAAGATATCGGAACCTTCGAGCTTGTATTCGAGGAGAGGATTCTTCTGTGCATAGCTGCGCAGATAGACGGCCTCCCTCAAGGCCTCCATAGATTCGAGGTGATCGAGCCACTTTTCATCGATCTCCTGCAGATAAGAAAAACGGATGAAAAAGTTGAGGCGCTCGACTCCTGCCGCTTCGGCTTTCGTGGCGAGATCGAGATCGAGCATTTTTTGCACTTCAGCCTTCAGCGTGCCGGAGCGATATCGTTCGTCGACTTCTTTTGCGGGAAGATCGATGCCGAAGGTGTCGAAGAGCCAGGACGAAAAATCAGGGATCGCTATGCTGGGTTTGTCTTTGAGTGTCTGGGCGAGAATTTCGAGCTGATCCTCGAGCATCTCGTCGGCCGCTTCCCTGACTCTCTGGATGAGATTGTCGTCGGCGAGTATCACGTTTCGTTGTTCGTAGATGAAATTTCGTTGCTTGTTGAGGACATCGTCGTATTCCAACAGGTGTTTTCGAATTTCAAAGTTTCTTTGTTCTACTTTCTTCTGCGCACTTTCGATGGATCTGCTGAGAAGAGGGTGGTAAATGGGCTCGCCTGGTTTCATGCCGGCTCTGCTCATGAGCTGTTTGAAATTCTCTCCACCAAAGAGGCGCATGAGATCGTCGTCGAGGGAAAGAAAGAATATCGAGCGGCCGGGGTCGCCCTGACGACCGCTTCGTCCACGCAGCTGGTTGTCGATTCGCCTCGATTCGTGGCGCTCCGTGCCTATGACGCAGAGTCCGCCCAGATTCTTCACTTCCTCGTAGTCCTGCATCCACCGTTCGTATTCGCGGGCCAAGGCTTCCCTGTATTTTTCTTCGGGGGCATCTGTACCTGCCTTCCGTCTGGCACGAAATTCCGGGTTGCCGCCGAGCTTAATATCGGTGCCGCGACCGGCCATGTTAGTGGCTATCGTGACAGCACCCTTCGCTCCGGCTTCCGCGATGATCAAAGCCTCGCGTGCGTGGTTTTTGGCATTCAGAACTTCATGTTTGATGCCATTGCGCAGAAGCATTGTCGAAAGCTTTTCCGATTTTTCGATCGATACCGTGCCCACCAGGATAGGCTGACCTTTAAGGTGCATGGTATTTATCTCATTCAGAATCGCATCGAACTTTTCGGATTCGTTGAGGTAGACAAGGTCGTTCTCGTCGTTGCGGACGACAGGACGGTTCGTGGGAACAACCACGACGTCGAGATTGTATATTTTATTAAACTCTTCCGCCTCTGTGTCGGCGGTTCCTGTCATTCCGGCTAATTTTTTATACAATCTAAAGTAATTCTGGAAGGTTATGGTGGCCAACGTGCGGTTGCGCCGCGCTATCTTTATTCGTTCTTTTGCCTCGATCGCCTCATGCAGGCCATCCGAATAGCGTCTGCCATGGAGGATACGGCCTGTGAACTCATCGACGATCTGCACCTGATTTTCCTGTACGACATAGTCGACATCCTTGTTGAAGAGGTGCTGGGCGCGGACAGCCTGCGTAAAGTAGTGGACAAACTCAAAATTTTCAGGCTCGAAGAGGCTCCCCTTGATGAGCCCACGCTTCTGAAGAAGCGATTCTATATGGTTCATGCCCTCGCTTGTGAACATCACACGTTTCGATTTTTCGTCGATCTTGAAATCTCCTTCGAGCACCTCTCCTTTGGACTCATCAGGATATTCCCCAGTCTCTGGATTTTTCTTCACTTCCACGAGCGACATGGCCAGGCGGTTCACTTCGTTGACCTTGTATGTGTCGTCGTCCGCCGGGCCGGAAATGATGAGGGGCGTGCGGGCTTCATCGATGAGAATGGAGTCTATTTCATCGATGATGCAGTAGGCGTGACCCCGCTGAACCTTTTGGTCCAAGGACCACACCATGTTGTCGCGGAGGTAGTCAAAGCCGAATTCATTGTTTGTGCCATAGGTGATGTCGCAGGAATAGGCGATCTTTCTGGCTGCGTTATCCATCGAAGAGAGGATGCAGCCGACGGAAAGCCCTAAAAATTTATATATCTGGCCCATCCACTGACTGTCGCGCTCTGCGAGATAGTCGTTGACCGTAATGACGTGGACACCTTCTCCTGTCAGCGCGTTGAGGTAAATCGCGGCGACCGATGCGAGCGTCTTGCCCTCGCCTGTCTTCATCTCCACGATATTACCCTGGTGAAGCACGATTCCGCCGATCAACTGCACATCGAAAGGCCGTTCGCCGAGCTTACGCCTGGCCGCCTCTCGGACCAGCGCAAAGGCTTCGGGCAATAGGTCGTCAAGCGTCTCACCCTTGGCGAGACGTTCTTTGAATGTGTCCGTCATTGTGGGAAATTCAGCATCCGAGAGCGAAAGCGCCCACTGCCCAAGTGCATTGATCCTATGCAATATGGGCAAGACTGTCTTGATATCTTTCTCTTTTTTCGAACCCAAGAACGCGGCGAGGATATTTCCGGACATATTGTAAGAATACTTTCGTTCTGACAAAGGGTCAAGGAATGCCATAATTCGTATCGATGAGGTATACTTCAAACAATGAAGGTAGTCTTTCGTACGATATGGGCATGTCTTCTCGTCGTCCTCTGTGTCGGCTGTGCCGCATCCACGGAGGAGCCGAGAGCCCACATACTTTTCGATCTCGGGTATGGGAAGTCCGATTCTTCGCTCGACATGTCCAGTGGAGAAAAGAATGCGATAGGTATGTCGGTCAAGAAGGGCATATTCCATCTTTTGAGCCGTGCAGAGGCCAAAATTCTGCGTATTTCGTCGTATGGCCAGACATTGGCTATGTGGTACGATCCCCACAAAGGCAGCGCGCCGCTTGTATTGAAGGAGGTACAGAGCGCTGATCTTGCAGCAGGAAATGAGCTTGGCCGTTTTGCCGTGCGGGTTTCCTTCAGCGATCCATGGCCAATGACGGCGGATTCGAGGCAGCTATTGTATGTGGCTGATGGACGATTCGTCAGACGATTCGATTCCTATGGAAGAGAGATGCAGCCCCTTGGCCGTGAAGGCATCGGAGGGGGGAGCTTTCCACACATTATGGCCCTCGACACCATGGAGAATGACGATCTCGCAGTGCTCTGTGCCACCGAATCCGAGACTTTTGTCTACTTTTACGACAGAAACGGAGTATTTCTACATGTTTTAAAACTGAGCACCCAGGCTATGCCCGTCCCCTCATCCATCCTCGAAAAGAATCCGAACACAAGAGGATTTCGCATCATCGCCTCGCTGGAGTCCATTTCGCCGAGCTACGTCGAGGGCAGAAGGATCGTCGTGCTGAAGATCAACTACTATGCGGAAAAATATGAGCCCGATTCGGGAGTGACCCTTTCGATCGATCCCATCGGTGGCTGGATCATCGACATTGACGCACAAAGCGGCAAAACGCTGGGCTCATTTCCTCTCCAGAGCAGTGTCGACGATCTCGGCATCGACCAACAGCTTATAGCCGCCACATCCGACGGCATCATCAGCATTCGTTGGCAGGAAGAGGGCATAGGTGGTGAGCTTTTTCGATATACCCTGAAGGGAAACGTGATCGGGAAGCTACATTTCCTCGTCCCCGATCCAGGGGCGTCACTCGTGTCGATCAGCATTGGTGATGATGGATATCTCTACCTCTTGGGGCAACTCCCTTCGACCTTGAGAATGTATGCCTGGAAAGTTCCGGGCATGTGAATTTGCTTGCCGCATAGAGGCGAAGCGAGTATAGTTGAGAAGCCCATGATGGACGACAAACAAGAAAAGAGCCCACAAGCCTCATTGCTGCGGTCGGTCGCCGGTATTGCCGTTCGGGGTAAGCTGTTTTTTATTGCCCGACGCAAACCGGATGCCTCTGAAATGAGTCAACGATGGGAATTCCCCGGTGGAAAGGTCGAGGGAACCGAATCGGACGAAGCGGCGCTTGTGCGCGAATTTCTTGAAGAATTCAACGCGCCCATTACAGTGCTTCGCTTTTTGGGCGAAAACGTGTTTGCCAACAAAGGTAAGATCCGCACGCTTGCAGCCTGGGAGATTGCCCTAGAACCAGGGCATGTCTCCATGTTGAATGAGCATTCCGAAGCTGCCTGGTTACCCCTCGACACTATTGTGGAGATGGATCTCGCAGACTCGGACAGATCGCTGATACCTATTCTGCAGGCGTCGATCCAGAGCAATCGATAACCTACGCTATTCGCCGTCTTCCGCTGACGCTTGCTGTTGCTCGGTCTCCGGCACTACAAAGTCAGCGGTGCGCGGAGAACTCCCATCCTCGGTTTTGGTATCTTCAAGGCTGTTGAGAAGGATTTCTACCTTGCCCTGGAGGGCATCGAGCTCCTTCTTCAACTCACGGGCAAGGGAAATACCTTCTTCGAAGAGTCTGAAGGATTGTTCGAGCGGGATGTCGGCGTTCCTCATTTTTTCAGCAATCTGCTCCAGGCGCTCCATCTTTTTTTCGAAATCTTTCATGTCACTCGCTCCTTGTGCTCTGAATTAAGGCGTCCGATTCGCCCTCGTAGAATAGGATATGGACGGTATCGCCCACGGTCAGTGTCTTGGCGGAACGGACTATTTCG
>DIXD01000008.1 GCA_002435985.1 Spirochaetaceae bacterium UBA6089
GGCCTGAATACTCTGTCCAAAAAACCTTTCATGATCGCCGGCGGTCCTCCCCACCAGTCGGGGTACACGAAGACAACCCTGTCCGCCTTCTGAATCTGCTCTTGATACTGCAGCGTTCTCTCATCGAAGCTGAACTTACGGGGCAGCTCCTCCTGGGGCATCACCGGATCGAAGTTGTCCTGATAAAGATCGATCAAAATCACCGGCGAATACCCCTGCGATTCAAGGGCGCGGACGACCCTCTCCGCGATGGCGCTGTTGAAGCTCGGCTTTTTGGGCTGTGCCAGAATGACAAGTGCATTCATATCCTCTCCCGCTTATCCGAAAAATTTTTCATAAATTCCTACTATATTACTAGAATATAATCACAAAGATGAGTATAATAGTAATGTAATGGCAAAGAAATTTTCACAAGACGAACTGCTGGAGATACTGCAGGGCGTCGAAGACCCCGAGCTCGGCTATTCGGTCGTCGATTTGGGCTTGATTTATCGGGCTGAACAGACCGAAAGCGGCATCGATGTCGATTTTACGCTGACGTACATCGGCTGCCCGCTCGAAGGCATGCTCAGGCAAGAGATTGTGAACACACTGCGCGAAGCGACAGGCGTTCAAGACATTCGGACAAGACTGGTCTGGGATCCGCCCTGGACTATAGAAAAGGCAAGCGCCGAGATTCGCCTGGATATGGGGTACCCTATCTGGTGAACCTAAGGAGCGGCGCAAGGACCTTCTCGGCCGGCGCAGACATGAAAGAGGTATGATATGCAGAGTGGACTTGTCATTCGTGGCCTTACGGCCGGTTTGAATACAAGGCGCATCATAGACGGGCTGGATCTGGAAGTACCTGACGGCGAGGTCCATGCCCTGATGGGCCCCAATGGGCACGGCAAGAGCACGCTCGCCAACATTCTGATGGGAAATCCCGGCTACATCGTCGAATCGGGGGAAGCCCTCTTGGACGGTGAAAATCTTTTGGACAAGGAAGTGTGGGAGCGTGCACAAAAAGGCCTCTTTTTGGCCTTCCAGTATCCGGTCGAAATTCCGGGCGTGACCGTATCGAAGTTCCTGAAGCGCATCGCCGACCTGCGCCGGGAGCCGCCGAAAAACACCGCTGCCTTTCTCGCCGAGTTGAAAGAGCACCTTGCAATGCTCGACATCGATCCGGTGTTCGCAAACCGCTATCTCAACGACGGCTTTTCGGGCGGCGAGAAAAAGCGTATGGAGATTCTGCAGATGCTCACGATGCAGCCGCGCTTCGCCATCTTCGACGAGACCGACTCGGGGCTGGATGTGGATGCGCTGAAAGTCGTCGCCGAGGGTATCAATCACATGCGGCAGCCGGGATTTTCGGCGCTCGTGATCACGCATTACCGGCGCCTTCTGGACCTCGTCAAGCCCGACAGAGTACACATTCTCGAAAAGGGACGGATCGTTGCATCGGGAGGCTTCGAGCTGGCTGAACTCCTTGAGCGCGAAGGGTACGAGGGTGTCCGCCGCGTCGTTTCGGACAAAAAGACACGCGAGGTAGCCTATGAGAACTGATACAGCAGTGCAGAGAGAGGAGATCAGAAGCATCGGCGAAGGCTACGCGGAGCGCTTCGGCTTCACGATGCCCGACCACTCGCTCTTCAACACCGGCGTGGGCCTGACCGAGGAGACCGTGCGCACCATCAGCAGGGCCAAGGATGAGCCCGACTGGATGCTGAAATTCCGACTGAGGGCATTTCATATCTTTCAGACCATGCCCATGCCGACCTGGGGCGCTGATCTCTCCAAGCTCGATTTCGACAAGATGACCTATTATTCCAGACCGACGGAAACCGCACAGGATTCCTGGGATGCGCTGCCGGACGACATCAAGAAGACCTACGAGCGGCTGGGCGTTCCAGAGTCCGAGCGGAAATTCCTTGCAGGCGTCGGGGCGCAGTACGATTCCGAAATGGTCTACCACAACATCCGCGAGGACCTCAAGAAAAAGGGCATCATCTTCACCGACGTGGAGACCGCGGTCCGCGAGCACTCCGATATCGTCAAACGCTTCTTCGGCACCGTCGTGCCCCCCGACGACAACAAGTTTGCAGCGCTCAACAGTGCAGTCTGGTCGGGAGGCTCCTTCGTCTATATACCGCCCAATGTCCACGTAGAGATACCCCTCCAGGCCTACTTCAGGATCAACAGCCAGGCATTCGGACAGTTCGAGCGCACGCTCATCATCGCCGATGAGGGTTCCTTCGTACACTACATCGAAGGGTGCACGGCGCCCGTTTTTTCGAAGGATAGCCTACACACGGGGGTCATTGAAATCATCGCTCTGCCGCATTCGCGCATACGGTATACGACCGTGCAGAACTGGCCCAATAATATGTACAATCTCGTCACCCAGCGTGCTTTTGCCTACGAAGGTGCGATTATGGAGTGGGTGGACGGCAACATCGGCTCAAAAGTGACCATGAAATACCCCGCGATATTCCTGATGGGCCCAGGTGCGAGGGGCGAAGTGCTCTCGATCGCCTTTGCGGGCAAAGGACAGGAGCAGGACACAGGGGGAAAGATATTCCATTTTGCGTCCGACACATCCAGCATCATCACCTCGAAGTCCATCTCAAAGGATGGCGGTATTGCGAGCTACCGCGGGCTCGTCAAGGTCGAGGCCGGACTTTCGAACGTCAAGGTGAAGGCAGATTGCGATGCCCTCATCCTCGACCCCCAGTCGTGCTCGAACACCTATCCCACCATGGATATCCGCTCCGAGCAGGTGTCCATAGAGCACGAGGCCAAGGTCTCGAAGATCGGCGAGGACCAACTTTTCTACCTCATGAGCCGAGGGCTTACGGAGAAAGAGGCGGCGACCATGATCGTCAGCGGCTTCATCGACCCGCTGGTCAAAGAGCTGCCCATGGAGTACGCGGTCGAACTGAACCGCCTTATAGAGCTCGAAATGGAGGGTTCCGTAGGATGAGCGAACTGCATACGATTGAAAGACCGAAGGGCCTCCCGAAATACGATGCCCTGGCGACGTTCACGGCTGCGAATGCCATCGAGACGGTCCACATCTCCTATCCTGCGGGCGACAGAAATGATGAAGTCCGGCTTGTGCAGATCGAGGTTTCGCCTTCGGCGTCGCCTTCGGCGCGCGAGTCTCTGCACTATCGCGCGACGATCGAGCTTGGAGAGGGAGCCGAGGCGAAGGTCCTCGTGCGATTCGCAGGGAGTTTCGGGAGCGCGGCGGTCGTGCCTCGGCCGGAATTGCTCACGACCACCCTCGATATCCGCCTTGCCGCCTATTCGTACCTACATCTCTATGTCGTATCGGGACTCTCCGTGCCCTACTTCCGCGAAGCCTTCGACCGCGCAGTGCTGCAGGAGGGCGCCAAACTCGAGTGGACCACGATCGGATTCGACGAGAACAGTGGGATTTACTCGGCGAACATCGATCTGGCCGGTGCAGAGAGTGAGCTCAACCTCGCGGGCGCCTACGGAGCCCACAGAAATACCGAGCAGGAGCACATCATCTCCGTTCACCATATTGCCCCGCGCACCAGGAGCCGTACCAACCTGAAATCCGCTCTCAAGGAATCGGCACATCTCATCTTCCGAGGATTGATCCATGTCGCCCCCACTGGTTTCGGCACCGACGCCTACCTCTCCGACAAGAATCTGATCATGGAAGACGGTGCACGCGCGGAGAGCCTGCCTCAGCTGAAGATCGACACCGACGATGTCGCCTGCAGCCATGGGGCTACGACCGGCGGGCCCCGCGAGGATGCGCTGTTCTATCTCATGAGCAGGGGCCTCGACCGCGAGGCTGCGAAAAACATGCTCGTGCTGGGCCATCTGAGCTCAGTGTTCAACCGCCTACCCGAGGGGATTGCTGAGGAAATGGAGAGCGCTGCGGCCTTTTCACTCGGCATCCGCGAGAAAGGAGGCTCCCGATGAGACCTCAATTTGTCATGCACGCATCCGTAGAAGAAAATTCCTCAGTCGCAGGTGCGCTCAAGGGTGAATTTCCCCTCTTCGACGAACAGCCGGAACTCATCTATCTCGACAATGCGGCAACGGCGCAGAAGCCTCTGTCCGTGCTCGATGCGGAGCGGGATTTTTATCTGAAATCCTGCGCAAATGTGCACCGCGCCATCCACTCGATCGGCGAAGAAGCGACCGCACGCTACGAAGAGGCGCGCAGGCGCATGGCGCGCTTTATCGGCGCCAGGCCTGAGGAAACCATCTTTACGCACGGCACCACGGAGTCCATCAACCTCGTGGCGCGCACCTACGGAGAGACGCTCGGGCCTGGTGACGAAATCATCCTTTCGGTCATGGAGCACCACGCAAACATGGTGCCCTGGCAGCAGCTCGCAGAGCGGCGCGGGGTCGCGCTGAAATTCATCCCCGTCAGCGAAGAGGGCGAACTGGACATGGCCGAATACGGACGGCTCCTCAGCTCGAAGACCAGGCTTGTGGCCCTGACCATGATCTCGAATGTGCTCGGCACAATCAATCCGGTCGATAGCATCGTCGAGACGGCACATGCGGCGGGAGTACCCGTGCTCCTCGACGCGGCGCAGGCTGCACCCTCGATGTCCCTCGACGTGAAGGCGCTCGGGGCGGATTTCGTCGCCTTCTCCGGGCACAAAATGTATGGGCCCTTCGGCATAGGCATTCTCTACGGCACGGAGCGCATGCTCGACGCCATGCCCCCCTTCATGGGGGGAGGCGATATGATCTCCGAAGTGCGGCTCGAAGGTTTTTCAGCGAATGAACTGCCGTACAAATTCGAGGCAGGGACGCCGGCCATATCGCAGGCAGTCGGCATGGAAGCGGCAGCAGACTGGCTTTTCAGCGTCGGGCTGGATGCTCTGGGAGAATACGAATCGGCGCTGGCAGGGCGCTTCATGGAAGGCATAAAGGGCATTCCGGGCATCCGGATACTCGGCAGCGCCGCACGGCGAGCCGGTATCGTGGCCTTTACCCTCGAAGGCGCGCACGCACACGACGTGGCGGCCTATCTGGACCGCTATCACATTGCGGTACGGGCGGGGCACCACTGTGCGCACCCCCTGGCGCGCCGTTTCGGGATCACTTCGTCGGCGCGGGCGAGCTTCGGCACCTACAACACCTGCAAAGACGTGGATACCGCCATCCGCGTGCTCTCCAGGGCTGGGGAGGCTCTATGAGCGATCCATTTGCAGCCGTCTACGAAGAGATAATCCACGAGCACTACAAGCGGCCCAAATACCGTCGGATTCTGGATAGCCTGCCCTATGTCGAAAATCCATCGTGCGGCGACCGACTGCGCGTCTCCATAACGCTGGGCTCCGACGGACGGATCGCGGAGGCAGCCTTCGACGGCTCGGGCTGTTCGATCTCGATGAGCTCGGCGGACATCCTCGCCGAGAATATTATCGGCAAGACGCCCGACGAGGCGCGTCAGTACATCGAGACTTTTTTGGCCGTGCTCCGGGGTGAGCTCGATGTCGACAAACTCGATGCCTTCGGCGATGCGGTAGCCTTTAAGGGCGTGGCACGCCTACCGGTGCGCGTCAAGTGCGCGGCGCTCGCGTGGCGGGCTGCGCTTACCCGGCTCGATGCCCTTGAGA
>DIXD01000034.1 GCA_002435985.1 Spirochaetaceae bacterium UBA6089
CGGCGAGAGGCGAACTCTTCGGCGCCGAAATTCCGGTGTCGGGCGTGGCAGGCGATCAACAGGCCGCGTTGTTCGGCCACGCGTGCTTCGAACCGGGCGATGTGAAGAACACGTACGGCACGGGCTGTTTCACACTGATGAACACAGGTCCCTTTCCTGTCGAATCGAAGCACAATCTGCTCGCGACGGTGGCATGGGACCTCGGGAAGGGCTACACGTACGCGCTGGAAGGCTCCGTGTTCATCGCAGGGGCGGTTATCCAGTGGCTGCGCGACCAAATGGGCCTGCTTGCGGATTCCGCAGAGAGCGAGCAGCTCGCGCGCTCGGTCGAGGACAGCCAGGGCGTGTATATCGTGCCCGCCTTTGTCGGCCTTGGGGCACCGTACTGGGATTCCGAGGTGCGCGGCACGGTGGTGGGGCTCACCCGCGGTACTTCGAGGGCACACTTCGTACGCGCCGCGCTCGAAGCGATCGCCTATCAGTCGATGGACCTCTTTGAGGCCATGGAAAAGGATTCGGGGAGGGAGCTCTCGTGCATCAAGGCCGACGGCGGAGCCTCGCAGAACTCGTTTCTCATGCAGTTTCAGGCGGACATCACCGGCACGCGGGTCATCCTGCCCGAGGTGAGCGAGACGACGGCGCTCGGTGCGGCCTACCTCGCGGGCCTTGCGATGGGCTACTGGGAGAACCTCGACGATGTGCGCAAAAACTGGCGCATGCGAAGGGAATTCGCCCCACGGATGTCGGATGACGTACGCACCGGGCTCGTCGCCGGCTGGCGCAAGGCCGTCGCGACCGCGCGGAATTTCAGATAAGATACGATATGGTGAAGATGAGGCATCTTGACGAGACAGTGTGCAACCCGATGATCGCCAGGGCCGTCGAAGAGGCCGAGAACACATTGCGCGGAAAAGGTGTATTGGGAGACTGATATGCAGTATGAGCGTTTTGAGGGAAGATGGTTTCTCAAATCCAACTGGCACTTGGTAAAGGCCGGTCAATCCGATCAGTCGAAGGGTGTGCCGGTTCCGCCCCAGGAGGAGCCCCCTGCGCCGGAAGATTGTGTCATCGACCTGCCGCCGCCGGATTCGCTGTTCGGCGGGAAGGCTGTGGATGCGGTATCGGCCGCAGGTGCAGCCTTGTTCGGGACCTCGGGTCCTGCCGCAGCGCCTGGTATAGAATTTTCGGGGCCTGCGCGCGCCGCCGTGCTCTACGATCTCCTCCGCAGCCGCAAATCGCGCCGCAAATACAGTGCCGACCCGCTCGCACTCGGAGAACTCTCCTACCTACTCTGGGCTGTCGAAGGCGTCAAAGAGAACCGCGGCAGATTTTCGTTCCGCACCACGCCCTCGGGCGGCGCGCGCCACCCGCTCGACATCTATGTATTTGCCCACAAAATACAGGGGCTCAATGTGGGCTTGTACCGCTACCTCCCCGTCGAGCATCAGCTCGTGCTCGAGCGGCAGGGCGATGACTCGGAGGCGTTAAACAAGGCTCTCATAGGCCAGTTCTGGAATGCAGCATGCATTGTGATCTGGGCGGCCGTACCCTACCGCAGCGAATGGCGCTACGGAAAGGCGGCCGACAAGCTCGTCGCTCTCGATGCGGGGCACTCCTGTCAAAACCTCTACCTTGCGTGCGAGTCGCTCGGCCTTGGGACCTGTGCCATCGGCGCCTACGATCAGGACAAGCTGGATGCCTACCTCGGGCTCGACGGCGAGGACATGTTTGCGCTCTATGCGGCACCCGTGGGCAGACTGCCTCCCCCCTGAAAAGGCGCCCCGCATCCAAAAAAGCCGAGACATATATGACAACATACATAAATCTGCAAGGAGGTTCTTCCATGACCATCGATGTGGTGAAACTCGAATTTCCGGAACACTGCAATATTATCGTGGGACAGTCGCACTTTATAAAGACTGTCGAGGATATCGCCGAAATCTTGATGTGTTCCGTCCCCGGCGTAAAGTTCGGGCTCGCATTCAACGAGGCATCTGGACCCTGCCTTGTGCGCACCGAGGGCACGGACCCTGCGCTGGTCGAAGCGGCACAGAAGATGGCCCTCGCGGTGGGCGCCGGGCATAGTTTCTATCTTGTGCTCGGACCCGGAGCCTATCCCATCAATGTGCTCGACCGCATCAAAGCGAGCCCCGAAACATGCCGGATTTTCTGCGCCACGGCCAATCCGGTGGAGGTGCTGCGCGCCACAACCGAACAGGGCGCGGGCATTCTCGGCGTGGTCGACGGCTTTTCGCCGAAGGGCGTCGAGGGCGAAGAAGACAAGGCCGCGCGCAAGGCGATGCTTCGGAAATTCGGCTATAAGTTTTAGCGTTGAGGTGTGCGCGCTCGGAATGTCCCGCTCATGACATCGAAGGCCACGGTCGGCAGATCGAATGCCCGTCCGATTGCCCCCGAGCGCGCCACCACGAAGGGAGAGCCAGCGGTGAACCGGTGTTCTCTATCGATCACCCAGAGCTCGTCAGCTGTCTTGAGCGCGAGGTCAACCTCGTGTGTGCAGAGCAGCACGGTCTTCCCCGCTTCCTGCACGAGGCGCTCGACGAGCCTGAAAATTTCGATGCGCGACGGCGCGTCGAGGAAGGCTGTCGGTTCGTCGAATACAAGGAGAGGCGTGTTCTGGGCGACCGCGCGCGCGATCTGTACTTTCTGTCGTTCGCCGTCGGACAGACTCGAAAAGGTGCGGGACTCAAATCCATCCATTCCGACGAGGGCGAGGGCCGTGGCGATGTGCCGCCTGTCCTCGGCTGTCAGGCGGTTGTGGGTGTTGGTATAGGGATAGCGCCCGAAGGCTACGAACTCCCATACAGTCAGATACCCAGCCTCAATCCTTTCGTTGAATACGCAGGCGAGCAACGTTGCGCGCTCTTCCACCGACATGAGCGCGATACTCCTGTTCCAAAGCACAAGCGAGCCGCCGCAGGGAGGCTGTAGGCCCGCGATAGTCCGCAGCAGTGTCGACTTGCCGGCGCCGTTCGGACCCACCAGCGCGATCAGGTGGCCGGCTGAAACCCGAAAATCGATGTCCCGTGCGAGAATCTGCAGATTTCGCCCATGTTTCCAGCCGATTGCCAGCGAAGAGGCTTCGAGGACGAGGGGAGGCGCAGGGCCGTTGTGTTCCTCGCGGTGTGCGCCGGGCGTAGCATGCAGATCCGCGGCCTGGCCCTGTTCCTTTCGGCGCTCGCCGGTTTCGGGACTTGGAACAGGGCTTTGTGCCTTGCCGAGAAGGCTGTCCAGGGGTTGTGTGAGATCGGGGATGCCGGGAATGTGGCGAGGCACCTGCTCTGGGCTCATGCCATTTCCTCCGGAAGATCGGCTCTGTCCCTGCGAAAGAACAT
>DIXD01000022.1 GCA_002435985.1 Spirochaetaceae bacterium UBA6089
AGCTTTTGCTGCTCGACAGCATTTCAGACGAGCCCATCACGCTTCTCGTCGATTCGCCGGGGGGCGATGTGTACGCCGGATTTTCGATCTTTGACGTGATCCGCTTTATAAAGGCACCGGTCAGGATAGTCGGCATCGGCCTCGTCGCATCCGCGGCCGCGCTCATCTTGATCGCCGTGCCGAAAGACAGGCGCTTTGGCCTTCCCAATTCTTCATACCTGATTCATCAGCCGCTCTCTGGGATGAGCGGTGTGGCCACGGAGATCGAAATTCACGCCCGCGAAATCGAAAAGACGCGTTTACGCATCAATGAAATCATCGCTGAGGCGACTGGGCAGCCCCTCGAAAAGATTACGAGAGATACCGACAGGGATTTCTGGATGAATGCCTCCGAAGCTTCAGAGTATGGACTTATCGGGAAAGTCATTCTGTCGAAGGACGAGCTCGTCTAATTTTGAAGCGCAGAGCGCGCCGGCGTGCGTCTTCCCTATGGGAAAGGAGGAAAGGTGCATCCGGCATTTCTTGTTCTTTCGGCGATTGCAATGCTGGCCATGGGGTGCCGCTGTTCGCTTGCACCTCAGGGAACGGGCGAGGAGATTCGCATTGTGTCCTACAACGTGCATAATCTCTTCGATGCCGAGGAAAGCGGAGAAGAATACCCCGAGTTCAGGCCATCGAAGGGCTCGTGGAATAAAGAGCTCTATGCCAAGCGCTTGGCCAACACTGTGGAAGCCGTCAGGTCAGTGTCGGAGACAGAAGGTTCGCGGCGGTCTAGGGAGCCCGACATTCTGTGCCTGCAGGAGATCGAAAACGTCAATGTGCTTGCGGACCTCGCGGAGCATTTCGGTAGGGGTTTCTATCGCTACTGGGCCATAAGCGGGCCCGACGAGAGCATCATTCATACCGGCATACTGTCGCGTTTCCCGATCGTGGCGGTGCACACGCATTCGGTGGTGGACGCATGGGGCTTCGGTCCCCTGCGGGATATTTTGGAAGTGGAGCTCGAGCTCGGCAGCGGGGAGAATATCCTCGTGTTCGTGTGCCACTGGAAATCCAAACTCGAAGGCGAAGAGGAGACCGAAGCCGGGCGTCGTGCGGCAGCTGCACTGTTGGTCCAGAGAATTCGTGAAGTGCAGGCCGAGGAACCTTCTTTGCCGATTCTTGTGTGCGGCGATTTTAATGAATCGCCCGATGAATATCTTCGTGTCGGCAGGTCGTATCCGACGGCGATTATGCCCTCGGGGCTTAGCGTGCTTCCATTCGCGGTAGAAGGTGAACCGCTCTGCGTCTGTGGCGAGTGGGAGGGGCTAGGAAGTACCGAGAAGCTCGTACTGTACAACCCATGGGTTGAAGTTCCCGACGGTTTCAGTATTGCATTCCGCGACACGCGTGAGCAGTTCGACAGTTTTTTCCTCAGCGAAGCTCTCCACGATGGGGAAGGCCTAGAGTACGAAGGCTTTAGCGTCGCCGATGATCCTATGCTCTTCGATGCAAATGGCGTACCATTTGGGTGGAAGGGGAGCGATGGGTATTCCGACCATCTGCCCGTCGAGCTCACCCTATCGATGAAGCCGGGGCAATGATTCGATTCTTGTCTGTGCGTTCGATATCGGGTAAGGTTGTCTTCAGGAGGAATATATGGTATCGGGTGTTGTTTCATTGCTTTTGTTGCTGGTGGCGGTAATTGTCATCATCATCTTCACCGGAAGGTTCAAGATGAACGCCTTTCTTGTACTGATAGGCGTTTCTTTCCTCTTCGGCCTAGCAATCGGGCTTCCCGCGCTGGATGTGATTACCGGCATCAAGAATGGGTTTGGAGGGACACTGACCAGTATCGGCATTGTCATCGTCGCAGGCACCATCATGGGCACGATTCTCGAGAAGACCGGCGCCGCCCTCTCGATGACGCAGGCCATCCTGAAGCTCGTCGGCAAGTCGCGGGCTCCGCTCGCCATGAACATCGCCGGATATATCGTTTCCATTCCCGTTTTCTGCGATTCGGGCTATGTCATCCTGAATCCCCTCAACAAGGCTCTTGCAAAAGAATCGGGCACCTCGATGGCCGTTATGGCGGTAGCGCTTTCCACCGGCCTCTATGCGACCCACACCATGGTGCCGCCGACCCCCGGCCCCATCGCCGCGGCCAGCGCCTTGGGAGCGGACCTCGGCATGGTGATTCTGCTGGGTCTGATCGCAGCCATCCCAGCCTCGCTCGCAGGGCTGCTGTGGGCGACAAAATTTGCCAAAAGATATGAGATCGAGCCGGAAATCCACGAGAGTTATTCCGAAATCGTGAAAAAATTCGGCAAATTGCCCAGCACCTTCCTCTCGTTTCTGCCGATCGTGCTCCCCATTGTGCTGATCCTTCTGAAAAGCGTTGCGGAGTTCCCTTCAAAGCCGTTCGGCAATGGTGACTTCCGCATTTTCCTGTCCTTCATCGGCGATCCGGTGACTGCGCTCATCATTGGCGTACTCTGTTCTCTGCTGCTCGTCCAGAAGGGCGAATTAGGAAATGCAATTTCGGAATGGATGGGCGAGGGAATCAAGGCGTCGGCCATAATTCTTGTCATCACGGGTGCTGGAGGTTCCTTTGGGCAGATCATCAAGTCCAGCCCGATCACCGACTTTATCAAGACGAACATGGCCGGCATGCAGCTCGGAATTTTTCTGCCCTTCATCATCTCTGCCGCGCTCAAGACCGCACAGGGCTCTTCGACCGTGGCCATCGTGACGACGGCAGGCATTATGGCGCCGCTTCTGCAGTCGCTCGGTCTGGATCCGGCCCTCACGACCATCGCGATCGGAGCCGGTTCCATGGTCGTATCCCATGCGAATGATTCGTATTTCTGGGTCGTTTCGCAGTTCTCGGGCATGCCGGTCAATACGGCCTACAAGGCATACACATCCGCAACCGCGGTAGAGGGCGTCGTTGCGTTTGCCGTTGTGTTGATATTGTCCTTATTTGTTCATTGAGGTAGTCTGGAAAAGGTAACCTGGAAAGGCCGATGAATAAATTGTATGCAAGCATGTGCGAGCGTTTCGGGCTCAATGCCTATGTTGCGGGCAATTATAAAAAAGCGGAGGGCTGGTTTCGGAAGCTCGAACAGTCTGAGCCGACCTCCATCCGCGTGCTGAGAAATCTCGGCGTCATTCTTTTGGCAGAAGGGCGAGCAGAGGAGGCCGAGCGTTATTTTTTGAGGGAAGAAAAATTATACGGGGCTTCCTTTTACCGACACTCGGCCCTTGCGGATCTCGCCTACGCGACGGGGAAGAGAAAAGAGGCGGCCCGCCGCTATCGGCTGGCGCTTAAGGAGCCCGAATGCGCAGAAGGAGGATCTGCGCACCACATGCGCGGCCTCATGGAGAAACGGCTCGCAATCTGCGAAGACGAAAAGCGGTATGCCGACTCGAGGAGGGCGATGGAGCTCTTCAGGCAGGCAGAGGCGTTAAGGGAGGATGGTGCTCATCAAAAAGCCATCGATACATTCCTGGAATCCTTTGCTCTGGACGAGACGAACTGGCCGGCCCTCAACAATGCCGCATCGATCTATATGAATGTGCTGAAGCTGCCTGCCGAGGCCGAACCTCTGTTTTCGCAGGCATTCGAGCTTTCACACAGCATCCAGGTGGCACGCAATGTGGAGCTCTGCCAGCAGGCGATTGGCCGTGCACAGAAGAAAAAATAAGGGGAAGCTGATAAGGCAAAGCTGATATGGAGAAAAGGACCGGATCTTTACGCACCGATGCGGAGACGATTTTTCATGCCGCCGTGAATCGCGTGATGCCAGAAAAGCTCTTTTCGTATTGCCTGTCGCTCGAGGGGACGGTGCTCAGTGCGTCAGACGGCCAGATGACGCGGAAGTACGACCTCTCCCGGTTTGAGCGCATCGTGATCGCAGCCTTCGGAAAAGCGGCTCTTCCGATGGCGGCCAGTCTTGTCTCGCTTCTAGGTGGGCGAGTTTCCCGGGGACTCGTCGTGACAAAGGCATCTGAAGATGGCCGTCCCCTTCGTCTGGCCCCTCAGATTGAACAAGCCTTCGCCGAGCGGTCTGTCCGCATCATCGAGGCGGGCCACCCTGTTCCCGATCAGCGATCCGTGGTTGCGGGCAACGAGATGCTCGCGCTCGCGGCTCAGGTGCGCGACTGGGAGTACACGGGCCACAAAACCCTCGTCTGTGTGCTCATTTCGGGAGGCGGCAGCGCTCTTTTGTCGGTGCCGGCGCAGGGGCTCTCGCTCCAAGACAAGGCAGAGGTGACGCGGCTTTTGCTCGGGTGTGGTGCGACGATTCACGAGATCAACACGGTGCGCAAGCATCTGTCCGCCATCAAGGGAGGATTTCTTGCCCGCGCCTTCTCTCCTGCGCAGACGCTATCGCTCGTGCTCTCGGATGTTATGGGCGATGATCTCGATGTCATCGCTTCGGGCCC
>DIXD01000042.1 GCA_002435985.1 Spirochaetaceae bacterium UBA6089
CGCCTGCAGAAGAAACATTCTCCGCACCAGACTGTGGAGTCGAACGTCACTCTGTCGCCGACTGCGACACTTTTGACAGCGGGGCTCACCGCAGCAACGAGTCCCGCCGCCTCGTGCCCCATGACGAGAGGGGGAATGCGCCTGCCGGTCGAGCCGTCGATCCCATGCACATCCGAGCCGCAGATTGCGCTTGCCTTTATTCGTATGAGCACATCGTCGGGCGCACTGATGCCCGGGGCGGGAACGTCGGTGATCTCTAGGTGCATGTATTCTTTCAATATAAGAGCTTTCACATTGACCTCTCTTCTTGGTTTGAGTTGTTTTCTTGATTTGGCATCTCTTGTCGGTCCTCGTTGTTTGGCTCAACGCTGAATGCGCGCCGAACCGCCCTCCGCGAGCGCCTTGACCTGCTCCAGGCTTGCCATCGTCGTATCGCCCGGATATGTGGTGAGGAGCGCGCCGTGCGCCCAGCCCATGCGGAGCGCCTCCTCTGGGGAAAGCCCGTCCAAAAAGCCGTAGATGAGGCCGGCCGCAAAACCGTCGCCGCCGCCAACACGGTCATAGACGTCGAGTTCCATCGTCGGCGCAAGCCAGTGCTGTCCTTCGATCCAGAGCACCGCGCTCCAGAGATGGCGATTCGTGGATTTGACTTCGCGCAGAGTGGTTGCGACCACTTGGATGTTCGGCCACAGGGCGTGCACTTGTTCGATAGTTTTGAGAAATGATGCCGGATCGAGTTTCGAAGCACCGTGGATGTCGGGGCCAGGCAGCCCGAGCCCCATCTGGAGATCCTCTTCATTGCCCAGAAGCACATCGACGTGCCGAACGATTTCTCCGAGCACCTCCGAGGGCTTTTCTCCCGTATTGGCCGCTGCCCAGAGCTTCGCGCGGTAGTTGAGATCGAAAGAGACGACCGCTCCGTGCGCATGGGCCGCCTTCATGGCCTCTATGATGAGCTTGGGAGTCGTGGCCGACAGTGCCGAAAAGATTCCGCCGGAGTGGAACCACCTCACGCCTTCGCCGAAGATGGCATCAAAATCGAAATCACCGACTTTTAGGAGGGCTGCGGCCTCGTTCGCACGGTTGTAAAACACGACGGGGGGACGCACTCCTTGGCCTCTGTCCGACCAGACCAGCGCGATGTTCGGCCCGCGCACGCCGTCATATTTGAAGTGTCTGTAGATACCTCGAACCTTCATCTCGCGTACGGCAGCCTCGACCCTTTCGCCGAGTGGATAGTCCACCATGGCGCTCGCGATCGCCGTTCTCTTGCCGAAGCAACGCGCAAGGTTGGCAGCGACATTGTATTCTCCGCCCGAGACGTGGACATCGTAATGATCGGCAAAGGCAAAGGGCACGGTCCCAGGATCCATCCGCATGACGAGTCCGCCGAGCGACAAAAAATCCAGATTCGCCTTATCTGCAGGGATAATGTTCAATAAATTCATAGATTCCACCTCCAGTCAAACAAACAATCTCGATGATTTAAGGCCCCATTCGTGGGCGATCTCATAGACGAGCCCGCCCTGTCTCGTTTATCGGATATGTCACACGACATAGGTGCCTGCAGATGTTGAGCCACCGTGGCCGGTCCAATTGGTATGGAAGAATTGTCCCCTGGGTTTATCGACTCTTTCGTAGGTGTGAGCGCCGAAATAATCGCGTTGTGCCTGCAGAAGATTTGCCGGAAGCTGCTCTGTTCTCAGCCCATCGAACCATTCCAGAGCCGAAGAGAGTGCGGGCACGGGAATCCCTGCGGCGACCGCTTCTTGCACGACGTTCCGCAGCGCCACTTCGTTTTTCAAAACCTGTTCCGCAAAGAATGGAGCAAAGATCAGGTTCGATAAGGAAGCATCTGCATCGAAGGCCTCTTTGATTCTCCCGAGAAACCTCGAGCGGATAATACAACCTCCCCTCCACATCAGCGCGATCGAGCCATAGTTCAGGTTCCACCCATATTCCACGGCAGCTTGACGCAAAAGCATGAAACCCTGCGCGTACGAGATGATCTTTGCCGCATAGAGCGCTTTGCCGAGATCGTCGACGAAGACCCGGCGCGATCCTTCGAACGCGGTTCCGGATGGCCTGCCCAGAATTTTTACTGCCCTAACGCGCTCGTCCTTCATCGCCGAGAGACACCGGGCAAAGACGGCTTCGACAATCAATGTCACAGGCACGCTGAAGTCGAGGGCAGTGATGCCGGTCCATTTGCCTGTGCCTTTTTGCCCTGCGGTATCCAGAATCTTGTCGATAAGAGGAGCGCCATCTTCGTCTTTATAGCGCAAAATATCCCTCGTTATGCCGATGAGGTAGCTGTCGAGCTCCCCTTGGTTCCATATGTCGAACACCTCTGCCATCTCGTCGGGCGTCATGCCGAGCCGGCTCCGCATAAGGTGGTACACCTCCGCGATGAGCTGCATGTCGCCATATTCGATGCCATTGTGCACCATCTTTACAAAGTGTCCCGCACCGCCGGGCCCGACCCAGTCGCAGCAGGGGCTTCCATCGTCGACTTTTGCGGCGATCGCTTGAAATATCGGTTTGATGTGCTGCCAGGCCGCCTCAGATCCGCCCGGCATGATCGAAGGTCCGCTGAGCGCACCTTCCTCTCCTCCCGAAACGCCTGTGCCGACGTACAATAGGCCCTTGGGCTCGAGCATGGAGAGCCTTCGTTCGGTATCCTGATAGTTCGAGTTACCGCCGTCGATGATGATATCGCCGGGTTCGAGCAGAGGTTCAATCTGAGCAATTGTGTCGTCCACCGCGGAACCTGCCCGTACCATCAACATGACGATCCTGGGTTTTTTGAGCATTGCCACAAATTCCTTGGGAGAATGAGCCCCGAGAATATGTTTGCCGGAACCGCGCCCTGCGACAAAGGCATCGACTTTTTCGACGGTGCGGTTGTAGACCGCTACGGTAAAACCATGGCTCTCCATATTGAGCACAAGGTTCTCGCCCATCACCGCAAGGCCAATCAATCCAATGTCGGCTTTCATGACATACTCCTGCTTTTTTATATTAAATGCGGCGTTTTGCGATGCTCGCACGCATTTTTTCAACACTGTCGATGCCCTGTTCTCCGAGCCTCTCCATTATGGCAATGTAGAGCGAGTCTATCAGTGCAAGCTGGACGATTCTTGCGGAGAAGGCCTCCGAAACGGCCGGCGAACCGGAGGATGCGGAGATGAATCGCATATCCGCCATTCTGGCAAGCGGAGATCTTGGATAGGTCGTGATGACACAGAGAAAGGCCCCTGCATTCTTGGCTATTTCGGCTACACTAAGGGTGTCCTTGTTGACACCGGTGTGGGATATGGCAAGTGCGGTATCTCCCAGCCGCATCTGTGAGGCGATCATCAGTTGCATGTGGTAATCTTCCGCCCCGATGCAACGAATGCCTGTGCGGACAAGTTTGTGCATGGCATCCTTGGCGACGATCGCGGAGCCGCCGAGGCCAAAGAGGTACACGTATCCCGACTCTGTAATGCGCCCGGCGAGCTCTGTCAGTGCGCTTCTGTCGATCATGGAGGCGGTGATCTCGAGGGCTCTTTGGGCAGAATTGAAGGCGATATGGACCGGATCCTCGCCCCGGTCGATCAGTGTTTCATAGATTTTGGCTTCCGGCGCTAAAGCTTCCGATGCCAGGGTGATCCTGAATTGCTGATATCCTTTGAAGCCGAGCTTCTTCACGAAGCGCACGAGCGTGGAAACCGAGACTCCCGCGGATTCGGATAGTTCCTCGATGCTGGGGTGTACCGCAGCCGCCGGGTCTCTGAGGATGTACTGTGCAATACGCTTTTCACGTTCGCTCAGGCTGTCCATGAGCGAATGGATGAGATAGAGGCAACTTGAAGAAGATGGCTTTTCCATATTGCATCCAGTATGCGAAACATTTTACAGCGGATTACCGATTTCGTACAGGGTCTGGTGAAAAATTTCATTCACATGAAAGAAAAATTTATATCTTGACGAAATGAAGTTCCATGCTCCATAATATAAACAGAATATAAGGTTACCTTGAAGCGTCGATCTCTGGTCTTTGGGCGACCTTATACAATCACCATTCATTCCATTCAAGGAGGTTAAGATGAGAAGCAGATATATGCTTATCATCCTGGTGGCGCTTGCCGTGTTTTCTGTGGGCGCCCAGCAAAAGGAAATTCGTGTTTTGCTCGCAAACCACCCCTATGGGGACTTACTCAAGGCGGCAATTCCCGAATATGAAAAGGCGACAGGTGTAAAAGTCAATGTGGAGAGCCTTCAGGAGAGCCAGCTGACCACTAAGCTTATCACTGAGTTCGCCACACGGTCCTCCACTGTCGATGTGTTCATGACCAGACCTCTTCAAGAAGGAAAGATGTTCTACAAAAATGGCTGGTATGAGCCACTGACGGGGTATAACTTCTCGGATTACCCGAAAAATGCCCTCGATGTCGCCATGTTCGGAAACAAGGCCTATCTTGTGCCGCTCGTTACGGAGTGGCAGGTTCTCTATTATCGTATCGACCTTTTTAAAAAGGCCGGCCTTGCCGTGCCCACCAATTTTATGGAGCTCGAGGCAGCTGCCAAAAAGCTGAATTCCTCCGATGTGGCTGGATTTGCCTCACGGGGCAAAGGGGCTGCAGCGGTCACCCAGCTCTCGAGCTACGTCTATAACTACGGTGGGCTATATCTCGATAAGGGAAAAGCGGTATTCGACAGCAAAGAGGCAATCGAAGCGATTCGTTTCTATGGAAGAATGCTCAAAAACTATGGTCCCGCAGGCGTCACTAATATGTCGTGGGAGAACATCATGCCACTCTTCCAGGCAGGCAAGGTGGCCATGTGGACCGATGCTTCGGTGTTCTATGGCCAGGTAGTGGATCCCGCCAAGAGCCAAATCCCTGCCGAGAATGTGGGTATTGCGAATTTCCCCGCTGGTCCGAAAGGCAATACGCCGTTCACCGTTGTCTCCTGGGGCATGGCAGTTGCAAAGCAATCCAAAAACAAGGCGCTCGCCATGGACTTTATCGAGTGGGCAACAAGTCAGAGCCTCGCAAAGCGTGGGATGCTCGCCAATATCACCATGGCTCGCAACTCCGTGTGGCAAGATCCCGAGATCCGAGCGAAGATCAATCCCGGACTCATCACAACCCAGGAATATGCAGCAAAATTCGGCTATCCCTACGATAGACCATACATGAGCGCCGTGGGCGAAGCGCGGGACCTGATCGGCGAACTCATCATCGAGTCCATCAACACCGGCGGGACATCGACAAGACTTGAGGCTCTTGCCAAGGAGAAAGCCGCTGCCGTCAATGAACTCCTTCAGGATACTGGCGAATACGGCGTGTACTGATGTCTGAGCCTTAAGGCAGACCGTCTGTTTTTTGTTGTGCATACGATATCTTTCCGGAGGTGAAAAAGAGCATGGCGTCCAGAAACAATCGAAGCAACTTTTTGGAGAGGAACCTGCACATCATTTTCCCGATGCCTGCAGTAATCTTTGTCGTCGTGATGATGCTTTTCCCCGTGCTCTATACGTTCTTCTTAAGTTTTACCAACTGGAATCTCACCTCCGGGATGCCGCCTTCCTTCGTTATGTTTCGTTCATATCAAAGGATTCTGCGGGAGCCGCGCTTTCTGGCGGCTCTCGGCAGAACCTTCTCCTTCACCGCCCTCACTGTCTCTGTCGAGACTGTTGTCGGCATGATAATCGCCCTCATCCTTAACCGAGAATTTAGGGGAAAGGGCTTTGCAAAACTTATTATGCTGCTGCCCCTTGTCAGCACCCCTGTTGCAATCGGCATTGCATGGAACCTCTTCTATGATCCGACCATAGGCCTCGCAAATTTTGTGCTCACCCAGTTGGGTTTGCCCAAACTGGCATGGACGGGCTCTTCGTCCACTGTCATTCCCTCGCTTGCGCTTGTCGACATCTGGCAATGGACTCCCATGATCGCGCTTATTATGCTTTCCGGCCTTGCCAGTCTTTCCAGTGAGCCATATGAATCCGCACGCGTGGATGGGGCGAATGAGTGGCAGATCTTCTGGAAAATTACGCTGCCGATGGTCACTCCCACACTTTTGACAGCCCTTATCTTGCGGACGATCGATGCCCTCAAGACCTTCGACATTATCTATGCGATGACGGGAGGTGGGCCTGGCTATTCTTCGGAAACGCTCAACATCATGGCCTTCAAATACAGTTTTGAGTATTTCCGGATGGGTGAGGCTTCCGTCATCCTCGTGTTCCTGTTTCTTTTGGTTTTCATCATGAGTCTGCTGATTGTGCGGATGCGCAAATCTCTGGAGCTCTGATCATTAAGGTAGGATCTCGTATGAGAACGTCGTGGATTAAGAAAATTCTGTTTT
Source organism: Spirochaetaceae bacterium UBA6089 (assembly GCA_002435985.1). GTDB lineage: Bacteria > Spirochaetota > Spirochaetia > Treponematales > Rectinemataceae > Rectinema. Next base: position 6,358 of record DIXD01000042.1, read on the forward strand.
TTGTTCTGCTTCTGGCCATTATCATACCGGTACTCTTCCCCTTCGTGTGGATGCTCACATCTTCGTTCAAGACACAGGTGGACATTGTTGCGTGGCCGCCGAGGCTCGTCTTTACCCCGACGTTTCAGAATTATGAGCGCGTTTTCAGAGAACAAAATTTTCTCAAGTACTTTATCAACTCCTCTATTATCGGGATCTCTGCAGTTGCCTTCTCGCTCGTCATGGGATTACCGGCCGCATATTCGATTACACGCTTCAAGCAGAAACGCCTGTCGATTTTCATCCTTATCGCTAGGCTGATGCCGGGGATTTCATTTTTGATGCCCTGGTACATCCTTTTTTCGAGACTAAAGCTCATGGACAGCTATGTGGCGCTCATTCTGTCGCATATGCTCATAACCCTTCCCATCATAGTATGGATCATGTCGAGCTACTTCGAGACGATACCGATTGAAATGGAAGAATCCGCGATGGTGGACGGAGCGACACGACAGCGTGCCTTCGTGTCGGTGGTACTTCCTATCGCGGGGCCAGGCATTGTCACATCGGTTACGCTTTCGTTCATTTTTTCATGGAATAATTTCATGTTCTCCCAAGTATTGAGCATGGAAAGGACAAAAACCCTGCCCATCGCGATATACAACTTCGTGTCATATGCGGAGGTGGACTGGGGAGCGGTGATGGCCGCTGCCGTCGCGATTATGGCACCGGCCATCATACTCACCATGATATTCCAGAAGTACGTGGTCAAAGGGCTCACGATGGGGGCAGTGAAGGGATAATCATCCA
>DIXD01000087.1 GCA_002435985.1 Spirochaetaceae bacterium UBA6089
GGCAGGGAAACATCGCGGACCAGAATGTCGCCGGACTCGCAGTACCTCCCTGCAACCGTCACGGTCCGTGGCGGGCACTCAGAGGCGGTCGCGCCACTGCGTCCGGCAGCATGGGGTTCCCTATCCCGAGTTCGGCCTACGATTGCCGCGTGATACCGGGCGTCATAGAGTGCAGGCCTGATATTGTCGCCCATGCCGCCATCTACGGCGACATAGGTCCGTATGCCAGGAATTTTTTTCACAGCGACAATGCGATACAGGGTGAGTCCCGCCTCTCCGACGATCCAGCGCCCTGGTTCAATCGCGCATGTAGGCATGGGAAGACGCTCTTCCGCGCTCCATCTCTGAACCACGGCCATCATGGGGTCGACGAATTCAGCCAGAGTAGGCGCCCTATCCTCGGGCAGATAGCGAATTCCATATCCCCCACCCATGTTCAACTCCCGCACCTCAAGACCAGATTCCTTCGCGAGGCGTGCCGCAAACCCCAATACGATCCTGAGCGCCGCCAGGTGCGAGGTGTTCTCAAGAAGCTGCGATCCAACATGGAAATGCAATCCGGCAAAGTCTACGTGGCGACACGCGCGCAATGTTTGGACATAGCGGGCCGTCTCCGCAGGCTCGAGCGGTATGCCGAACTTCGAGTCGAGACTCCCGGTGGAGATAAACCGGTGGGTGTGGCTGTCGACGCCGGGTGTCACGCGGAAAAGAATGGTCTGCGTTCTGCCCATGCGGGCAGCTTCGCGCTCGATCCCGTAGAGCTCTTCAAGATTGTCCACCGCAATGTGCCCCACACCTGCCTCTACGGCCATGCTGAGCTCGTCGTCGGTCTTTGCATTGCCATGGAAGACGATGCTTGAAGGGCTTATGCCAGCCTTAAGCGCTGCGTAGAGCTCTCCCCCCGAGACGACGTCGACTCCTAGCCCCTCATCTCGAATGATGCGGAGCATATCGAGAGTCTGAAAGGCCTTGCTCGCATAGTACGCGCGGGCCCCGGGATAGCGTTCCAAAAAAGATCGACGCACTTCCTCGCAACGCCGTCTGATGATGGTCTCCGACACCACATACAGCGGAGTGCCGTATGTGTGGGCAAGAGACTCCAACTCCACTCCATCGAAATAGTGGTGCGAATGTTCGACTGTAAGGCCTTCGGGAAATGCTGCTCTTTCCATGGACTCTCCCGGATACCACTGTAAAATCTGAGGTATCCTCAGACTGACGCACTATACCTTGCCCCCCGCCTTGGCTACAATACCCGCATGGCAACACCGCTTATCGGCATCACAAGTGCAGAAGACCACTCGCGCCAGCCGGCACCCTATGTTGTTCTCAAAAATTCCTATGTGCGCGCCGTGGAGGCTGCCGGAGGCATTCCGGTCGTCTTGCCCGTCGCTGACAAACAACAGGCCCGCCTCCTCATCCCTCGTCTCGATGGCATTATCTTTTCGGGCGGAAATGATGTGGCTCCATGGCTATTCGGGATGGAGCCTCTCCCCGGCATAGGGTCGTGGGATACGCGTCGCGATGAGTGGGAAATCGAACTCTGTAACCGTGCCTGGGATGCCTGGCTCCCGATGCTCGGCATCTGCAGGGGCTGTCAGCTCATGAATGTCGCTCGCGGAGGAACGCTCATACAGGACATCGCGCGAAGCAATTCAGAGGCCATATTCCACAACCCCGCCATCCCCCACGACGAGTTCTGCCATCACATCCACATCGAAAAAGGGAGCATGCTCTCCACGCTCTTTGCGCCAGGCACTCTTCTTGTCAACAGCCTGCATCACCAAGCCGTCGAGGAGCCTGCGGCAGACTTCAAGGTGACGGCCCGCAGCCAAGACGGCATTATCGAAGCCCTCGAAGCCAAGGATGGGCGCTTCGCCCTTGCTCTACAGTTTCACCCTGAAGGTCTCTTCTTGCGATACCCCGCGTTTCTCGCTCCTTTCAAGGCGCTGGTGGATGCAGCCTCGCACCGTGTCGATTAAAACTGCTTATTTATATGGTCACCGCGAACGGTGATTCCGAATCCTGATTTGCCTTCAAATTTATTTGATTCGAAGAGACCGTTTGGATGCATCTTCAAGCCGGCGGCATGCTCAATCATGGTTTTTTTGAAGGTACCTGAGCGCCGAGGCTGCCTGTACCGCCACACCGACAGGCAGACAGGCTTCGTCAATGTCGAACTCGGGCGAGTGCAGGGCAGAGACAGCCTCTGGTCTCCCACATCCGAGGTGCCAGAATGTTCCCGGCCTTTCTCTTAGATAATAGGCAAAGTCCTCGACACCGAGGACGGGCTTTGCGCGGAGATGCACCTTCGTTGCACCAAGAAGCTCTGTGGCCGTATTCCTGACGAGCTCTGTGGCCTCTTCGTCGTTGACCAGCACAGGATAGCTCGGCTGAATCTGCACTTCGCAGGAGGCTCCAAAGGCGACTGCGGTCTGCGTGCAGACTTCAGTGACCTTGGAACATAGAAAACGGCGCACATCCTCCGACAGTGTCCGGATGGTACCGGTCAATATCACTTCATCGGCGATGATGTTGTTGCGCCTCCCCCCTTGTATTTTCCCAATGGTGATGACCGCGCTATCGAGCGCCGAAATCGAGCGCGACACGAGGGTCTGCAGTGCCTGGATGACTGCGGCGGAGACGACGATGGCGTCGATTCCTTGTTCGGGATACGCCGCGTGGGCACTTTTCCCGTGTATAACGATGTGGAGATTGTCGGAGGCACCGTAGAAGGGGCCGGGCTTAACCTCGATGTGACCTGCAGGTCTGTCTGGGGTGACATGGAGCCCAAGCACAAGGTCCACGTGGGGATTCTCGAGGCATCCTGCCTCGATCATGGGCCTAGCACCGCCCGTCGTCTCTTCGGCGGGCTGAAAAAGAAACTTCACCGCCCCGTCGAAATGCTGCCGATGTGCCGTGAGCAATTTCGCGACACCAAGGGCCACGGTCATATGGGCGTCGTGCCCACATGCGTGCATATATCCGCGATGGAGCGAGGCATAGGGTCGGTCCGCTGGTTCTTCGATGGGTAGCGCATCCATGTCCGCTCGAAGCGCGACGCACCGACCAGGCCCCGCACCCTCAAGAAGCCCCACCACCGCCGTTTTGATCTGTGTATATGGAATGTGGAGTTCATCGAGGCCGGCGCAGATCGCCGCCGATGTCTCATGCTCTTCATTGCCCGGCTCCGGGATGCGGTGCAGGGCGCGCCGCGTCTCGACGAGCCAATCCCCAAGGGAATGGGCTTCGGAGAATATCAAATGAACCACATCGCTCATGGCATTTCCTTTCCTTGATCCTTTTCATTCATTGCGCGTACCAGGCTGATGGTGTGGGGAGAAAACAGTGCGTCGAATATGCGCACTGCAGGACCAGTCATCGTAATGATCTCCTCGCGCATATCGATTTCCAGCGTGCCTCCCGGCATGTGCACGGTGACAAGGTCTCCGACGAGGCCAAGATGCTTCGCAGCGGCAGCCGCAGCGCAGGAAGAACTGCCGCTCGCGAGCGTGTACCCCGCCCCCCGCTCCCAGATTTCGATGCGTATATTGTTTCGATCCAGCACTTCGAGAAACTGCACGTTGGTCCTATTTGGAAAATCGGGGTGCTGCTCCACGAGGGGACCAATGCGCTTCGCCAGTTCCGGCGAAGGGGGTGGCCCCATGAGTACGCAGTGAGGATTCCCCATCGAGACCCGGATTGCGCGGTATTCCACGCCCTCAAAGGATAGGGAGGGGCTTCCCGGCAACAATTGTGCCTTGCCCATGGCCACGGAGATCGAACACATCCAGCCCACGCACGGAAGAACACGGCACTCGACCATGCCGCCCTTTGTCATCACACGGAAAGGCGACTCGTCGACGCGGCCGCACTCATACAGATAGAGAGCAAAAATTCTAAGACCGTTGCCCGATTTTTCGGCCTCAGAGCCATCGGGATTGAAAATGCGGAGGGAAAAGGTCTTGGATACCGCGCCGTCAACATCCTCCATGGGAAGTGGCCCGTAGAGTATGCCATCAGCGCCAATGCCGCGGTTTCTGTCGCAGAGCGCGGCAATCGCGTTCGCCGAGAGTATGAGCTTGAACTCTGCTGGATCGACGACAAGATAATCGTTGCCAAGCGCATGATATTTATGAGCGTGGAAGCCTTCCGGAATACTGCGAATCGCCATGTGTTTTAATCCTCCTGAAAGCTCTCGTCGATGTGGACGCGGGGAACGCGCTTCGAAATCATGCAGACGACCTCGTAATCGATTGTGGAAAGGAGATCCGCAATTTCCGAGACAGGGAGGTTGCTCCCCCCAAAGACGACGACCTCATCGCCCACCCTCGCCCCAGGTATACCGGTGAGATCGACCATCGTCATGTCCATGCACACGCGGCCGACGACAGGAGCCCTCATGCCGCGAATCAGCACGGTGGCCCTATTCGACAGGGCGCGCGGGTAGCCGTCGGCGTACCCAATCGGCAAAAGCCCGATCCTGCTGCGCCGCTTTGTCGTGAAGATACGGCCGTAGCTGATGCTCTCTCCCGCCGGCACTTCCTTGATATTCACGATACTCGTGGTGAGCGTCAGTGCAGGCTCAAACCCTGCGGGGAGACCGAGTCCGGGTGCCGGGCTAAGCCCATAGAGCAGAATGCCCGGTCTCACCATGTCGAGCCTGGTCTCTGGATGAAAGAGAAGTCCCGCGCTATTTGCGATATGGCGGTACTTCGGCACGATACCTGCTTGCCTGAATTCGGCGAGCGCAGACGTGAATCGTTCCATCTGGAGCTTCGTAAATGAGGGGTCAGGGCTGTCGGCGTCTGCAAAATGCGAGTAGATGCCCTCCACCACGATCTCCGGATAGTCGGCCAGAAGTCCTGCAAAGGCCTTCACATTGGTCGGAAGAAGTCCCTGGCGGTTCATGCCCGTGTCGACTTTTATGTGCGCCTTTGCGCGCTTGCCCACACTTTTGGCAGCGGAGGCAAGGATGCGCACGTGCTCTTCGGTATAGATTGTCTGTGCGCAGCCGAGCCTTATCGCAAGAGAAGACCAAGAATGCTCGGGTACGCCGAACACGAGGAGAGGCATCTGGATACCCGACTCCCTCAGATCGAGCGCTTCCTTGGCCAAGGCGACCGCGCAGTACGGCGCGCCTTCCCGTTCGAGCGCGTGCGCGACCGCGAGCGCGCCGTGACCGTACGCGTCGGCTTTTATCACAGGACAGACGGTGCTCCCTTTGGCCAATTCGGCAAGGTGGCGATAATTCGAGCGGATCGCGGAGAGATTGATCCAGGCTGTTGTACCACGATGATCCATGTTTTACGTCCTCTTGTGCACCTTTGGCCCCTAGCCAGCCTCGCCGGCTAGCAGCGCCTCGGGCTTGGTCGCTATTTCCAATTCTTTATCCCATATAAATAAATCGGCAATTTTCCCGATTTCTATCGAACCATAATCCTTCGCCATCCCGAGGGCCCTGCGCGGAACAAGGGACATCGCTCGCACGGCCTGCCACAGAGGCACTCCGGCCTGGGAGGCAAAATTCCGCACGACATCTATGCCCAGCCTATTCGAGCCCATAAGGACGCCCGTTTCGGCATATCGGACTCCGCGCTCCGTCGAGACCACATCGTGCTCGTAATAGCGAAAGGTTCCGTGCGGTAGGCCTGCACCGATGACCGCGTCGGAAATCAGAATGAGCGAGTCCTCCGGAATAGCGCGCGCACCGAGCCTAAGGCAGGTTTCATTCACATGAATGCCGTCGCCGTTCAGCTCCACATAGTCCGGCGATAGTGAGAAGGCGAGGTTTGCGAGCCCCCCTTCTTTGTGGTCGATCCCTCTCATCGCGTTGAAGAGGTGAGTCATCGAGTATGGGTGCTCGGGAATAACGAGCGATTCCAGTGTCGCATCCGAATGGCCGAGCGAAACAAGTACGCCTGCGTCTTGAAATATCCGATAGAGAGGCGCTACGCCATCGAGCTCCGGCGCGAGCGTGACGATTTTCAGAAGCCCCTGCGCCGCATCGAGAATTTCCTGCGCGAGAGAAGGATCCGGCAGCCTTATGCTTTCGGACTGAATGCCGCCCCGCTTTGCAAGGTTGACGAAGGGGCCTTCAAGATAAATGCCCGGAACTGTTGTGCGGGGAAGGCCGCTGGCTAGGATCGCCGCGACGAGCAACGTGATGGCCTGCTCATCCCAGAGAATGGTCGGGACACAACATCCCACCCCCTTGGTCTCCAGAAATGTCGCGGCCGCGACGAGGTCTTCTGGCCCAGAAAGCCGCTCGAATCCCCATCGGCCACAGCCATGTATGTGCATTTCGACGAGCGAAGGTGCCACAAAGGCATCTGCAGCGTGGATGAGGGGAGCCCCGTCGAACGACGGATCACTATGTATGAGCTCAGTGGGAAAGGACGACTCGTTATCTGCAAAAATATGCGCAATTCTCCCCCCGCGGACCGCAAGGGTTGCATGGGGCAGGATCGCATCGGAAAGAATGAGATCGGCACCTTCGATGATATAGGTGCCCACACTGTCGTTCTGATTCATGTACTCGTATTGTGCCGGGTTGAGGGAAGTGTGTAAACCCTCGCCATAATGACCATTTTCCCGCTTTAGTATATCATCGCCCCATGACAGACCTAGAAACACTCGACCCTTCGAGACTTCGGTTCATCGCCATGGACATGGACGGAACCATTCTCGACGAGGGATATCAGCTCTCCCCCCATGTGGTGCAGACGCTGAATCGCCTACAACGGCAAGGGAAAAAACTCATCATTGCAACCGGCCGCATCTATGCGTCGGCGCATGGTTTTCTTAGAGATGCTTTTGAACCTGACGGATTCGTGTGCACCAACGGGGCGGACATCTACGGCCCCCAAGGCATGAGAATCGCTGTTCACCCCATTCCGAGACAGACTCTCCCTGCGCTTGCCGCCGCAGGCCGACATCATGCGAACCATGAACTTCTCTTCTGCTGTTATGTCGGCGACCAGTGGATCTATGAACACCCGTCGGCAATGGTGGATTTCTACGAAAAGCGATCCGGCGTCAGAGGGCTCCGGCAGAGTTTCGAGTCTCTTGCCGGCGAGGATATCCTGAAATTCCTGGCGATCGGTCCTCATGAATTACTGCTCCCCCTGCGCGAAGAAATCGTAAACAGCGCAGACGGCCTTATTGAGACAGCCTTCTCGCACGAGACAATGCTCGAGATTATGGCGAGCGGCGTCAGCAAACGCCGTGGCCTCGAAGAGTGCCTCCGCTATTTCGACGGCACGCTCGACGAAGCCATAGCCTTCGGTGATGCAGAGAACGACCTCGAAATGCTCAAGGCCGTGAAGGCCGGTGTTGCGATGGGCAACTCGCACGCCTCCATTCAGGCGGAAGTCCCCTTTGTCACCGAATCGGTCGATGAGGATGGCGTGGCGCGCTTCCTCGAGCGCCTTTTCGGGCTTTGAATCGGCGGGCCCTGCTGTTGCAAATCTTGCATTCGCGGGCCCTGCGGCTGAGGGCTTTGAATCCGCGGGGCTTGTGGCACGGTGACCCGACTGTCCTTGACGCCTGCGCACTCCTCGACTAAAATCTGATTTCACACTGCCGGGGTGGTGGAATTGGTAGACACCAGGGACTTAAAATCCCTTGCTGCGCAAGCGGCGTGCGGGTTCGATGCCCGTCTCCGGCAGAATTTATTCTTCATAGCCTACAAGAGAATTGCAATTGTCAGCACGGGTACTTGTGATACGATAAGTTTCAATAAGGAGGATTTACCCGGAATTCATGTCTACGGAAAACCATGTAAGGCTCTTTGCAAATAACAGCGGGCAATGATCGATGAGGTGAGAACCCAACGCTTTATGCTAGCATAGGTGGTAGTATGTTCACGAACATAGGCTAAAAAAGGAGAAATGTAGCTATGACCCAAGAGATTCCAGCCAATATATCACTTGGTTTAACGATGGGAGGAGTTGCAGGGGCGCTGTTTTTAATTGCTAATCTTTATGTGCTTTTGCACCTTATCAATCAGTTGGTTGCCCCAAAGACACAATGGAAATGGTTAGACAAAATCAGAAACAGGTGGCACTATGTGCATTATGCAGGAAATGCCGCTGCATTTATTGCAGTCTTAGTTCATGGTATTTTAATGCAGCAGTACGCGTCGGTATTTCACTGGATCCTTATAGCGGTAATGGCGTGGATGGTGTTTGCAGGTATTACCATGAGGTTTACAAAGGCAAGCCCTCAGTTTAAAAAGACGCTCAGAATGTTTCATGCAAAATGGTATATGTTCATAATTGTACTGTCGCTGGTGATAATAGCCCATATTGCTTCACTGGGATCTTTTCCGTATGTCTTAGGATAAATTAAGCTGGGCTCTTCGACGTTTCATATGGACGGTCTTCCGAAATTCCGGGCAATCATGGAAGCCATAGTAAAATAAGATGCCAGTCTCCAACTCTTTTTCGTACTACCCCATCATTCACTGTTCTTCATCTCTGCATGCGAGTTCGTCCATGCGGCGTAGGCGCCTGGAAAGATCGCGTGCGAGATTCATGATCATCAAGGAAAAGGTTTTGAGGTCGCGCTTGGAGATCTCGTAGAGGGCTCGATTGGAGATCGTGACCACTTCGAGAGGAGTCGCGGCGCGCACTGTGGCGATACTAGGCATTATATCGAGCAGCTCCATCTCGCCGAAGGTTTCGCCCTCCTTGAGGCGGGCAATGACGACACCCTGCTTGATGATGTCGACCTCGCCGCTGAGGATGAAGTAAATCTTGTCATTGGGTTGGCCTTCAATCTGAGGGCATTCCCCTGCTTCGAAGTGCGCCGAACTCAAAAGAGGCTTGATGTTCTCTATCTGTTCGGAAGTGACGCCTCCGAAAAGCGAATATTTTTGAAGGGTGTTTATATCGATCATTCTCTGTTTGTCCTTACATATTGTCCTATAAGCATAGGAGGTTCTTTCAAAGGTCGGTTACTTTCGAAAAAGCCTCGTATACTAAAATAAAATAATTATACGATAAGTATGGGGGAAATGCTATCTATCGAAAATCCTTTCCTGGTCTTATCAGGAAGGCCCGGAGGAGGTCATGTAAAGCCACAGAAGTTCACAGGGCAAGAGCTCCGGCGGTTTATCCGGCGAGAAAGGCCTGTCCGACAGAAGATCGACTGCCTTGGGAGCAGCTGTATCTCCGAAGACTGAACGCCAGGCTTCGGCCGTCGGCCGAGCGCTCAGTTCTCCGAAGTTGCCCAGCACCGCCAGCGCTCCTTCTTTCGAGGATTTTTGGAATATCAGCACTGAGGGATGACCGCTCTCGAGCACCTGGGCATCCTGCACCTCGAAAACGCTGTACGTCGATCGAATCTGGATCATTCGCTTGAAGTAGGCGAATATGCGCCCCGTCACCGTAGAGGGATCATGGCGCTCTTCGAACAGCGCCTCCTGAAAGACCGGCCGATGTACCCAGCGGGAATCGCCGGCGTGAGCGGGGTCTTTGTCCCAGTTGGGGTCGTTCTCCATACCGAGTTCGTCGCCGAGATAGATGAGCGGCAGGCCGCCCGCCGAAAACACTATTCCGTACAGAAGCAAAAAACGCCGCAGCGACGTCTCCTTGTTCTTGCCCGGATCGCGACTCATGTCGCGCTCGATGCCCGCGAGCGAAGCGGCGGTACCGCAGATGCGCATGTCCTGCGTCACAGGGTTGTACTGAAAACTCAAGCCCCGCGCAAAACTGCCGGGGAACTCCCCGAGAAAAAAGCGGTTCAAGAATTGGCGATGGTCGAAGCCATTGATGCCGAGCGCGGCCGCATCTTCGTCCGCGAAGGTCCAGCCGATGTCGTCGTGGCAGCGGAGGTAGTTGACCCAGGCGCAACCCGGCGACAGATGGTGGCGTTTTTTCATCGAGTACGCGAGAAGGCGGACTTCTTTAGTCGCAGCGGCTTCCCAGAGCTCGGCCATCAAAAGTGGGTTGTAAGAGAGTTGACATTCGTGCAGGTCGATGTAACGGACGATGGAATCGGGGTGCACGATGGCCTCGGACTTGAACAAAAGCGAAGGGCAGGCGAGCCGCGCCACGGACTGGAAGGCTCGGATGATGGTGTGGGCCTGAGGAAGGTTTTCACAGGACGTGCCTTTTTCTTTCCAGATAAAGGCCACCGCGTCGAGCCTCAGGACGGCCACTCCCCGGTTCGCAAGCGCCAGCATCTCTCCCGCCATGGCGTTGAACACGGCAGGGTTACGGTAGTTCAAGTCCCACTGGTAGGAATGAAAGGTCGTCCACACCCAGCGCTGCATCTCCTCATTCCAGGTAAAGGAGCCGCGCCGGGACTCCGGGAAAATCTCCCTTAGCGTCTGGCTGTATTCCTCAGGCTCCCGAAAATCGGGAAACGTGAGATAAAAGTCGCGGTAGTCCGCATTGCCCGACTTGGCGGCGAGAGCCCACTCGTGCTCGTCCGAAGTGTGGTTGAAGACGAAATCCGCGACGAGAGCGATGCCCTCCTCCGCCAGAAGTCGGGCGAGGGCTGTGAGGTCCGCTATGCTCCCGAGCGCGGGGTTGGTCTCCCTGTAGCTCGAAACCGCATAGCCGCCGTCGTTCTCGACCTCGGGAGACTTAAAAAAAGGCATCAGATGCAAGTATTTGACGCCGAGCTCCTTGAGGTAGGGAAGGCGTTCCCCTATGCCATGGAACGTCCCGGCCCAGCGGTCCACATAGCACACGGCGCCTACGACATCCCGGGCAAGATACCAACCGCTCTCGGGGGTCAGTATGCGGTCCCGCTCCCTAAGCCAGCTTGGTCGGGCCTTGAAAGCCTTAAATACGCCGTAGACTACGCGCTCGACCCAATACGCGAAATCGGGCCTGTCGCCGTAGAGTTCGAAGAGAAGTCCAGTGAGGGTTTCGAGTTCGACGTCGAGTCGGCGCTCGAATTCCGGCCAGAGCGGAGAGCGCCCCGCCCCACGCGTCTTCAGTCTTTTGGTCAGTTCACTTCTGAACGAGTCAAAATTTCGCAGCATACGACATTACAAGTATCAGCGTTTCCCTGAATCATAAATCTCGCCCGCCGCCTTTGGCCCCACCGATTTACCCGCAAAGAAGAGGAGCGCGATGATGGTGAGCAGGTATGGCAAGATATAGAAAAACTCTCCGGGCAGACCAGCGAGAAACTTGATATCCTTCGCGTAGAACGAGAGGGCCGTGGAGAAGCCAAAAAAGAGCCCCGCTCCGAGCACGCCGAAGGGATTCCATCTTCCGAAGACTAAGGACGCAAGCGAAATGAAGCCTGTGCCGTGGATGGACACAAGCGTGTACTGTATGTCGGCAGTGAGCACCATCACCGCTCCACCGAGCCCTCCGAGCGCTCCCGAGACGAGGACGCCGAAATAGCGCATCTTTACGACGTTAATGCCCATACTGGCCGCCGCTTGCGGATGTTCACCGCAGGCGCGCATGCGCAGCCCGAGCGGTGTTTTGTACACCACAAACCAGGTAACGAACACCATTGCGATCGCAATATAAAAAGTCGGGTATACCTGATCGAAGAACATACGACCGAGTACGGGAATCTCACTCAGGCCGGGCACGCTGAATTTTTGAATGCCGTTGGAGAAGGCTCTCGTCCTCTGCTGATGGAAGATGATCTGGCAGAGATACACCGTAAGTCCACCGGCGAGAATGTTGAGCGCGGTCCCCGATATGACCTGGTTGGCCTTGAGATTGATGCTCGCGACCGCGTGGAGCATGCTGAACACGACGCCCGACAGGAGCCCGGCGAGCAGACCATACCAAGCAGCCGCAGGCGTTATGTTCTCCAAAAGCACTGTCACGGTGGCCCCAGCGAAGGCACCGACCATCATGATGCCCTCGAGCGCGATATTGACGATGCCTGAGCGTTCGCTGAAGAGCCCCCCAAGCGCGGTCAAAATGATGGGCGCCGAAAACATCAGCGCGATGGGAAACATCTGGAGAAAAAGTTCGAACGTCATACGCGATCCCCTTCCGTGGTAGGTACCTGTTTGCGTTCAAATCTATCGAGGACCATCTTGATACCGAACTTCATCGCGACGAAGAGCACGATGGAAGCCTGAATGATACCAGCGATTTCGCGCGGAATCCCCTGGGACTGCATCAGCGGCTGGGCTGCCTTGAGTCCCCCGAAGAGCAGACCGGCCAAAAGAATACCCATCGCCTCATTTCCGCCGACAAGTGCGACCGCAATGCCGTCGAAGCCGTAGCCCTCGGCTGCCTGAATGACTCGGCCGAAATTGAACGTGCCGACGGTGATCACCGCGCCCGCAAGCCCCGCGAAGGCTCCCGCGATCGCCATGGACGCGACGATGTTGCGGCTGACCTTCATGCCGGCAAAACGGGCGGCCTCCTTGTTGTAGCCGACGGCACGCAGCGAATAGCCGAAGGTTGTTTTATTGATGATGAATGAGAATATCACCACGGCCAAAATGACGGGGATAATCCCCCAGTTGAGGCGCGATTGCCGCGTGATGCTCTGCAGGAATGGCGACTTGAGCAAGGCCGTCTCGGGAAATGGCGCGGTCTTGACCCGGTCGACGCTGCCGAAGATGTGCAGAATGACGAAATTGTTGAAGTGCAGGGCTATGTAGTTCATCATGATGGTGACGACAACTTCGTGCACATTGTAGCGGGCCTTGAGAATTCCGGGGATGGCGCCCCAGAGAGCCCCGCCCAGAATCCCGGCAAGCAGAACGAGCGGCAGGTGCACCACTTTCGGCGCCTCTACGAGAAGCGCCACGGCCGTCGCCGAGATCGAGCCGATCATGAGCTGCCCCTCTGCGCCGATACTGAAGAGTCCGGTCCGAGACGCAAACGCGAACGAGAGCCCCGTGAGGATGATCGGCATCGCCTGAATAATAAATTCGCCGATGTACCGGGTGTTGATGGGCTGCCTGTTGATGATGTCGATACCGGAAAAGCCTTTGATGATCGCTGCAAACATCGACAGCGGCGAGCGCCCGGTAAGCGTTACGATGAGAGAACCCAGCACAAATCCCAGGAGCACTGCGATGAGCGGAAGTACGATCTTTTCTTTTCTTGCTGTCATCGATTTCCCTCCCGTTCAGACGCGTACTGTCTCATGGGCACGATGCGAAGAAGCATCGCCGGTTTTTCGAAGTGCTCCGGACATCATGAGGCCGAGTTCGTTCTCATTGGTCGCCGCCGCATCCACGATGCCCACAATTTCACCGTTATAGATGACCGCGATCCGATCGGAGACATCCATGATCTCGTCGAGTTCCAGAGAGACAAGGAGGATTGCTTTATTCTTGTCGCGTTCCTCAATGATTCGCTTGTGGATATATTCGATGGCACCGACGTCGAGACCTCGGGTCGGCTGGACCACGAGGAAGACCTCTGGCGAACGGTCGATTTCACGCGCGAGGATGGCTTTCTGCTGATTGCCGCCGGACATGGCACGCGCCGGTGTCATAGCTCCTTGGCCGGATCGCACATCGAACTCACGGATGAGTCTTTGAGCATTTTCGAGAATCGCCTTTTTCCTCAATATACCGTGATCGGCAAAAGGTTTTTCATAGTAATTGTGAATGATGAAGTTCTCTCCCAGCGTGAAGTCGAGCACAAGACCGTATTTCTGGCGGTCTTCGGGTATGTGCCCGAGTCCAAGGTCTATTCTCTCTTTGATGGAAAGATGTGTTATATCTTTATCCTTCAAAAAGATTCTACCGGACTCGACCTTGGTCAGCCCGGTGATCGCGTATACCAATTCCGTCTGTCCGTTGCCTTCAATGCCGCAAAGCCCCAAGATTTCGCCTGCACGCACCGAGAGCGATAAGTTCTTTACGCCGAGCACTCCCTTGACGTTCTTCACATTGAGATTCTCGATGCGCAGAAGCTCATTTGCTGGCCTTGCAGGCCCTTTGTCGACATGGAAACTGACCTGGCGGCCGACCATCATTTCTGCCATTTTCTCTTCGTCGGTTTCCGCGACAGGCACCGTGCTGACAAGTTTTCCCCGCCGCAGCACCGTGCATACATCCGCAACTTCCTTAATCTCTTTGAGTTTGTGCGTAATGAGAAGAATGGTTTTGCCTTCCGCCACCAGTCTTCTCATGATCTGCATAAGGTCGTGGATCTCTTGAGGCGTAAGAACCGCTGTGGGCTCGTCAAAGATGAGAATTTCGGCATCGCGATAGAGCATCTTGAGTATCTCGACGCGTTGCTGCATGCCGACCGAAATCTCCTCGATCTTCGCACGCGGATCGACCGCCAATCCGTAGAGTTTCGAAATCTCCTCGACCTTCTGCTCTGCCGCACGAATGTCGATGACTGGCCCTTTTCGCGGTTCTATGCCGAGGATGATGTTCTCAGTCACCGTAAAGTTGTGTACGAGCTTGAAATGTTGATGAACCATGCCTATGCCGAGCGACGTCGCGACATTTGGGTCACTGATTTTTACCTCTTTGCCTCGTACTCGAATTGAGCCGCTGTCCGGCTGATACAGGCCGAACAGAATACTCATCAGTGTGGATTTTCCGGCACCATTTTCTCCCAAAAGAGCATGGATCGACCGTTCTTCGATCTGAAGCGTGATATCGTCGTTTGCTCTGATTCCGGGGAAATCCTTCGTGATGTGGAGCATCTCTACGATGTACGACACCTACAACCCCCTGGATTAAAATCATTACTTGATTACGATGGGAAATAAGTGTATCACACTGTAGCGTTTTGCGCCAGACAGGAAATGATTACCGTTTTTTTCTCGTTCCGATAAGGAGATTGAGACTCAGCACGAAAAGAACAAGGAGCAAGGCTGCCCCCCATGCCTTCTGGTGCCAATCGTCGTAAGGACTTTTGACGTACTCATAGATCACCAGAGGGAGCGCCGAGACGGGCGCCATAAAATTCAGGCTCAGAAAGGGGTTGCCGAAAGAGGTGAAGATGAGGGGAGCTGTCTCGCCCGCGGCACGTGCAATTCCAAGACCCGTCGCTTCCAGTATCCCGGAAGCGGCCGCGGGTACAATGATCTCGACGACCGCGCGCCAGCGGGGCACGCCAAGCGCGAGCGCAGCTTCTAAGTACGAACTTGGCACCATGTCGAGCGATTCCTTTATCATACTGATCATGAGCGGTAGCATGACGATCGAAAGCGCAATACCACCGGCAAAGGCCGAAAACGTCTTAAGAGGCACCACGACCCAAATGTAGATCACAACACCTATAACGATAGAGGGAATGCCCTGAAGAGTACTGACCACGTCGAGAAGGACGTTGGCTCTCTTCGAACCCTTGTGCTCATACAGATACAGCGCTGCGAGCAGGGAAACGGGCAGCGCTATGACAATCGCGACAACCAGCACCATGATGGTGCCGACAATCGCCTGCACGACCCCTCCGCCCACTTCGCCGAAGGGTTTTTGTTGCTGGAAAAAGAAATCCAGATTGAGCGACTTACTGCCATTCATCACGACCTGCGCCAAAATGAGAATCAATAGGGAAACCACAATGCCGGTAGGCACCAGAATCGCAAGGCGAAAAACTATATCCTTTCTTTTTCGGCGCTTGTATTCGCCGGTAAAAACATTATTCTCCATGTGCACCCACTCCCTTACGCATCAGCGTTCTTCCGAACCACCCTATGATCATAGTGATGACGAAAAGGATCAAGGCGAGTCCCATCATAGCCGAACGGTGGACATCGCTTGCAGCCTCGTTGAACTGCGAGGCGATGACGCTGGCCAGCGTATTGCCGAGCGAAAACAGCGACGTCGGAATCCGCGTGGCATTCCCGATCAACATGGTCACCGCCATGGTCTCGCCGAGTGCTCGCCCGAGCGAGAGCAAAATTCCTGCAAATATGCTGTTCTTCGCAAACGGCAGAGCAATGCCTGTGACAACCTCTTGCTTTGTAAGACCAAGAGCGTAGGCGCCTTCTCGTAGGCCTGCATGAACATTGACGAGCGCCTCGCGGGTCATCGAGGACATATATGGGATAATCATGATTGCAAGCACGAGAGAAGCCGAGAGGATGCCTGCGCCGTAGGGAGGCGCACCCACCGACATCGCAAGGCTTCTTACCAGCGGGATTACGACCTCAATCCCCCACAGACCGAACACGACCGATGGAATCGAGGCCAGCACATTGATGAGCGTATTCAGTACCGAGCGGAGCCAGAGCGAATTCACATACTCGCCCATCACGATCCCCGCGCTGAGTGACAGAGGAATTGCGATGGCGAGGGCAATGGCCGAGGTCATCAGCGTGCCGATTATAAAAGGCAGGGCACCAAAGCGAGTCGTAACCGGATTCCATTCCGATCCATACAAGAATGCAGCCCCTTCCTGCTTGACCGCCGGAAGGGATTGCACTACAAGAGTAAACAAAAATCCTGCGAAGATAAAAACAACGACCATCGCTGCAAAGCCGAGCAGGACATTAAACCTTTTATCATTCATGCGTTAGACACCCAAAACACAAATTCATTCGAATGTCAACGCGGGCTGCCCCTGCTTTCGTATCGTCAGAGCCTGCCCGCGCCACCGATGGTTTTTACTACACTTTACCGATGTTTTTACTTTATGAGCGCCTGACCATTGTAGGTGATGCTCTTGATGATGGCTTCGGATGCCTTTACCGCCGGCGCTGGAAGGGGCGCGTAATCGAGGGCAGTTACATACTGTTGTCCGTCGTGAATCATCCACCAGAGGAGCTTCACAAGCTGTTCGGCCTGTTCGCGGGAACGGTTGCCATAGTTTTGCTCGCGGTAGACGACAAGCCATGTCAGCGAACTGATGGGGTAGCCTTCTTTCGCATCGGTATTGACGAGGACGATACGCGTGTCCGCGGGAAAGGCTCCCGCTGCAGCCGCCGAGGTCGATGCAAGGCTCGGCTCAATCCAATTTCCGCTCGAATTTTTGATCACGGCGACCGCCATGTTGTTCTGGTTCGCATAGGCCAGTTCGACATAGCCGATTGTTCCTGGTGTCTGCTTGACCACACCAGCGACCCCGGCATTCTGCGCAGCACCCTGCCCTACCGGCCAGCTCACGGAATTCGCGTTGCCAACCTTAGACTTCCATTCGGCGCTCACTGCGCTCAAGTAGGCGGTGAAATTGAAGGTCGTCCCGGAACCGTCGGATCGATACACCGGCATGATCGCAAGGTTGGGAAGCTTGACACCGGGGTTAAGCTCGGTGATGGCTTTATCGTTCCATTTGGTGATCTTACCAAGGTAGATGTCGGCCACTACGTCGCCGGTCAGCCGGAGTTTCAGGCTGCCGGGAAGGTTGTAGGTGACAACGATTGCGCCGATCACCGTAGGAATATGAACGACCTGACCAGGATACTTGCTGAAATCCGCGTCCTTGATGAATGAATCGGTGCCTCCAAAATCCACGACGCGATCCTGAATGTTTTTGAGCCCGCCCGAGGATCCGATAGCCTGATAATTCACTTTGACACCGGTCAGCTTGTAGTATTCATCGAACATCTTGGTGTAGGCCGGAGCAGGAAATGTTGCACCAGATCCCAAGAGCGTCTGTGCGCCAAGTGCACTTGTCAGTCCGAGGACAAACAGAGTCAGCAGCATCAGACTCTTCGAAACTGCATTTCGTTTCATCGCATTTTCCTCCATATCGTTTGCATTCGTGAGGCGACACAATTGCCTGCGCTCGTACGCCTTTCACGATCTACGACGAGAGGATATTCGGAATTCATTAATAGAATTTCTGATTTATGTTAAGAAATGATTAAAAACATAGGGCCGTCCGTTTCGGACAGCCCTATGGTAACACTAAAATCTAGGCCTTTATGCGCTTATTTTGCCGGAATCTCCGAAACCTTGAGCTTACCCGAGGCGATCAACGCCTCGTACTCCTTGACCTTCGCGACGATGTCAGCAGAGAGATTGGGGTTCTTCTCGGGGAGACCAACGCCCTTGTTCGCCACCGTGAATGTGAGAACCTTTCCGCCGGGGAACTTTCCGTCCATGGTCATCTTGCAGACATCGTACGCGGCCACGTCGACGCGCTTCATCATCGAGGTGAGAACCGCTGACTTGCTTCCGCTATAGATGCCGTCGTTGTACTGATCCTTATCGACGCCGATCGCCCAGCGGATATCGCCCTTCTGAGAGCGCTCCTTGGCTTCTTTGATGAGGCCGTTGCCTGTGCCGCCCGCAGCGTGGTAGATGATGTACGCACCCTGATTATACTGCTTCTGCGCCAGAGCCTGGCCCTTGTCCGGGGCCGCAAAGTCGCCCGCATAGTCTACCAGGATCGTGCATTCCGGATATACAGCCTTGACGCCCTGCTCAAAACCGGCTTGGAATTTCTCGATGAGCGGGAACTGCATGCCGCCGAGGAAACCGACGATATTCTTCCCGTCTGCCTTAGCCTTGAGCCCCGCTGCAACGCCGACGAGGAAGGAGCCCTCATGCTCGGCAAATACCGCCGAGACGACGTTCGGCTGATTTACGACCGCGTCGATGATGAGGAACTTGCGAGTCGGATAGTTCTTCGCAACCTGAGTCATGGACTGCTCGAAAAGAAATCCGGGGGCAATGATGAGGCTCAGACCTTCATCCGCAAATGTCGAGAGGTTGGGGACATAATCGGCCTCCGCACTGGACTGCAGGTACTTGTAATTGCCCTTTGGAAGCTTGAATTCCTGCCCAAAGCGAACAATGCCTTCCCATGTGCCCTGGTTGAAGGACTTATCATCGATACCGCCAACGTCGGTGACAAGCCCGACCTTGAACTGAGCAAACACGGGTGCTGCGATGAGCGCAGCGACGACAAGCACTAATAGCGCTTTTTTCATGCTTCTTCCTCCTTTTAAGGAATGCTCTCACTATGATACGCGAAGATTATGCCAATCTATCGCACTAAGTAAGGTAAATGGTAAAGCGGCGGCCGCAGATTGTCAATAAGAATTTTGCACCTAATAACCTATCTAGATACCTTTTCAGGCCAGCGTTTCAGCCTCGTGCATAATCGCAACTCCCGCCGAGGCTCCGATGCGCGACGCACCCGCCTCGAGCATGGCGACGGCGTCCTCATAGGTCTTGATGCCACCCGAGGCCTTTACGAAGGCTGCGTCGCCCACAGTCTCCTTCATGAGCCGAACATCCTCCACTGTGGCGCCACCGGTGCCGAAGCCTGTGCTCGTCTTCACAAAGGCCGCCCCAGCTTCTACCGCTACCCTGCAGGCCGTGATCTTCTCTTCGCGTGTCAGATAGCACGTTTCGATAATCACCTTGACGATAGCAGGTTTCGAAGCCTTCACCACTGCGGCGATATCCTCGCGGACGGCCGCCCAGTCTCCCGCCTTGGCCTGTCCAATATTGATAACCATATCAATCTCGCGGGCGCCCTCAGCCACGGCGCGGCGCGCCTCTTCCGCCTTCACGGCCGAGCTGTTGGCCCCGAGAGGAAACCCGACGACAGTCGCAATCAACACATCGGAACCAGCAAGTTCCTTTGCGCAGGTCGGAACCCAGTACGGATTGATGCAGACAGCCTTGAATTTGTACTGTTTGGCTTCCGAACACAGCACTTTTACCTGATCCTCCGTCGCCGTGGCTTTCAGCAGCGTATGATCGATGCTCGCAGCGATCATTTCTTTGATCCATTTCATGGTGTTGTTCCTCCGTATCAAATTTCGATTTTATTCCGCAGATATTCGCGCCTTGTGGCAACCAGCTCTTTCAGCTCTGTGAGCATGCGCTCGTCGGCCCTTTCGGCAATCGGAAACACGAACTGTTCCGTCTCATCGACATAGCGACGGACAAAGACATCATCCGTCACGTAGCCGAGGCTGATCATGTTCGAAATACGGTCCGCGCTCTTGAGCACCTTGGCGCGCATCGACCCGTAATCGCGGATGCGCGTCAGAAATTCCGCTTTGTTCTCGACCGGCCGCCTTGTCACTTCGAGCACGAGTTTATAGACATCGACAGCCTCGTCGTCGATCGAAAGAATGCTGTCGGGATCCGTCTCGGGAGCGTCCTCGAGTAGATCGTGGATAAGAGAGGCCTTGAGCAGCACGGAATCGATATAGCCATAGTCCATGAGGATGGCCATGGTGTCGAGCTGGTGCCGGAACATGTTGCCGCCGCTTCGCCTAGGCTTTCCGATGAGGAGGGTCGCCAGCTGAATATAGGGCGCAAGATGCATGCGCTTGAGCCGCAGCATAGCGGCCTTGTCCATGGCGAGACGGTCGGAGCGAAGCACCGCACTCTGGGGGCCATTCTCTCCTGTATTCATGAAAGCTCCCGAATATACAGATCGAGCTTGGCAGCCTTCGCCTTAGAGACTGCGAGCTTGTCCTTCTCCTTCTCTATGATATCGGGGGGGGCGGAAGAAAGAAATGCACTATTTGAAAGTTTCGATTCGAGCTTTGCGATGTAGGTCGACTCTTTGTCCTTCTCCTTCGAGAGGCGTTCCACGAGTTTGCCGATATCGACTAAGCCGCGCACCTGCACACGAATGGTGAGTCCCTCGGCCGCGAGGGAAACTGTTCCCTCGCGCGCTTCGCCGCCCATCGAGTCTACCGACACCGCAGAAGCCCCAGCGAGCAGGCGTATGAGAGCCACCTGTTCGCGGATGAAAGCCACGTGGGCATAGCCGTCGTCGAAGACGAGGCTGAGCGGCATGGAAACCTCCGGTGCAATCTGGAATTCGGACCGCAGTGTGCGCACAAGCGTCACAATTTCCTTCAGTGATTCGAAATGCGCCTGGATCTGGGGCGATTCCCGTGCGACGGTCCATTCGGGATAGCTGACTGAAATGAGCCTCCCCTCGGCGTTGGGAAGCATGCCGTAGATCTCTTCGGTCACGAAAGGAAGGAAGGGGTGTAAAAGCCGCAGCGATTCATCGAGCACCTTAAGGAGCACTGTCGTGGCTCGGTCTTTCTCTTTTTCGTCGCCGAATTTTGTCGAGAGTTTGGACGCCTCGATATACCAGTCGCAGAAATCATCCCAGAAATACGCATATGCAGCCTGTGCAGCATCGTTGAATCGCCAGGACTCGAGGTCCTGGCTCACGGCGCGGGTGGCCTCGTTGAGCCTGTGGAGTATCCACCGGTCGGTATCGTTGTATGTCAGCTCGCTCTCCGCGAGGTAGTTGCGCCCCTTAAGATTCATGAGGATATAGCGCGAGGCGTTCCACACTTTGTTGGCGAATTTGCTGCCCATCTTGAAGCTGTCGCGGTCGAGAAGGATGTCCTGACTCGCGGCGCAGTTGTAGGCAAGCGTGAACTTGAGGGCATCGGCGCCATATTCCTCGACGATATCGAGGGGATCGATCCCATTGCCGAGGCTCTTGGCCATTTTTCGTCCCTGTTTGTCGCGTATGAGGCCGTGGATGAAGACCTCCTTGAAGGGGCTCTGCCCGGTGAACTCCATGCCGGCCATGATCATGCGGGCCACCCAGAAAAAGATGATGTCGTAGCCCGTCACGAGGGCACTTGTAGGATAGAAATAGCGGAAATCCGCGGTATCCTTGGGCCAGCCCAGCGTGCTGAAAGGCCAGAGCCAGCTCGAAAACCAGGTGTCGAGCACATCCTCATCCTGGTAGATGTTGCCGGAACCGCACTGGGTGCACACGGTCGGATCCTCGCGGCTCACCATCATAGCGCCGCAGTCCCTGCAGTAGAACACGGGAATGCGGTGTCCCCACCAGAGCTGACGGGAAATACACCAGTCGCGGATATTCTCGAGCCAGTGTCTGTAGGTGTGCTCCCACTTTCTGGGGAAAAAGACAACCTCGCCATCCTGCCAGGCTTTGAGGGCCTTGTCTGCGAGGGGCTTCATGCGCACAAACCACTGTTTCGAAAGATAGGGTTCGATGACGGTGTGGCAACGATAGCAGTGCCCCACTGCGTGCGTGGTCTTTTCCTCGCTCTTGAGAAGACCGAGGGCCTCGAGGTCGGCGAGTACAACTTTCCGCGCATCGAGTACCTTCATGTCCCGGTATTTTTCAGGTACGGCAGAAGAAAGGGTACCGTCTGGGTTGAGAATATTGATGCGATCAAGACCGTGGCGTTGCCCGACAAGAAAATCGTTCTGGTCGTGGGCCGGGGTAATCTTCACGAGCCCAGTGCCGAATTCGGGATCGACATAGCTGTCCGCGATGATGGGGATGATGCGGTCTGTCAACGGCAGACGTACTGCCTTGCCGATGAGCCCCGCGTAGCGGGTATCGTTCGGATGTGCCGCCACGGCGGTATCGCCCAGCAGTGTCTCCGGGCGCGAGGTCGCGATCTCGATCCTGCCGCTCGGCCATTCGGGGCAGGGACCGTCGACGAGCTCATACCAGATATGCCACAGCGCGCCCGGCTCATCCTCGTGCTCGACCTCATCGTCCGATAGGGCTGTCCCGCACGAGGGGCACCAGTTCACCAGATACTCACCACGATAGATCAAATTGCGTTCGTACAAGGTCACGAAGACTTCGCGGACAGCCTTCGACAAGCCTTCGTCCAGCGTAAAACGCTCTCGACTCCAGTCGACACTCGCCCCGATCCGGGCAAGCTGGGTATCTATGATGGCCCGGTGTTCCATTGCAACCTTCCATGTCTCTTGGACGAAGGCCTCGCGTCCCAGAGACTCCCTGCTACGACCTTCCTTTCGCAGCTTCCGCTCCACCACGTTCTGCGTGGCGATGCCCGCATGGTCGGTGCCGGGCAGCCAGAGCGTGGGAATGCCCTTCATTCGTCTGTACCGTATCTGTATATCTTGCAGACTGTTGTCGAGCGCATGTCCAAGGTGGAGGACACCGGTTACATTGGGAGGAGGAATGACGATGGTAAAAGGCTTCTTCCGCCTATCTACTTTCGGCTGAAAATGACCCTCGCGTTTCCACATCTCGTACACACGCTGTTCGAACGATTTCGGGTCATACGCCTTAGAAAGCTCCACAGATTTCATGTTCTCCTCCAGAATGAACAGAAAGTGCACAAAAGAATAGCGCAAAAACGCATCTGCCGGAAAGGGGGCGATAATTTATAAAAAAAATCGCTATGTCCACTTGTTATCCCCTTATTCTTGCTGCATAATAATAACCATGAGAGAGACAGAACCCTGGAAGTTCCTCGATGCATATCGAGATCGCGTGTTTTCAGACAGATGGCCGACGATTCCCCAGCTCTTCGACATCACCACAGACCGGTTTCCCGAACGAGCATGTTTTACGGTATACAGCCCGCAGAGAGTGAGCCTGACCTATAAAGAGGCCCAGTCCCTCATCGTAAATATAGCGGCGCACCTGAGCTCCATCGGCGTGAAAGAAGGAACCCACGTTGCGCTGACGGGAAAGAATTCACCCGAGTGGGCAATTGGGTTTCTCGCCGTCCTGTATGCGGGAGCTGTCGTCGTCCCCATTGACTATCAGCTGTCGACGCAGGAGATCGTCACCCTGATAAAGGCCGGGGATACGACTGTGGCATTCGTCGACGAAGAGAAGTTCGGGGAGATTCAGAAAGAGTTCCCCGACATGCCCTGCTTTGCCCTTGCAAAGGGGGTGGGAAAATATATCTACGACATGGCCCCACCTCAAGGCTTCACGTTTCAACGTCCGTCGGTAAACGTAAAAAGCACTGCCGCCATCCTCTTCACCTCAGGCACGACGGGTGTTCCCAAGGGAGTGATGCTGAGTCACGAGAACTTCGTCTCGGATTGTTTTCTCGCCCAGGCCAATCTCAACATTTCGCACGAAGATGTGTTCTATGCACTTTTGCCGATCCACCATTCCTATACCATGCTCGCAGTGTTCATCGAATCGTTCTCGGTAGGCGCTGAGCTCGTCTTCGGCAAGCGCATGGTCGTCAAGCAGATCCTTTCGGACCTGAAAGAGGCAAAGATCACGATGTTTCTGGGTGTACCCATGCTGTTCAACAAGCTTCTCGCCGGCATCATGAAAGGTGTGAAGGAAAAAGGGGTTTTTGTCTACGCCATGATCAGAACACTGATGGCCATCTCGGGGGGTATCAAGAAGCTGACAGGCATCAATCCCGGGAAAAAACTGTTCCACTCGCTGCTGGACAAGGCGAGTCTTTCCTCGATCCGCATCTGCATTTCTGGTGGCGGACCCCTCGACCCGAAGGTATTCCGCCAGTATAACGAACTCGGCATCGACTTCGTCCAGGGTTATGGACTCACAGAGACATCGCCGATACTCACGCTGAATCCCGTCGAGCACTACAAAGAGACCTCGGTCGGCAAAACGCTCCCAGAGGTTGAAATGCGTATCGTAGATCCCGACCAAGACGGCGTCGGAGAGATCGTCGTCCGAGGCCCCATGGTAATGCAGGGCTATTACAAGATGCCCGAAGAGACGGCTCAGGTGCTGTCTCAAGACGGCTGGCTCAGAACGGGTGATCTTGGGAAGCTGGATAATGAGAATTATCTCTACCTCGCAGGGCGAATCAAAAATCTCATCGTCACCGAAGGCGGCAAGAATGTCTATCCCGAAGAGATAGAGAACGAGTTCCAGCTCTACGACGAGATCGATCAGATCCTCGTGCGCGGCTATAACCCCGATGGCAAATCGGTCGCGGAGGAGATAGAGGCTCTTGTCTATCCGAATCAGGACTGGATCTCCCAAAATCACCTGGAGCCGCACCAGGTTGAGGCGCGCATCCAGGACATCATCACCGAGGTGAACCAAAAGCTGCGATCTTATCAGAAAATCACCCGCACGCACATTCTGCACGAGCCCCTCGAGATGACGACGACGAAGAAACTCAAGCGCCAGAGCGCTAAGGTATAGCAGAGAGGGCGCCTCCACGACGCCCTCTCACACTATGAGTCTTCCCCCTGCAGGGCGAGTTTTTCTACGCTATTCTTTTCTCAACACCGTAACGCAGTTCGTGACGCTCGAGCCCCCAACATTGAAGGTGACGCCGATGGTCGGGCGTTTTTTCGCAGGGGCTGCACCGATGGGTTGTCCGACGAGCTGCTTGTAGACGAGGGCGTGCATCGACACGCCCGTCGCTCCCACGGGATGTCCTTTCGCCTTAAGACCCCCGGAGAGGTTGATTGGACAGTGCTCATCGTCGCGGGCGAATCTTCCTTCCATATAGTCGTATCCGGCTCGGCCGTCAGCGGAGAGGCCGAGTGCCTCGGTGCAGAGAAGCTGATTGATCGTAAAGCAGTCGTGCACTTCGGCGAGATCGACATCAACGATCGTGATGCCCGCCTCGGCAAAGGCCTGCTGGACTGCGCGCTTGCCG
This sequence comes from Spirochaetaceae bacterium UBA6089, assembly GCA_002435985.1. GTDB lineage: Bacteria > Spirochaetota > Spirochaetia > Treponematales > Rectinemataceae > Rectinema. The sequence continues at coordinate 25,207 of DIXD01000087.1, forward strand.
GCTATGAGTTCGTACATGTTCGGGCGAACCGAGAGGGGCAGGCGCTCGTTGACCTGAGCGATGCCCGCCACCTTGATCGCCTTTTCGGACTTTGCGAGCGAAAGATCGTCGCGGACCAGGATGAGCGCGGCGGCACCGTCAGTGACGAGCGAGCAGTCGTGCAGCCGCAGCGGGTCGGCGATCACGGGATTTTTCTCCTCGGGAAGCGCGAGAATCGCCTCTGCCGTCATGAGACCGAGTCGGTCCGCAACACCGCCCTTGCCGAAGTGTGCGAGGGGGTTGTCGACGCCATTGCGGTAATTGAGAGCAGAAACCGCAGCGAGCATCTTCGCGAGCAGTTCCCGGTCCAGCCCGTACCGGGCGGCATATCCCTTGGCATATTCGGCGAACAAGCCTGGGAAGGTGTACCCCTTAGCCCCTTCCTCCGGCCAATAGGAACAGGTAGCCAGGGCATGAGTTACTCCCTTGGTATCGAGGATATTCATTTTCTCCACGCCGAGCACGAGCGCGATCTTCGCCCGTCCCGATTCCAACGCATAGAGCGCTTGGTACACGGCAACCGAACCGGACGCACAGGCATCCTCGACGCGGCTCATCGGTTTGAAGCGGAGAGCCTCCGGAGCTATCTCCGGCGCAAATGCCGCGAGGTGTTCCTGATCGGCAAAGATCCCAGGCGCGCAGGAACCGACCCAGACGCCGTCGATATCGTTCGGATCGATACCTGCGTCGGCGATCGCTCCCCGGCCTGCCTCGAGCATGAGATCGTAGATCGACCTAAGGTCGGTAATCTCGCCTGTCTCCTTATTCTTTTTCACGAAGTTTCCGAACTGTGTATTGTAGGCACCGATAATGCTGACATTCGCCATGAAAGTTTCTCCTTATAGATTCTTCTTGATTTTGTATGGAGTTATTTTTTACAAATACCCTCTTCGGCGAGAAAATCCATAAGGATGTGCAGAAAAAGTGAGGGGTCTTCAACGATGACTGAATGACCCATGCTCTCCAACGTCACAAGCCGGGCACGGGGATAGGCTCTGGCCGTCTTCTGGGCCATCTCGTCGGTGATGATCTGATCGAGCGTCCCTCGGATGACCAGCACCGGTCCTTGGAATTCGGCGCACCTCGCAGAGATATCGAAGTTCGACAGTGCCTCCGCATTGCCGATCCATGCGGGAGCGGCCATCTTTTGCGCGTCGTCGACGAGCGTCTTGAACAGAGCCTCATCTTTGAGCGTGGGCATGACCGCCTTGAGCGCTTGTTCGAGCACCGTCCGGCTGGTCCTCATGAACTCGATGGCAGGATAGTGATCCCTAGGCGTAAGAAGACCATTCGGTGCCCCCGAGTCGACAAGGACCATAGCCCTGACGAGATCTGGCCGCTCGAGCGCCAAGGCCTGCACGACGCAGCCCCCCAGCGAATGGCCCACCACGACCGCTTCCTTCAGCCCCTGTACATCCATAAAGCCGGCGACAGAAGCCGCATAGCGCTGGATGCTGACGTCTCCTTCGAGGGGAGTGGACTTACCGAAGTTCGGCATATCGAGCGCGACCACCCTGCAGCCCGGCACATTCATCACAAGACTGAACCAGGCAGAAGAACCTGTATTCCCGTGGACATAGATCACGGGCACCCCTGCCCCCGCCGTCACGAAAAACATCAAAACCCCATTCACCTCAGCGAAACCGCTTTCCATATCTCCTCCTCGACTGTCGCAGGCTGCTCGATCACCATCGCATGGCCTGCACCCGGAATGTTCCGGGCGATGATCTCCGAAAAGCCTTCATTTGCCACTGCGGCGTTCCCTAAAGCCCCAGGTAGGACTTGATGACATGAGGATTCGTCTTGAGCCCCTCGGCGCTGTCCTCCAGCACGATGCGGCCGTTTTCGAGCACATAGCCCCTATCGATCGCCCTGAGGCTTTCGCGCACGTTCTGCTCGGTGACCAGAATCGACACCGTGCTCTTCAGTGCCTTCAGCACTTCGAACACCTCCGCGACGATCGAAGGCTGAAGACCAAGCGAAGGTTCGTCGAGGATGAGGAGCCTAGGCTTCGACATGAGTGCACGCCCGATGGCCAACATCCGCTGCTGGCCTCCTGACATGGTGCCGGCATACTGTGTGCGCCTCTCCTTCAGTATAGGAAAGAGCGAGAACACCTGTTCCATCTGATCAGAAGTGTGATCCTTTGCATGGGGAATGTAGGCGGCACCGAGTATGAGGTTATCCTGTACGGACATGCCGGGGAAGAGCTCTCTTTCCTGTGGCACGAGGGCTACCCCCATCCTCGCGATGACATGTGTTTCAGCGCCTTCTATTCTCTTCCCGTCGAGCTCGATGCTGCCCTTCCACGGCCTCACCATGCCCATAACGGCAGCGATCAAGGTAGACTTCCCTGCGCCGTTGGGGCCGAAGAGCCCTACCGATTCGGCGCCGACTTCGAAATTCACTGCATCGATGACCTTCATCCGGCCATAACCGCAATCCAGATTCTGAATTTTGAGCATCAGACGCCCCCTCGCCCAAGGTAGGCTTCGATGACGCGCGGATTGTTCGATACTTCCTCGTATTTACCCTCCGCGATCAGTTCGCCGGCCTCGAGCACGATCACGCGGTGCGTCAATTCCCGGATAACGCCCATGACATGCTCGATCACGCCCACTGCAAGGTGCCGCTCCAGAGCTACTCTCTGCACTATCGCGATGAGATCCTTCATCTCGTCCGCATTGAGCCCTGCCATGACTTCATCCAGGAACAGCACCTCCGGTTCATTCGCGAGCGCCCTCGCAATCTCCATTTTTTTGACCTCAAGAATGGTGAGGCGGCTCGTATCCCTGTCCAGCCCCGTAAGGCCAAGCTCATGGCACAGCGCCTCGGCCTTGTTGCGGGCCTCTTTCAGACTATGGCCCTTCGCAAAGATGGAACCCACCATGACGTTCTCTATCAACGTAAGATTCTCCAGGGGGTGAATCAGTTGGTAGGTTCGTGCTATGCCTCGCCTCGCGCGCTCGTGCGCCGGTATGTAAGTGATATCCATGCCTTTGTATTCGATGAGCCCCTCGGTCGGCATGATGATTCCCGATATGAGATTGATGAAGGTCGTCTTTCCGGCGCCGTTCGGACCGATAATGCCGAGGATTTCTCCTTCCTCCATCGAGAACGAGATCTTGTTCACCGCAACGAGGCCCAAAAAGCTCTTTGTGAGATTTTCGGTTTTCAACTTGATCATGCGCTCCTCCCGTCGGCACTGTGCGAGGTTCGGCGCACAAGCTGTCGCAGCCCTTGCGGCATGAAGAGTATGACAATGACGATGATGATGCCGTACACCACAAGATGGCCATACGGTATTTTCAGCTTGAGCCATTCGGAGGCCAGTCCGAGAAGAATCGCGCCGAAGATCGGACCCGTCGTGCTGTACACTCCGCCCAAGAGGGCCATCGCGAGAGGCAGAAGTGTAAAATCGGCGCTGAACACGGCATCCGGTGTGGCAAATCCATAGGATTGCACAAAAATACCGCCCAGCAGACCCTGGATGGCGGAGGTGACGACAAAAGCCAACAGCAGCCAGCGGAATATGTCTATCCCCGAAGATTGTGCCGAAATCTCATTGTTGCGGATCGCAGTGAGCGCAAAGTGGATTTTGCTCTTCTCGAACCAAAAGGAAGCCGCCAAGGCCACCGCCAGACCTGCAAGGACGAGCCAGTACAGACTGTTGGCGTTGCCTCCGAAGATGACCCCCTTTTGAATGACCACACCCTCAGGACCACCGGTAAAATCGTGGAGATTGTGGATTATGATCCTGAAAATCTCTCCGAGGGCCAGCGTGACGATCGAAAAATACATCGCCCTTAGACGCAGAATGAGAAATCCGATGACGAAGGCGACGACTCCTGAAAAGATCGCTGCGAACAGTATCGAAAACCAGGCGGGCATCCCCGCGCGGATGACGCTGAGGATCGCCGAATAGGCCCCAATGCCGAAGAGACCTGCTATACCGAAGGAAATCTGTCCCGAGCGGAGCAGCATGTCCCAGGTGATTGCCAGCGCCATGTACATCATGATATTGCGCGCGACCTGCAGCGGATAATCTCCCGCGAAGAAGGGCAGCGTGACTGCGAGTACTCCAAAGAGCGCCGCTAAAATTCGGGATGCGTTGCGGTTCATGACTTTCTTCCTTTCAAGGAACGCGCCAGGATCACGGCGATGATCAGAACAAAGAACACAATCTCTGCCCAATCCCGAGTGGGGCGGAAAGCGCGCAGGAAATTTTCCGAGACCCCCAAAAGCACGCTTGCACCGAGTATCCCTGGTATATTACCGATCCCGGCCATTGCGATGAGACAGAAACTCTTCATGGTGAAGGGGGAGCCGACACTGGGAAAAATGGCTGACTTCGTGAGGAAAAGCGCCCCCATGGCGCCGACGAGCGCCAGAGCGAGCGCAAAGACAAGACCATAAGTCCGATAGACATCTATACCGACGATCGCGGCACCCCTCGGATTCTGGCCGACCGCGACCGCCGCTTTGCCGGTCATCGTTTTCGTAAGGAAAAATTTGACCCCATAGGCAAATATGATTGCCACGGCTACAAAGACGAAAGACCATACCCCAAACGTCAGGTCGCCTATATCCATGGATGCGGAGACATAATCGAGAGGTATCTTGTAGGTCTGAGAAGTAAAGATGAGGTTTATGGTCTGAGTAAATGCAATTGCTAGTCCAAAGGTGAGGATGAGTTGATTCAGCTCCGGGGCCTTGAGTGCCCTCCGAATCGTCAGTTGGAATATAACCCAGCCGAACACAGCCGTAACAATTGCCGTAGGGATTATCGCCAGCAGAGGGTCCATACCCAGAGCCTTGCACCCGAAATATGCGGCATATGCTGCAACCATCATAAATTCGCCATGGGCGAGGTTCACGATATGGACAATGCCAAGAACCAGACCCATCGGAATGGCGACAGCTGCATAGAGACCTGCGGCCTGCAATCCATAAATGAGAACCGTCGGTTTCCACAGAATGAGCACTACCGCCGCAGCAATACTCAGCGCGGCGATGATCGCGGTACGTCGTTTCATTACCATGTACTTGCCTATATGCTTCTTATGTTGTCTCGACTATACCGCCGCAGCTCGGGACATACTGCCTCTCGCTGCGGCGACTTCAAAACTCTGTAGACCTTACTTCCACGCGGGGAATGGATATACCGGTGCCGCGGTCGCAGCCTCAAAGGGCCAGATAACCTGCTGTTCACCATTCTGCCACTGGAGAATCTTTTGTCGGGTAATGCCCTGGTGTTTGATGATATTGGAGGGCTTGAACGTGATCGTCTCGCCAAGCGGAGACACGTACTTTGTCGCCTCGAGGGCCTTTATAAGCGCGGTGGTTTCGGTTGTTCCCGCATTTTTGATGCCTTCGGCAAGAATGTACACCGCGGAATAGGCGAGTGGGGCGAAGTACGTGGCCGGCTCCTCCTTGTATTTCGCCACGTAATTCTTGAAGAACTTTGCACTCGCCGGATTATTGTTGTTCATCGCCGTAGACCACATGCCGTAGAGCATGACATTCGGAGAAAGTTTGGATGCGCCAAAGTCGATAGGCCATCCTGGAGGAGCTCCAAGGTAGATGCCGGGGCTGAACTTCATCGCCTTGGACTGTTCGAGCAAGGGAAGAGCATCGGCATCGTAGCCAGCCCAAATGAAGAGGTCCGGCTTAAAGGCTTTTGCAGCTTCGAGGACTGCGGTGTAGTCGCCTCCACCCAAAAGAGCACTCTTGAACGATGCGCCGTCGACGATATAGCGATTGTCGCTTCCGAAGAGGATCTTCGTCGCATCCCACGAGGACTTGCCGAACGCACCTTCCTCATATGCCAGGAAGATCTTCTTTATCTGGATATTCGGGTATTTCTTCTGGATCGCATCCCAGCCCTCGGCGTAGGAAGCACCCTGGTTGTAATCCCATGGATGAAGGTGAAAATAGAAATCCGAGTCGGGGCTCGGGCCAAGCCCTTTCTCGACAGTTCCGCCCGCGGCGCCGGTCGACATGACCACCTTGTTGTATTTCTTGAACGCCGGAATCTTGCCGAGCTCGGCGCCGGAGGCCATGCCTCCCACAAAGACATCAACCTTGTCCACGGTGGCCAATTTTTCGACGGCTGCTGCGGCCTTGTCGGCCTTGCCCTCATCATCGACTACGATGAGTTCGAGCTTTTTGCCGAGCACGCCGCCCGCGGCGTTGATCTCCTCCACCGCAAGCTGGGCTGCAGCGCTGCCCTGTTTGCCCGTGATATCGGCCAGCGTCCAGATGCCGCCGATCTTGATGGTGCCTTGCGCATATGCGCTGCCCACAAAAAGCGCGAGCACCGCCAGTGCGAACATTACTCTTTTCATGAATGCCTCCTAAAAACCGCTCCTTTAAGGCCGCGGCTTTGTATTATCCGGCCAGGACGAGCCCGGCCGGCAGTAACCTTAATCTATGCCGGCAGTCATGCACCAGAAACCTTCTCAGTTCTCTGCGCTCTCCTGCCGGGGCCCCCACTGTACGACGGTGCTCGCCCACACAAAACCGAGCCCCGCCCCAACCATCACGATCCTACTCCCATCGCGTATCTTCCCTGTCTCCAACCCCAGTTTTATCGACAGAAGCTGATCGTTCTGTCCGAGGTGTCCATAGTCTTCGAGGTAGGTCGACTGATCCTCTCTGAGACCCAGCTCCTGCAGAACCGCCAAATGCGCGCTCCGTTTGAAGTGGAGAATGGCAAGGTAATCGATATCCTGCTCGCCAAAGCCGCTTTTGTGCATCGACTCACGGATGACCGCATAGAAATTCGGCATCGTGACATCGCCGAGCTTCTGCTTGAACGCCTGTTCGTCGGGCACGATGAATGATGCATGTCGTGTATCCTCCGGCTTGGGCGGCCAGGCTTTGGAGCCGAGCACGGGCACCATGCACATCTCCGAGAGGGAGCCGTCGCCTTTAAAAGCTGAAGAGAGCACGAGGTTCCGTCCAAGATCCTTTTTGAGCACGCAGGCCGATCCCCCCGAGCCGATGTCCATCATGAACCGTGTCGCCGGATATGCGGGGTCGATCAGATCGTTGTTCCGGTATCCCGAGACAAGAAGAACCGTATTCAGGTCATCGCGGGCTATCATGAGCGATTTGGCCACGTCGATGGCAGCCATCATCGAGCCGCACATCGCTTCCATATCGAAACTCCACGCGCGAATCGCACCGAGCTTGTTCGCCACAGAGAGCCCTGCGAGCCAGCAGGGATAGTCCTTATGCTGGCCACCACACCAGATCAGAAGATCGATGTCCTCTGCCTTTGTATCCGCATCCTCGAGCGCCGCCTGCGCAGCCATGAGTCCCATGTAGCTTGTCGGCTCTTCCGGGCCTGCAATCGGCTTCCGTACGATGCCAAACTTACGCGCAATGACATCTTCGGGCACACCCGTCTCTTGCGCCAAGTCTCCTGCAGACTTGTAGTGCTTCGGTATATAGAGTCCAATTCCCGCAATTCCTACGTGCATTCACATCTCCCTTTGGGTGTGCAAATGGTGAATCATCTCTCACGATATTGTTGAACGGTTTTTGGTATTCGTCAAGAGGGAATTTTGTATTTTTTCATGCGAAAAGTCGCAAATGTGTTTAAATTCTTTTTAATTATTTTTATAATAATAAATTAAATACTTGCGCCTCCAGACTGGTCGCCTGTTCATTTTCTTAAAATTTTCACTTGCGCATTTGAAAAAGCAAGGTTATACTGGAGGTATGTAAGATGTGAATCGGCTCTCACTTCGAAGGTCAACAATGAGTTCAGACACGCGGCAGGCGCTCATAGACAGCGCGGTAACTCTTTTCTCCACAAAGTGGTATGGTACGGTATCGGTAGCGGAGATCTGCCGGAACGCTGGCCTCTCCAATGGAGCATTCTATCGGCATTTCAAGAGCAAAGAGGAGATATTCTGTGCGATTCTGGACCATGTCGTGCATCAGATCGAGCTGGCGCTCAAGCCCTTGGCCAGCATGGAACCCTCCCAAAGACTGCAGAATTTCGTCGTCATCATCTACTCCTTCTCGCAAGTCCACACGCCCCTTGTGCGTGTATTCCGGGAAGGACAGTATCGGTTCTTCGAATACGAGCGAAAGCTCAAAGAAGTCTACCGGCAGGCCTTTCAAATAGCCTTTGGAAAGGCCCCTTCGATCACGGAGTACCTCTTTGCGCTCGCCGGGTTGAGATTTGCGAGCATCCGCGCGGCGCTCCACCAGATTCCCGTGCAGACCGATGCGTTTGTGATGATTTTGAAGAACGGGCTTCTGAAGCCTCAGCCAGTCAATTTCGACCGGATCTTTTCCACATCGATCACCCCGCTTCCCATCGAGCTTTGGCCTGACAAAAGGCAACTTTTGCTCGCCGAAGGCCGAAAACTCTTCGGCGAAAAGGGATATTTCGAGACCAACATTCACGAGGTAGCCTCGAATGCAGGGTTGGCCATCGGTTCCTTCTACCACTACTTCGAAAGTAAAGAAGCCTTCTATAAAGAAGTCATCCGTTCGGCAGGCAAGGATGTGCGCCATTTCATCAGCATAAACCTCGGAAGCGGCCTCAACCGGGTCGAGCGAGAAATGCGCGGATTGTGGCTCTTTATTCTCTTTCTCTCGATGGACCGTTACTGCTACAACATCGTGCGCGAAGCAGAATTCATACTCCCAAACGAAGTGCGCGACTACTACGACGCATTCCACAGAGGCTATCTCAAGCGGGAGGATTCTTCTCTCACCTGCGATCCGACGACCAGCATAGAATTCATGCTGGGGGTGGCCCATTACCTTGGTATCGAAGTCGTTTTCGACAACTCGCCGGAGATCGCCCGTCAGACCATTGAGGAAATGGGACAGCTGTATATGTACGGGCTGGGCGATAATGTGTGTTGATAAAGGGAGGAGCATATGCCAAAGGCAGTGATTATCGGTACAGGACTCTACGCTCCTGGGGAACCGATCGACAATGCGACGCTCAAAAAACTGACCGGTGTCGAATTCGATGCCGAGCGCCATGAGAGCAAGATCGGCATCAAAAGAAGACACATCGCACGTCTTTCCGGGCTGCAGGAAAGCACTGCCGATTTCGCAGAGAAGGCGGCTCGCCGCGCGCTCGAGGCTGCTGGCGTCGACTCAAAGGACATCGGGCTTTTCATTGTCGCAACGGACACGCCCGAATACATCTCGCCTGCAACCGCGATCGTTCTGCAAGGGCGGCTCCAGGGCGGAGAGACAAACGCGAAATCCTTCGACGTGGGCGCTTCCTGCGCGAGTTTTGTCGAAGCCCTCGATGCGGCCGCGCGGCACATCGTCACCGACTCAAGCCTCCGCCATGCGGTCGTCGTGGGGGTCTACAACATGCCCGCCTATATCCGCGACGGCGACGTCTTTGGGTGGTCCATCTTTGCGGACGGTGCCGGTGCCGTCGTGCTCGAGCGCCGAGAGGGGGACGACTCGGGATATATCGACGGTTCTTTTGTCACCGATGGTACCCAGTGGAATTTTATCGGCGTCTATGCCGGAGGGACCAAGCTTCCCGTCACACACGAGCGACTCGATTCGGGAGAATACGGCCTGCAGCTTTTACAAAGGCTGCCGGGAGACAGAAACGTCAAGCTCTGGCCTCGGCTCGTGCTGCGTCTCCTTGAAAAAGCGGGCCTGCCGCAATCCGCGGTGAACCACTATCTGTTCACGCAGATCAACAAATCGGTGATCGAACAGGTGATAGAAGTTCTCGGTGAGCCGCTTGAGAAAACAACGATGGTGATGGATCGCTATGGCTATACGGGCTCGGGCTGTATTCCCATGGCCCTTCACGAGGCCATCCATGCCGGGCGCATAAAGAAGGGGGACTTGGTTGTTCTCGTCGCCTCCGGAGCTGGGCTCGCGGTCGGCGCTTCACTCCTAAGGCTCTGAAAATTGAACAGTCAATTCAAATAAATACATTATAAGATGAGGGGGAACCATGAATTTTCAAGATGAGTATAAGCGTAAACGTATTTCCATCCCCGAGGCGGTCTCGAAAATCAAGAGCAACGACAATATCGTCGTGGCGATGTGCGCATCCGAGCCGCAGGGATGCATGGAGCATTTTCACACCGTGGCCAGCAAGGTCGAGCAAGTGCGCGTCTTTTCCTGCCTTACGCTGAAACCCTACGATTTCTATATGAGACCTGAGATGAAAGGCCACTTCGAACTTGCGAGCTGGTTTCATGCTCCCGGATCCAGGGCTGCCCTGAAGAACAACACGGGCACGGTCACCTACGTGCCCAACATGCTTCACCGCTCCGCCACCGATTTTATCTTCGCGCGCAAACCCAATATCTTCTTCGGAACCTGTACGCCTCCGGATAAACACGGCTTTGTGTCGCTCTCCCTCGGGATCACCTACGAAAAAGATATTCTAGAGAGCGCAGACCTCGTGATTCTGGAAGTGAATCCGCTTCTGCCGAGGACCTTCGGCGACACCCACCTGCATGTCTCCCACGTGGACTATTTTGTCGAGTATGAGCAGACCGTTCCGGAACTTCCCTCTCCCCAGCCCAGTGAAACAGACCTCACCATCGGCAGATACATCGGCGAGCTCATCGAAGACGGCTCGACCATCCAGCTCGGCATCGGTGGCATCCCGAACGCCGCCGCCCTCGCCCTGCAGAACAAGAAAAATCTCGGCGTCCATACGGAGATGATCGTCGATTCGATGATGGAACTCTATGAAATGGGGGTGATCACCAACACGGCCAAGGCCTTCCACAAAGGCAAATTCGTCGCCACCTTCGCCATGGGCTCGCGGAAGCTGTACGATTGGCTCGACGACAACGTGGCAGTGGAATTCATACGGGGTAGATGGGTCAACAGCCCTGTCGTCATCGCCCAGAACTCGAAAATGGTCTCGATCAACACATGTCTGATGGTCGATCTCACGGGCCAAGTGGCGAGCGAGAGCCTAGGGACGATGCAATATTCAGGCACCGGCGGCCAATCCGACACCGCGGAGGGCGCAGTCGAGGGTTTCGACGGCAAGGGCAAGAGCATCATCGCTTGCTACAGTACTGCAAAGAACGGTACGGTCTCCACCATTGTGCCGATGCTGACGGAAGGCACTGCCGTGACCTTGCACCGGAGCCTTGTGGACTACATAGTGACCGAATTCGGCATCGCCAGCCTGCGCGGCAAAACCGTGCGTGAGCGGGCCCGCGAGCTCATCTCGGTGGCACACCCCAATTTCAGGGAAAGCCTCACCGAAAAAGCCAAGGCCATCGGATATCTGTGATACAAAAGGGCTGCGTCGATCTCGGCCCTTTCTCTACAACGTTACAATTCGAATGCCCCGGTATAGCACCGAAAAGCCTTCTCCGGATTGACCGGCGAGCGCCGTGGAGAGAGAATGAGTGCATGTACTGCGACGCACATATTCACTTGGTGGATCTGGAGGGGCGCGAGCCGGGCTTTGCGTCCAACACTCCACGTTTCCCCTGGCGCGGTGCCGCGGTGTCGCACGACCCCGATGAATTCTTTCGGAGCGAAGCGATCCGAGCCAAGATGCCGCCGACCATCGCTGGTTTCGGAATTCACCCCCAGAATCCCGACATGGCGAATGCGGATTTTCTCACGTCTCTCTGCGACGAAAAGAAAATTCAGTTCATCGGAGAAGCGGGTTTCGATTTTTTCGGCAATAGGCCGCTTCTGTCTAGAAACCCAGAGGCAGTGCGACGGCAAACCGAGGCATTCCTGTTTCAGGTCCGCCTTGCTGTTCGTGTCCAGCTGCCCCTCGTCGTCCATCTCCGAAAGGCGACGGATGTATTCATGGCGCACGGCCGGGAGCTCCGCGAAGTCCCTTCAGTGATCTTTCACTGCTGGCCGGGCAGGCTCGAAGAGGCGACTATGATCCTCAAAAAGGGCATCAATGCGTACTTTTCTTTTGGTACGCCCCTGCTGCGCGACTCGAAGCATGCAATAGAATCACTGACCGACCTTCCCCGGTCGCGGATCCTGTCGGAGACCGACGCGCCCTGGCAGCCGCCGCACGGCTTTCCATGGACAAGACTCGAGCACATCGTCGATGTCGTCGACAAGATGGCTCAGGTGCTGAGAACCGAACCGGAGGCGCTCGAGCCCCTCCTTGAGAGAAATTTCTCGGATGCCTATCTTCTTCCTCGATGATACCGGAGCATGCGGTGACGAATTCTGAGCGCGGAGATCCACAGCAGTCTCAATCATTTTTCGACAGAACCCGAATTATCGTGGGCGAGCAAGGCATGCGCACACTGGCCGAAGCGCATGTTGCGGTGTATGGGCTTGGGGGTGTCGGGGCGGCATGCGCGCTGGACCTCGTGAGGGTGGGCATCGGCCACCTGCATGTCATCGATTTCGACACGGTCGAACCTTCGAACCTGAACAGGCTGGCATTCGGTTTTCAACGGTACGTGGGATGGGCCAAGACCGACGCCTTCATCGACGCCGCCTGCGAGATAAATCCGCACGTTGAAATCGTGGGCAAAAAAATTTTCTTCTCGGGCGACACTGCCTCTGATATTATTGCCCGCGAATGTTCCTTCCACGTCGACTGTATCGATTCGATCGACCCGAAAGTGAGTCTCATCGCTGCCCTGCGACGTGAAAACTTCGTTTTCATCTCGAGCATGGGGACCGCGGGGCGCCTCATGCCGGAACGTCTTAGACTAGGCCCGATGGCTTCGGTCAAAGGCTGCCCCCTGGCGCGGGCGGTGCGGCAAAAGCTCACAAAGATAGAAATACCGCTCGATTTTCCTGTCGTGTGGTCGGATGAGCCGGCCGTCAAACCGCTCCCCCAGGAAGGGCAACGGAGAATTCAGGGTTCCACGCCTTTTGTGCCACAGGCGGCAGGGCATTTCATGGCCTCTTGGATCATTCGGCTAGTGCTCTCAAGCTTGTGCAATGGTCGAGAGCGCTGACGACAGATTCATGAGATGGCAATGCACGTCGTAGAATACGGGTCCTTTCATGCTCGCTCCGATTACTCGTTCCGATAGGGGATGAAAAAAAATCGAAATTCATGTATATTATATGTAGATTAAAGGAAGGACTATGGTGCAAGCCGATATTGAAGCCTTTTGGGCTGATTTCGAACAGGAAATCGGTGAGAAAGTACTCTCGAAGACCATGAGCCAACATTTCACTTCACGAAAATCCCAGGGGGAATGGGGGCTTTTGGTGTTGACTCCTTCGGCGATTCGCTTCCGCCCAACGCCAGGAGAAAACTGGTTTCAGTCGCTGTTCAGAATGGCCTCTCCCAAGGTCCCACAGGAGCAGGCCGCCGACATCGTGCTCCCCCTGACGTATATCACGGCGATCGAACTGCCTAAAAAGCGCTTTTTCGATTTCCTTTTCAGCCCGCCTTTTACTGTATTTACGCTGCGATACCGCCTCGGCGACGAAGAAAAAAGTCTCCTACTGGGGGTTGATCCCAAGACCGAGCTCTTTACCAAATTGCTTGCAATTTTCCCCGTCTCGAAGAGGCCATGAGCGACATCTATCGACAGCTCGAAGATGCGAACATTCTTTTTTATGAATACGGCATCACCGCGATCGACTCCTACTACGATGAGAAGCCTCGTCCCATCAAGTTTCTTGCGGTGCAGTCTTCACTCATTGAACTGGCACACTGCTTTAGCGACCTGGAATATCCCGGCCTGCCCTATGCCGATGCGTCACTTCGCGAGGAAGCAAGATTCCTCTGTGTAGAGAACGCCCTCGAAGATGATTTGGGCGGGCCATGGATAAATTTTCGCAAAAACCCATCGAATGGTGTATTCTATGACAAGAACAATATCTACGATGAGCTCAGAGCCCGCGTCATTCCCTTGCCCTTCACAAAGTCCGAGCGGAGCCTCTTCGATGCGGCAATCTTTTCGACACTCTGGGAGTCTCCCCCTCAGGCGACAGAAGCACCTGACCTTCCCCCAACCTCTTCAGTTCTATTTCAAAAAGACTTACTCATCAGCATTCTTGCCGGCCCCTACCCTGCCTCCGGCTTCGAGTTCCTCAAGCAAACCGGCTTTGTCGCACGGGAGTGGCCGGAATTAGCCCTCCTCGACGAGGTAGATCAGTCGAAAGATTTTCATCCCGAAGGGAATGGATGGAGCCACACCATGCAGACCTTTTCGTACCGCAAAGGCCGCGACCTCACCCTTTCTCTGGCACTCCTTCTGCACGATATCGGGAAACCCGAATCCCAGCACAGCGACGGCAAACGCTTTCATCAGCATGCCGAGCTCGGCGCCCGCCGCGCAGTGAAATTTCTCTCGCGCCTCGGTTTTGATGAAAAAACCAAAGAGGACGTCGGATTTCTCATCCGCTACCACATGCTGCCGGCAGCGCTTTCTACGTTGCCGATGCAAAAGATAAAGGTATTGATCACCGATGCACGCTTTCCTGCACTGCTCGAGCTCTTCCGCTGTGACGAATTTTCTAGCTTCAAAGGCCCTGCGCGCTACTACGAGGCATGCAGTGTCTATAAAACAATCCGGCATACCATACAAAATCCCTACCGGAATGCCGACGGATCAAAGAAGCACACAGCCAAGCGCAGTGCTTCACATTATTGAAACCACATCGAAGACCCTTTGGCATTGATGATCCATGGGCTATAAGAGAGCACCCATCGGGGTGCTTTGAAAGTGCGCAGCTCCTCATAATGATCGATCAATATCCCGACGATCCGCTGATCGAGAGGCATCTGTCTCATCTTTTCAAAGGCGCTCATAGGATGGATTGGATTTCGATAGGGCCGCTCTCCCACGAGGGCCTCAAAGACATCGACCACCGCGATAATCTTCGATTCCAGGGGAATCTCTTCCCCCCTCAATCCATCCGGATAACCGGAGCCGTCCTCTCGCTCGTGGTGGTGCAACACGATATTGCCCAAATGCTCGAACTCTCTGAAGCCTCTGAGAATGCGAGCGGATATCACAGGGTGCTGTTTCATCTGGGCGTACTCTTTGGCGTCGAGCTTGCCTGTCTTTACGACAATGCTCGTGGGCACCCCGATTTTCCCGATATCGTGCAGCAGTGCCGCGACATACAGATTCCTGAGCCGCTTGCCCTTAAAATCAAGTTTCTTTCCTATAAAAAGGGCAAAAATCGCGACGTTTCTCGAATGGCTGGCCGAAAATTTTTCTGTTTGCTCGAAGAGATAGATGATCGATTCCAACCCGCGGATGTCGAAAAAGAATTCGTTTCTCCTGGCATAACGCTGAAGAATTAGCCATGCGATCAGAGTGCTTACCAAGGCTATAGCGACGATGTTCGTTGGATTGAAAAAGCCCACGCTCGTGGAGATTGGAATGCCGTAAGACGCCTTGCGCCCGTGCGCGATATCGACTTTGAATGCATGGGGCGAGACGATCTCGAGCAGCTTTTGAACCTGAATGATGGCGACTGCAAACATGTCCGGAACCGTTGCAGTCCCATCGTCATTCTGAATGGAATACTCGATCCGCAATAGTTCTCCATCGAGAGAGATGGCGTATCTTTCATCAGGAGGAAGACCACGTTCGAATTCCAAAGAGTCGACGAGGGGAAAATTTTCCTTTATATCTTCTACAAGCTCGGCAACTTTGGCGAAGTCCCCTTGAAGGACCGTGTCGTACAAGGTCGTCCATGCAAAATATCCGTTGTAGATGGCCGAAGCCTGCAGCTCGATGACATTTTTCAATGCGTGATCGGTCGTTTGAAAATTCCGGTCTGTCACATAGACGTACAGACCCCAAAAAAAGGCAGCGACGACCACTATGGTGCTAAACGTAATGATGATCGGAAAAAACAACTTTCTTTTCATGAAACTTTTCCTAATTTTATTTAAAAAAATTACTTTTGTGTTTTCTTGTGTTCCTTGAAATTGGCGACAATTGCCGCAGCGTCCATTGCCACATCGTCAGGGACAACGAGCTTCGCGCCTTTGGGCTCAATCGAATAAAAAGGATTGATGTCCAGCATCTGGTCTGAGAGCAATTCCGCGGAGATGCCGGCAGATTCAAGCATAGATTTGACCACAATTGCATCTTCGAGGAATGCCGATACGAACACTGTCTTCACTGTACCGACCTTGCACGTTCCAGTGCTTCGACCGTTTTATCGAATGCTGGGCCAAGTCGCCGCGCGCCACTCTCCGTGATGCACCAATCTTCTTCGATGCGCATTCCGCCGACTGACATCCACCTTTCGATGATATCATAGTTTAATAAGTCTTGGCAAATACGTTCGGCTCGCCATTTCCGGAAAAGCTGAGGAATAAAATAGATGCCGGGCTCGACCGAATGCACCATACCGGGCTTGAGTGTCTTTGCGAGCCTAAGCGAGCGTAGACCAAATTGATCGGAGCGTCTGAGCTCGTCGCCATAGCCCACATAATCTTCACCAAGGCCTTCCATGTCGTGGACATCGAGACCTATCTGGTGTCCAAGCCCATGGGGGAAGAAGAGTGCATGAGCGCCCTCATGCACGGCATCGTGGGGATCCCCTCGCATGAGCCCCAGGGATTTCAATCCATCTGCGATCGTCAACGAGGCCTGCGTGTGGACATCGAGAAACCGTACGCCGGGGGCAAGTGTGGCGGCGGCAACCCCAAAGGCTTGGTACAACACCTCATATATCGCCCTTGCCTGGGCGCCAAACCTAGGACCGACAGGAAAGGTCGTCGTTAGATCGCCGGCGTACCCTGAAGGCATCTCCAGACCCGCGTCGAGGAGAAACGTATCCTCTGCCGTCGCGGCGTATGCCGTGGGCGAGTTGTGGAGGACGGCCCCTCTGCAAGTGGCGATCGTCGCAAAGCTGAGCTCGAAACCCATGGCGCTTGCGCGGGAAAGAACGTAGTCGGCCGCGGCTTTCTCTGTCCATCCAGGCTCAAACGAGTATAGAAGTTCTTCGTGGACGGTCTTCGTCGCGGTCACGGCACGCTCAATTTCGTCGATCTCTTCTGCATCCTTGATCTCCCTGGCGCTGACGAATGCAAGGATAACACGCGGATCGATGAAACGGCCCAAAGCCTCAACCTGCAAGGAAGGGGCTACACCAAAAAGCTCGGCCAACCTGGCTTGCTGTTCGCATCGATACGGAGGAAGAATGAAAAGAGGCTCTTTTTTGGCAAGCCTTTCTGCTACCAAAGATTGCAGGGCAGAAAGCGGCCAGACCCCTTCAACTCCAATACTGTATGCGAGTTCGTGGAGCGAAGGTGGTGAGCCTGTCCAGATAACATCGTCCAGACTTTGTTCGTCCGCATAGAGATAGCTGCGCCCGCTCTCTATATCGAGAGCATACCCGCAATCGGCCAGCCCTGTGCCCACAAGGTAAAGCCATGATGAATCCTGACGAAAAGGATAACAATTGGATTGATAATTGCGAGGGGATGCACCATTGGCAAGCAAAATGAAGGTCCCTCGAGAAATGCCGCGCTCATTGAGCGCACGGATAAATGATTTTCTTTTCTTTATGTAGGTCTCGCGTGAAAACATATGTATATTGTAAGAATTCACGAGGTGGGGGTCAATCGAGCTCGTAGAAACTAAAACTCGTTGGGGATTAAAAGCAGCTGTACTTCGTAATAGAAGGTAAATTGCCTGCTCTCACTGCAGAGGATTCCTTACGAATAGAGTAATGTTAATTGAATGGACTATGTGCGATATTGCCTCGCCTCCAATCTGCGCCTGAGAAGAAGCATTCTTCAAATGTCTCAGGAAGAGCTGGCTCATCTGGCAAACCTCTCACCAGGCTTTATCGCCAACCTCGAGACAGGAAGAAACTTTCCTTCGAGTAAAGCCATCCTCAAACTCTCTTCTGCGCTCAAGATAGAACCATGGAAGCTTTTTCTCGATCCTCAAAAACAGGACATGTTCTTCACGCGCGACGAAGTATTTCAGTGGCTGGAGGATTCCCGCCAAAGGCTATTGGGGCTTTCTCCAATGTCGAACGAAGAGAGAGACCAGCCCAACTCGGACCATGGTGATGCCTCTTCTCCTCTAGATTGACGTTAGTGTTTCTAACCTTGTGCCA
>DIXD01000009.1 GCA_002435985.1 Spirochaetaceae bacterium UBA6089
GAGTTCTGGATGATCGAGCCCGAGATCGCCTTTGCGGGGCTCGCCGACAACATCGCGCTGGCCACAGAGTTTATTCAGTTCCTTGTCTCCACCGCTCTCACGGACTGCGCCGAGGATATCGCCTTCTTCGACCAGCGCATTCAACCGGGCTTACGTGAGTCGCTGGAAAATGTGGCACAGACACCCTTCACCCACATGACCTACACCGACGCCATCCGCGAACTGGAGGCTTCGCAAGAGGCCTTCGAGTTTAAGCCCTACTGGGGCTGTGATCTCCAGAGCGAACACGAGAAGTTCATCACCGAAAAGATTGTCCGCGGGCCTGTGGTCGTCACTGATTACCCCAAAGAGATCAAGGCCTTCTACATGAAGCAGAACAGCGACGGCAAGACTGTCGCCGCGATGGATGTCCTAGTGCCCCGCTTTGGCGAAATAATTGGAGGCTCGGAACGAGAATGGCGCCTCGAGCTCCTCGAAAAGCGAATCGAAGAGCTCGGCCTTAATAAAGAAGCATATGGTTGGTACTTGGATCTGCGCCGCTTTGGTTCCACGCCGCACTCCGGCTTTGGGCTCGGATTCGAGCGCCTCCTCATGTTTATAACGGGTATGAGCAATATTCGCGATGTAATCCCCTATCCGAGAGCAGCTCGTCAGGCTGAGTTCTGAGCTCGGGGCAGATCGATGAAACACTATCACATTTCTATCCTGTTCTTTGTGGGCTTTTTTCTTGTCTTTGGGGTTTGGGGACCACCCTCAGCCCTCGCCTTGGATGAATTCACGCAGTTCGGCGTCGCCATTGCCTCTCCCCCTTCGCTGAATGCCCGTTCGGCCATCCTCATCGATGCCGCCACGGGGGAGGTCCTCTACGAAAAAGCCGCGGACCTAGCCCTGCCGCCGGCAAGCCTCACCAAGCTTGTGACACTCCACGTCGTCATGGAAGAGATAAAGGCAGGAAGACTTCCGCCGGACGAAATCATCGACATCGACGCGAAGGACTGCTCGCCCTACATCCCCTACGGATCCTCTCTTATGTATCTGCAGCCCGGAATGCAGGTGAGTGTTCGCGACCTCATGCTTGGCGCCGCTGTCGTCTCGGGTAACGATGCAGCCTACGCACTGGCCCGGCGTGTCGCAGGCTCGAACGAAAAGTTCGCCGAAATGATGAACAGTGCTGTCCGGCAGCTCGGCTTCGAACACATGAGCTTTGTCGAGCCCAGCGGCCTGTCCGAGAAAAACCTCGTCACTGCGCGCGACTTTGCCCTTTTCTGCAAAGAATACATCGAGCTTCACCCCAAGGCGCTCACCGAGCTTCATCTAGTCAAATCGATCCATTTCCCCAGGCCGGAACATGCGACCGCCCAGTACCATCCCGACGGTGTCATCCTTCAGTACAACCGCAACCCCCTCATCTTCAGCTACGAAGGCGCAGATGGTCTAAAAACAGGCTACATTATCGAGGTGGGTTACAACATGGCCGCCACTGCGAAGCGCGGCGGAAACCGTTTCATCGCAGTGCTCCTTGCCGGCTCCTCGACTCCCTATGCGGACGGCGGCACCCTTCGTACCAAAGATTCAAAGGCTCTCCTCGACTGGGCCTTCGACAATTTCAGTACCGCAAGGCCCGGCTACGTGATGCAGGAGCCTCTACGCGTGTGGTTCGGCAAATCCATACATGTTCAGCCCGAACCGAGCGAAGAACCGGCCGTCACGGTTCCGAAGATGCTCGTGGATCGCGTCACTGCGCGGATCGAAGTACCAAAAAGTGTCAAGGCCCCTCTCCATGAAGGTGAGCGTATAGGCCGCATTGTCTACGAAATCGACAATACAGAGATAGGATCGGTGAACCTTGTATCGCCACAGGAAATTCCACGGGGAGGATTCTTCAGAATTATTCTCGACAGTGTGCTTAGGTTTTTTGCCTTTATTTTCGGCCAAGTATAGCTTTTAGCCGCCCTCCAGCCTGAATCTTATCGGGAATCCGCCAGGTTCACGAATACCCCTCCCACATCCGACACGGAATCTCCGCGCACAATGGACACAAAGCCCTCTTTTTCGAGCTTTTCGACGCAGAGAAAGACGCGCTCGACATCGGAGGCAAGTTCATACGACAGCTCCACCACGGTTAGCGGCGAGACGCTGAGGAGACTCCTCAAGATGGCTCCCCGAAGTTCCCGTTCGGAACCCTTAAAAGGGGGCTGCGTTCGGTATGTCCTCGCTCTCTTTCCAAAATTGTGTTCATGAACTTTAAGCCATGCCCCGTAATCCATGAGCGCGGTATACCACTGCCGAGGATTTCCCCGGTCCAGAAGCGCCTCTCCGATTCTCTCGAGCTCCCTGTCGCCGATCTGCTCTTCGGCACCAAAGAAGTGGCGAATGAACACCGTGCGGATGTTCGTCTCCAGAAACACCGAGGGAATGTTGAAGGCAAAAGCCAACACCGCGCGTGCAGTGTAGACGCCGATACCCGGAAGATTCCGGAGCGCCTCCTCGGAGGCCGGCACTGTGTCGCCGAAGTCCCGGGCAAGGATTTTCGCAGTCTTGTGCAGAGAGAGTGCGCGCCTGTTGTAGCCGAGCCCGCTCCATGCCGCAAGCACCTCCGAAACGGGCAGTCCGGCGAGGGCCGAGGGAAGCGGAAAGCGCTCGATCCACCGCGGATATATTGCCGCTACACGTGGCACCTGCGTCTGCTGGAGCATGATCTCGGAGACGAGAACTGCCCATGGGCTCTCCTCGCCGCGCCATGGAAGCTCACGGTAGCAGCTCCGACCCTTTTCGAGCAAAAATTCTCGCGCTTCGGCGATCTCTTCAGCCGTAGATATGGACAACTTCATGCAGTCGAAGACGTAGACTCTTTTTGAAAGGCTTCCGGAGCAGACAAAAATCCGGGGTCTGTGATATCGCCCTTACGCCGCGTCGGCTGTTCCGGGGCAGGCAAATATCCGGGCTCCGCAATCTCTGCGAGCGTCACCGATTCGAGATACGCATCCACGGTGTGCTTCAAGCCATACCAAAAGCGCCTCGGCAAACAGGTTTCGGAGACAATACAAAAGCTCGTATCGTCGAGACACGTCACCGGCGTTATGTCGCCTTCCATGGCCTTCACCACTTCGCTCATAAGGATCAGTTCCGGAGCCCTGGCAAGCCTGTAGCCCCCGCTACGCCCTCTGTCGGAGATGAGTAGGCCGGCATTCTTGAGCTGACCGAATATCGCTTCGAGATACTTGTAAGGAATATGTTGGGACTCGGCAATGCTCGCGACGCTTGCAGACTTCGCCCGTACAAGATGCACGAGAGCGCGAATTGCATACTGGGTCTTGGTGGGAACTTGAAACACGGTAAATTCCTACTCGATTAGTCTGAATATAGACTATCACAAGTTGCGCGCAATTTGTCAACTACTTGAGCAGTTCGGCGTGGTCGAAGCTACGGTTGATCGAGAGCTCTTCGAAGACAAAGCCATAGTCTGTGCTGCCTGCTGGCCTGTCGTGGCAGCCGCCTGCGACAATCGTGCGCGCCAAAATTCGCCCAAGACCTGGTCCCATCATGAACCCCTGTCCACACATGCCTGTCGCCTGCAGAAAATTCACTGCAGCATCGGGGTATCCAACGATCGGCAGGCCATCGGGCGTCATGGGATACATGCCCCTCCATGTCCTGCGCACGCGGAGGTTTCTCATCCGCGGATAGAGCTCGAGCATCCGGCGAACAACGAGGGGGAGAAACGTCGATGTGGAGTCTTTATCCCTCCCCCAAATCTGCGGCCGCGGCGTAATGCAGAAGACAATCTGTCCGGTAGAAGACTGATAGAAATAGTAGTTGCCCGACTCGGCATCTGATCGGACGTCGACGATCATCGGCTCCATGAAGCGCTCGACCGGCTCGGTGACCCCAGCTTCGTGGCAGTCCG
>DIXD01000111.1 GCA_002435985.1 Spirochaetaceae bacterium UBA6089
TCAGTTCGTGCTCGATGTCGTGCGAAGCCCAGTCCCCTTCTCGTCCCGTGCTGAGAAGATTGTTGTGCGCGATCGTGCCGGCCCACATGAGCTCGGCCCAGTCGTCGTATGAGTCCGGCTTCGCGAGCACGCGGGGTGCGGCGGCGATGACGGTGCGGAGGGTCGCCTCGATGAGCCTATCGATGAACTCGACGGGACTGGAGTTCGTGAAATAGCGTTCCATGAGGTGGCACATGATGTCGGTGACGCCGTTGGCGACCTGGACCGCGGGGAGTGTGAAGCAGCGTGCTGGGTTGAGGATCGAAAAACGAGGGAAGAGGCAATCGGCGTTGACCGCGCGTTTGAGAAGCCCTTCCTCCTTTGTGATGACGGAGCCGGGGCTGGACTCGCTGCCCGCCGCGGGGATGGTGAGAATGGTTCCCACCGGGAGCGCCTTCTCAGGAAATGCTTTTCCAGTATAGAAATCCCATACGTCACCAGAGTAGGGAACACCTGCGGCGATCGCCTTTGCAGAGTCGATGGCGCTTCCGCCTCCCACGGCGAGGATGAGGTCTATGCCGCTTTTGCGACACAGCTCGATTCCCTTGTAGACGAGGCTGAGGCGCGGGTTCGGTTGGACGCCGCCGAGCTCGTGGAAAGCAAGGCCGGCGGCTGTAAGCTCCTTCCGTATCAGAGGAAGAAGGCCCGAGCGTTCGGCGCTTTGGCCCCCGAAGTGCAATAGTACGCGCGAGCCGTATTTGGAGGCGATACGTCCTATCTCCGTCTCGTGGCTTTTTCCGAAATATATTGTCGTGGGATTTTGAAAAATGAAATCATCCATAGTGTGACTCCTCTTGTTTTCCTTTGGTCTTTCTGGTCATATCTCGGGCGCATGGGCGAGAAGATAGTCTTCAGCTTCCTTGCACCAGAGCCCGTCGTGCGCTGCAGTGATTCGAGCGAGCGCGGCGTAGAAGGGATCGGTTTTTCCCCGTTCCTCGAAATCGGCGATCGCCACGAGGTCGAGCTTCTTGTGAGTGTAGATGAGCTTCTTGCCGCCGGGAATCTTGTCGAGGTCGATCGTCGTTTTGGCGACTGCATTGAGTCCTCCGACATGGGTGATCATCGCCTCGGGATGCAAAAGCCCCTTTGCCATGAGCTCGAGCGATTCGCGAATGTCGTCGGTGTTGCCTCCCGATGTGCCCACCATGTGGTGCGACTCGTAGTGGACATTGTAGAAATTGAACATCGCCGAAAAACTCGGATCCGTGGGGCCCGCGAAGAAGTTGAGGCAGCCGTCGTGTCCAAGGAGCTTGTCGGCCATTTCGACGACGCTGCGGACCGGCGCAAAGACGAAGACATCGTCGAAGAGTTTGCCGCCGTTGAGCTCGCGGAGAGCCGCGACTGGGTCGGCGATATCCTTCGTGTTGACGTAGATGAGCTCAATGCCCTCGGCACGCGCCTCCTCCGGAGAGATCAGCTTCTGTGCCCTATCGAGCCTTGTCTGGTCGATATCGGTGACGACGATGCGAGCCGGCTTTATGCCGCCGTGGATCGCGTAGTCTATGGCGCCGAGGCCCATGGGCCCTACTGCCGCGAGGAGGGCGAGCGAACCTCCTCTGTGGATACCCATCTTGTGGACGTACGATCCGGGCTCGGTGTGGTATTGGGCGTGATAGGCGCCAACAATACAGGACACTGGTTCGGCGAGCGAACCCATGAAAAAGGCGTCGGCCTTGTACTCGAGAAGACAGTCCATCTCCATGACTTCGTTCGGGATCAGGACATAGGTCGCATCTCCGCCGATATACCGGTACGAGTATCCCGGGGCCCAGAGTGTGCCTTTGTAGTTGAGGGCAGGTTGAATTGCGAAGCGCATGCCGGGCGAGAACTTGTGCGCCCACTTCTTGCCGACCTCGACTATTTCGCCGCAGAATTCGTGGCCGATGATGACCGGATTCTGCGCGAGCGGTGCACGGACGCGCTTGTGCGCATCCCCTTGCATCGCGAGTTTGTGGGATGACATGCAGATGGAGTCGCTGACGATACGGGCAAGAATTTCGTCGTCCTTCAGGCGCGGTAGCTCGAACTCTTCGAGCCTTAGGTCGTTCACGCCGTAAAGTCGGACTGCTTTGGTTTTCATTCAAAACCTCCTATATAAGGTTTAATATACTAAATTGATGAAATGAAGGCGCGCCATGCATTTCGGTATGCGTCCATGGCAGTAGGCGGCAACATGGGAGGCACGAGGGTTTTTTCGATATGGATAAACCGTGACAATACCACAGGATCGATGCCCTTGAGCGCGACGAGTGCCGTCATTGCGGCGCCGAAGCTCGTCGCCTCCTGAAGGTCGGTGAGATAGACGGAGTTTTCGGGGAAGGCCGAGGCCAGAAGCCTGTTGTAGTCGCCGTTGTTGCGGAAGCCTCCTTCTGTGAGAATGTCTGCATGGTGTTGGATACCTGTTCTGTGCAGGGCGACTTCGGTTTGGAGGACGATGGAGATATTGAGCACGGCCTGCGCAGTCCTTGGATCGCGCAGGAATCGAGGGACATTTTTCCCCTCTTCTATTGTGGAGAGTGGGTACTGTGTTCCGTCCTCGACCGCGCGAGCGATCGAGCCGGGGAACTGTCCGGAGCCGGGCACGATTTCCGGCAGTATGAAACATTTTTTCTCTCTGAGCACGCGTTCGTAATCTTCCTTGTTCGGCTGTGGAAGTTCTTGAGGGATCTTGCGTTGGAGCGTGGAAATGCGCTGTATCCAGGTCTCGTATTCCTTGCCGCCGAGGAAGATGGCAGTCTTGATCGGCGTGTTCCAGGCCGACCTGTTGAAAAAGACAACTTTGCCGAGTTCGTCGGCTTCAAAACCGTAGCGTTCGACAGGATGCATGAGAACGCACCAGGTGCCCGTCGAGTTGAGCACGAAGTCGTGGCCGCTGCTCGAGGCGAGATGCGGAAGAATCGAGGCGTTCGAGTCGTGGATGCCTAGTGTGACGAGGGTGTGAGGAGACAGACCCGTGCGCGCAGCGATTTCGGGGTCGATCGTGCCGAGCACATCCCAGGCCTGTCGGATGGGGGAGGGCAGCCTGTCGCGGATGCCGAGCGCATCGGCGACGCTGGAGTAGTCTTCTCTGTGCCAGTCGAAGAAAAAGGTGTGACAGCCGATGTAGGTGCCCTCGGCAGAGGGTTTGCCCGTAAGCCGCATGCCCCAGTACTGGGGGTAGGGCAGGATCCAGCGCGCTGAAGCGAATTCTTCGGGATATCGCTCCTGCAAGAAAAAGATGCCCTTTGCAGCATTGATCAGTGCGGAGAAGTCCGGCGTGCCCGTCATGGCCTGCAGTGCCTTTCGCTCGCCGGCGAGCGAAAAGAACCGATCGTGGAATTCGCGGCTCGGTTCGTGCGTGTAGTAGATGCACGGCGCGACGGGGTTGCCCTTTTCGTCGGTACAGACGAAGGTGGCGCCGTGCGTGGTCACCGCAATGGCCTTGATCGCGAATTCCCGTGAATATTCCTGTAGTACCTGAAGGAACCACTCTTCCATTGCAGCGAGATTGTGCGTCTCCAGTCCGTCGCGCATGAGCGGGGGGAAAACTCGCTTTTTTTCCGCGATCATCGAGAGCTCGGTGGAATAGAGCACAACCTTTTTATTCGTCATTCCAATGTCGAGTACCGCAATCGCATCGGTCATGGAGCCTCCCTTCTGTCGGTTTTGATTTTCAATGGAGCATCACCTGTCCACCCGTCACGGGCAGCGCCTGTCCCGTCTCGTAGACCTGCTCGACGAGGTAATATATCGCCCTAAGGACATCGGGGCCATAGCAGCCCCGCTTCATCGGAATCTTCGCTTCGTAGAACCTGCGCACATCTTCCAAGGTTTTTGCGCCGGGGACCTTGCCGGAGTTGAGATACTGGACAAAAAGTCCCCGTTGGGGATCGGACCAGAGAGGTCCGTCGAAGAAGTTGCCGGGGC
>DIXD01000068.1 GCA_002435985.1 Spirochaetaceae bacterium UBA6089
GGAGGTTCGACCATCGATTCGGCCAAGAGCATCGCTGTGCTCGCCAAGAATCCTGGTCATTACTGGGACTATATCAGGTCCGGCACAGGGGGCAGGAGGCTGCCGGAGCATGGGGCACTTCCCATCGTGGCGATCACGACGACAGCCGGCACAGGAACCGAGGCTGACCCGTGGACGGTTCAGACCAATCCCCGTACCAGAGAAAAGATTGGGTGGGGCATGGACTTTACGTATCCGACCCTCTCGATCATCGACCCTGAGCTCATGATTTCCTTGCCGCCCAAACAGACAGCCTACACCGGCATGGATGCCTTTTTTCACTCGGTGGAGGCATATCTTGCGACCTGTCATCAGCCGGCCAGCGACCTTTTTGCTCTCGATGCAGTGACGCGCTTGACGACGTGGCTTCCTGTCGCCGTGGCCGACGGATCAAACATCGAGGCGAGATCCTCGGTCGCTTGGGCGAATACAGAGGCGGGCATCTGCGAATCGCTCTCATCCTGTATTTCGCACCATTCGCTCGAACACGCACTGAGCGCCTTCTATCCGGAAATCGCACACGGTTGCGGACTGACAATGCTGTCGGTGGCCTACTTCAGCGACGTGGCGGAGAGAAATCCCGAGCGATTTCCGGATTTAGCCAAGGCCATGGGGGAAGATGTCGATGCCTTGCCGGAATCGCAGCGTCCTTTCGCCTTCATCGCGGCTCTTCAAAAGCTGATCGCGGCGGTCGGTCTTTCAGAGGAGACTTTCAGCGCATATGGTGTCAGGGAATCGGATATACCGGCCATGGCTCAGAATGCCCTTACGGCGATGAGCAGTCTCTTCGCTTGTACCCCTGTGCACCAAGAACAGGCTGATGTGGAGCGCATTTTTATACGCGCGTATTGCTGAAGACATGAGGAGGGTACGCTCAAATTTCTTATTCATAATGAGTCCACATACGTAAGACTCGTACAACGTGCTCTTTCTCGAAAACTTGGTATATTAGTCTATGTTGTATATTGATTCTTCTTGAGTAAGCTCCGCTCAGATCCCCCAGCAATTTTTCATAGGATGGAGGATTCTTGAATGGATCCTCCTCGAGGATTTCAATGAGGTCCTGTACTCTTTCTTTCAAGCCGCACGCGGCGATCTTTTTTGAGTCTTTGTCCGCCTGCTTAGTATAGACGACTTCCCACATATCATTACCAGGAAAGTTCTTTTATGCTCTCTGCGAGAGGTTCTTTCATCCCATTGACAATTGATTCACGCATGCCGGGTATCGAGATCAGATAGAGGGTCTCTTGAATAGAGTTCCAATCTTCTTCTGAAATAAGCACCGCGTTATTCCTTTTTCCGGAAATCACGACAGGTTCATGCGATTTATTTGTCTGGTCTATCAACCTATAGAGATTCGCCCGTGCATTACTTGCGGTAATTACTGCCATATTGGTATCCTCTATCTTTAATTGTACGTAATTGCGTACGAAAGGTCAAGGCTATGGCATCTGTGGTTCTTGTGAATAGCACAATATGCGCTTCCTATGCCGCGAGGCTGTGCGTTTGCAAAATGTCGGTGTGAATCGAAATCCGGTTTTCCGGTCTTTCTGTAACTTGCCGTGTTATAACAAGTTATCTCGTGGAGGTGGAGGGAATTGAACCCTCGACCTTATGAATGCCATTCATACGCTCTAGCCAACTGAGCTACACCCCCGTGGACGCTCGGGCATACTAGCGTAGAAATGGCAAAATTGTCAAGGCGCCTGCGGGTGCCCGCGGGCGCCTACGGGCGCATACCGGCGCACGGGCAGACCTTCTATGCACGAGATGCTAGATGCGTGGAAGCGAGAAACACATGCCCAAGACTGTGCCGCTTGTCATTGAGTGGTACACCATGCATACTTGCTGTTGTGGCTACTATAATGCGCGCGATCGCGGTGTGTTCGATCGGGCTTGAAAAGGTGCTGGCGAGGGACCTGGCGCATCTCGGTTTTAGGGATGTCGGGCGGAGCGCCGGCAGGGTGATATTCAATGTGTCGGCGGACTCGCTTGCTCAAGACCTCGCGAAGGCGAATATCGGCCTTCGCACCGCGGACAGGGTCCTGCTTCTGGTCGGAGAATTCAAGGCTTTCGATTTTGACGGCTTCTATCAGGGTGTCGCGTCAATTCCATGGGAACGATACTGTTCGAAGGAAACGAAGGTGCTGGTGGAGCGGGCGCGGGCCAATCACTGCAAGCTTCATGCGCAGGCGACGCTGCAGTCGATGACGCAGAAGGCGATCTACTCCGAGCTGATGCAGCATTTTCGGGTGAGAAAAATGTCGGAGACCGGTACGACCCTCGAGGTCCGGGTGTACGGTGACAATGACTGGTGGCAGATTGTGATCGACACCTCGGGCGATGCGCTCTCGCGGCGTGGATACCGGAGGTTTACCCATGAGGCGCCGCTCAAGGAGACCATTGCAGCCTCCTTGCTCTTCCTTGCGGGCTGGAGCAGGGCGCGTCCGCTCGTCGATCCGTTCTGCGGATCAGGGACGATTCCCATCGAGGCGGCGCTCTATGCATGCAATATGGCACCTGGCCTAAAGCGGCATTTTGCCTTCGAGCTTTTCCCTGAGATGGATGGCAACAGCATCGAAGATGTGCGTGTATTGTTCAGGAAAGAGACGCGGAAGGACATCCGCGCAGACATTCAGGCTTCCGATCTCGATGCTGAGGCGCTCGAGCTGGCGCGCAACAACGCAAAGCTCGCGGGGATAAGCGAATTCATCCATTTTTCGAGTGTCGATGTGCGCACACTTGTTCCTTTAGGGAACAGAGGGGTGTTGCTCGGCAATCCTCCGTATGGTCAGAGAATGGCAGGCCAGGAAGAGGCCCACACCCTTTATCGCGAGATGAATCCAATGCTGGCGCGTTTTCTCGACGCAGGCTGGGAGTGCGGTTTTCTGTCTGCGAGCAAAGAATTCGGGGCCGTAGTCGGTTTTGAGCCGACATCGGTGCGGGAAATCGTGTCGGGTCAGGAGACGGTGTATTTCAACTGGTTCTCAGGCAAGGGTGGGGGAAAACATGGGTCTGACTCCGGACAGGGCGATGTGTAACGGTACCGGCAGAGGCGCAGCGCTGTTTCGGCCTTCGCCGGAGCAGGTCATGTTTTTGTATATTATAATTCATGAATATAGTAGATGATTCGGCATATTGTCGGCTCGATACTGCGCGGTTCTCTCCGGAGCCAGCGCTCTTCTTCGTGTTCGGTGCCTCGGGAGACCTAGCACATCGAAAGATCTTTCCCGCGCTCTACGATCTTTACCTCGAACGCCAGCTCCCTCAGGATCTCTTGATGATTGGGGCGGCAAGGCGAGACTACAGCACTGAGCAGTTCCGTGAGACACTGCACGACGCCTGCATTGCTCATAGCCGCCACAGGTCCGAAGCGTCACACGATGAGGCATGGCGCGACTTCTCCCGGCGCATCTTTTACCTCAGGAACGATGTGGAAGATATGGACAGCTATGAGGCAATCAGGAGGCTCGTCGTCGAGCGCGACCAAAGCGTGCTTGTCGGATTGAGCCCCAAGGCGAGATTGCCTGAAAACACCCTCTACTATTTGGCCGTGACACCAGAGCTTTTCCCGGTGATCGCGGAGCACCTCGGGCGTGCGGGCTGTGGGAGCAATACTTTGGGAAGCGACGCTTCGGCGAAGGGTTGGTGCAGGCTCGTGGTCGAAAAGCCTTATGGCAAGGATCGCTCATCGGCAGCAACGCTGACTGAATCGCTCCATCGCTGGTTCGAGGAGCGGGATATCTATCGCATCGATCATTATCTCGGTAAAGAGGCGGTCCAGAATCTTCTGCATTTCCGCTTTGCAAACACGATATTCGAGCCGATATGGAACCGCAACTATATCGACAGAATCGAAATCACCGTGGCGGAGCAGGACGGCATCGGCACGCGCGGAGGGTATTACGATGGGTTTGGCGCTGCGCGCGATATGCTCCAGAATCATCTGACGCAGCTTCTGTGCCTCACGGTGATGGAGCCGCCGGCCTCGCTTTCGCCTGAACATATCCGCGATGAGAAGGTCAAAGTGCTGCAGGCCATTCCTGAATATTCGGAGGCGCAGATTCT
>DIXD01000048.1 GCA_002435985.1 Spirochaetaceae bacterium UBA6089
CTGCCGCGCAATCTCGGCACGCATTCCGGCGGCATCATTATTGTGCCTGACGAGATTGCCGACCATGTCCCTGTCGA
Source organism: Spirochaetaceae bacterium UBA6089 (assembly GCA_002435985.1). Classification (GTDB taxonomy): domain Bacteria; phylum Spirochaetota; class Spirochaetia; order Treponematales; family Rectinemataceae; genus Rectinema. The sequence continues at coordinate 78 of DIXD01000048.1, forward strand.
GCGTACGGGCTCGGGCATACTTGTCACCGCCTGGGATAAGGACGGGGTTGAAGACGCTGGGCTTGTCAAGGTCGATCTTTTGGGCAACCGCTCTCTTGCGGTGGTGCGCGATGCCCTCATAAATCTGGAGGAAAATGGCATTATCTTCGATCAGAGCACATGGAGGCCTGAGGAAGATCCCGAAACCATCGAGATGATCGCTCGGGGCGACACTATGGGTGTTTTTTACGTCGAGAGCCCCGCCATGCGGCTGTTGCAGAAGAAGACTGGTGTTGGAGATTTTGCTCATCTCGTGATTCACTCGTCGATTATCCGTCCGGCCGCAAATCGCTATATCGAAGAGTACATCGAACAGCTGAAGGGCAAGCCGTGGAAGCCTCTGCATCCTGCTCTTGGAGAGCTTTTTGCGGAAACATATGGGATTATGTGCTACCAGGAGGATGTTTCCAAGGCCGCGACTGCGCTGGCGGGCTTTTCTTCCTCCGATGCCGACGCAATCCGAAAAATTCTTACAAAAAAAGACCGCGGCCATCGTCTCGAGATGTGGAAACAGCGCTTCTTCGACGGCGCGGCGGAGCGGGGTGTGGCGCTCGAGGTGATCGAGGCTGTCTGGGACATGATTCTGTCCTTTTCCGGCTATTCTTTTGTCAAGGCGCACTCAGCGAGCTACGCAATGCTCTCGTTTCAATCGGCCTGGCTTCGAGCGCATTATCCTGCCGAGTTTATGGCGGCGGTGATTTCGAATCGCGGGGGGTTTTATTCCACGCTGGCGTACGCGAGCGAAGCTCGTCGTATGGGGCTTACGCTTCTTCCTCCTGATGTGAATGTCAGCGTAGTCCGCTGTAAGGGGCGCGGCAAGGAGATCCGCTGGGGGTTGGGAATGATTGCGGGGTTAGGGGAATCGACGTTCAATGCCATCATTACTGCGCGCGACGGCACTGCGCGGGATGGGGCGGTATCGAGCGCCCGACCCCGGCCATTTCTTTCTATTGAAGATTTCATTGCTCGCGTTCCTTATACCAGGGAAGAGGCCGAGGCGCTTGTCGGATCGGGGGCTTTGGACAGTATTTCGTGCGGGCTTTCGCGTTCGGCTCTACTCATGCGCCTTCTTCTCGCAAACAGCGATCAAATCAGGAGAGCGGGGGCAGACCTTTTTACTGGAGAGACAGACACGACAATCTCGAGAATCGCAGGCAGTATCGCCGACTCACAGAGAAGCCCGGCGCTGCAAGCCCGGCGCAATGCGATTTCCCAGATGCGCTGGCTCTCGACCACGCTTACCTGTCACCCCCTAAGTCTCGTACCCGGTGCACTTACTATGCCGAGAATCAAAGCCTCCTCGCTTCCCTCACGCGTTGGTGCGACTGTACGCCTCGTCGGTTGGCTCATCACTGCCAAAGAGGTGCTTACCGCCCATGAGGAGCCGATGGAATTTCTCACGTTCGAGGACGAAACTGCCAATTTTGAGACAGTGCTCTTTCCTAAGGCATATGCGAAGTTCCGTTCTGCCCTTCTTGAGGGCGGTGCCTTCATACTCGAAGGAAGGGTCGAAGAAAGCCACAGCGCGATTACCCTTACGATCCAAAATCTTCGTTCTCTGCTGCCTATTGCCAAACTGAGTGAAACGCATCGTGAGCTCCCACAGGGAGGATTTGGAAACTTGCGCAGGAGCTTGGAATCGTTTTAGACCTCCAGGACTAAACCTGAGTGACTAGACCTGAAGGGCTAGACCTGAGGAGCTTTTAAAAACTTATTCGATATTTTACCCCTGGTTCTACTTGAATTTTTTTATGGATGCACTATAATAAGATATGGATATCCTATTATAGCGGGAGCTGATCATGGATCGGATCATCTCGGTCTCGGATACGGCGAATGCCGCTATTCATGCGCTTGCACTTGCCGAAGCCAAGGGCGGAAGCGTCTCGGCGCGAGAAGTCGCCGAGCGCCTTGGAGTATCGCCGACCTATCTCGCCAAGATCATGCAGAAGCTCGCGGCCCAGGGTTTTCTCACCCCGAGCCGGGGGCTCGGTGGTGGGTACGCGCTCGCGAGACCGGCTGACGCCATTTCGTGCCTCGATGTTGTTGTCGGACTCGAGGGCGATATCCCTCACCGCGAATGTCTTTTTGCCCGTGCGGTTTGCCGGACGAAGACATGTGCCTTGCGTTCATTCTATGAGGAGGCCGAGACGCAGTTTCGGAACGTCCTCTCAACCACAACCATATCCGCCGTTGCGCGGAGTTTTTGATACGCCGACGGCGGTATACGACCGTCGTGCTCTGAGGGAGGACTATAATGTTCTGCAATCAGTGTCAAGAAACGTTGAGAAACACGGCATGCAATGTCGCGAAGGGCGTCTGCGGGAAGACCGCGGAGACCGCCCATCTTCAGGACCTTGTGCTCCATGTCTGCAAGGGCATCGGATTTTGGGCGGACAA
>DIXD01000080.1 GCA_002435985.1 Spirochaetaceae bacterium UBA6089
GGCGTGCGGCTCAAGTTCGATTTGTCGCATGCTTTATTTTCGTCCTTCGGCATCGACACAGGGACGCGGCTTCTCATGAAAGAGATCGCCCACGAGCCGGGAATCGTAGGTGCAAGGCGTCTTTTGGATGCAGGCTGTGGAACGGGGGTAATCGGCATAAGCCTAGCGGCATCCTGTCCCGTCATGGACGTCGTTATGCGCGACCGCGACTTTCGGGCAGTGGCTTTTGCAGCGCGGAACGCGGCGCGAAACGGTCTTGCCGTTGCGCTGTATGGCTATGATGGTACACAGCGGGTGCTCTGCCGCAAACGCCATTTTTCGAAGGTCAAAGTCGGAGAAAGACTTGCGGCGCCACTGAGGGCGGAGGCGGGCCTGCTCTGCGAGCCCGATGCACGAGGGCCTTACGACGCAGTGGTGTCCAACCTGCCTGCCAAGGCGGGGTCGTCGGTGCTGGCACAGTATTTCGAGGCCGTACGCACGAGGCTCGTGCGGCCTGGTGGCACCTTTGCCTTTGTCGTTGTGGAGCCGCTCGCAGAGCAGGCCCGCGCATGGTGCACCGAGGCTGGTCTCCGCCTCAAGAGGACTGTCGCGACGAAGAATCACATGGTCGCGATCGCGGAGGTCCCCGAAGAACCTCTCATGGCGGAGCTTGAAACAGAAGCTGGCCGATGGTTTGTGCCCTACCTGCGCGCACGCTCGCAGAAGAGAATCGCAGGCGCCGATCTCGCGTGGGACGGTATTCAGGGCCTTCCGGAATTCGACGAACCTTCCTACGCCACGAGCTGCGCCCTTGCGCTCGCGCGGAGAGCCTTCTCCGGCCTTCTTGTTCGGCGCGCACTCGTCATCGAGCCTGGGGTCGGTATTGCTCCTCTCTGGATGCGTGCGGTGGTGGGGCCACAGGAGATCGTCCTCAAATCCCACGATTTGCTCGCCCTCGTCGCGTCTTTGCACAATCTTGAGAGCACTGGTTTTTTAGGGGCCACGCTCGTGCCTGAGCCGGACTTTCCGGTGGAAGCACAGTCGCAGGAGGGGGCGACGAATGGAATAGAGGAACGACTGGACAGGTTGAGCCCTTCGTCGGAATCCGCATCGGTCCAGCCTTCCACGCCGCTTCCCAGGCCTCTTGAGGCTGCAAGCATCGATGCCGTCATTCTTTTTCTCGAGGATGTTCCGACCTTCGACAGTGCATCCTATTACTGGCCGCTCATTTCGAGGGTGCTCAAGCGAGGAGGAGTGGCCCTCATCGTAGGAGAGAGCATGAAGACCGAACGAGCAGTGCGCCAGAAGCCGCCGAGCTTTTCAAAATTTCCTTCTGCAGAACGTAAAAAGGGTTGGGAGGCTGTCGCGTTCCGGTACGATTGACCTGCAATCGAACCGAATTATTTGATTTTTCATAATTCTCTATTATATTTAGAATATGAGGAAATCGGAGAGGATGATTTTGGATTCTCGGAACCCCGAGGAGTATGTCCAGAACTCTCTCAAGTCACGCCTGAGCCCGGCAGAAAAGGCCAAATTGGCCCGTCTCTGGATGGAATCCACAGGGTATACGCGCGAAGACATAATCCAGGCACGCAATCGCAGCACCTACTGGCGTAAGCGGAAAATGGAAGGGGCCGCAGAACGCACCAAACGCCGGATGGAACAGCACGACTACTCGCAGGGCAAAAACATCGAATGGACGCGCGAGCGCCTCAATGAATTTTTGACACTGAACCGCAAAGATGCATATGGACGCTACCTGCGTCGCGACTGGGAGCTTGCGGAGCACTTTGGGACGAGCATCCCTTCGATTCAGTATCTACGCCGCAAATACAACAAAGTAAAAAAGATGCTCGGTCCTGGAGCCAAACGTGAGAAGATTCTCGATTACATGGGTTGTTCCGAGCTTGTGCTGCAGCACGGAGGTCCGAAATCGCGCAGGCGAAGACGCTGATTGCGTCTCCGATGTTCACCTTGTTCGAAGTACACGCGTCCTTACCGTGGGCTCTATGACACCTGGGGCTCTATGACGCTCCCCGTTTTTCTGTCTCCTACTTTTCCGAGAAGGGATTAGCCCGTGTGAGTACCTGGCGGATCACCTGATGATCCGGCTCGGAAAGCGACGGATCAGACTCGATAACGGCGAACGCATCGCGCCGCGCCTGCTTCAACAATTCGAAATCGGTGCGCATGTCCGCAATGGTGAGGCGTAGATCTCCCGATTGTTCGATGCCGAGCATATCGCCGGGCCCGCGTATTTTGAGGTCCTCCTCGGCGATCGCAAAGCCGTCGGTTGTCTCGTAGAGAGCCTTGAGTCGAAGCCGCCCCTCCTCAGTGAGTTCTTTGGAATACACGAGAAAACAATATCCCTGATGCGAGCTCCGCCCAATGCGCCCGCGCAGCTGGTGCAGTGCCGAAAGGCCAAAGCGCTCTGCGTGCTCTATCACCATCACCGTCGCGTTGGGAACATCCACACCCACTTCCACGACCGTGGTCGCGACAAGTATCGAGATTTCACCCGCTGCGAACTTGGTCATCACCTCCATTTTGGCCTCGTCACTGAGCCTCGAGTGCAAAAGGCCAACGCTGAACTCGGGGAATACCTCGTTGGCGAGGTGAGACGCCATGGACTCGGCATCGCGAAGGTCGAGCCTTTCGGATCCGCTGATCACGGGATAGACAAAGTAGGCCTGGCGGCCTTCCTTAAGCTTGCCGCGCGTGAATTCATAGACGCTGTGCCGCCTGTCCTCGTGGGCGAGGTGTGTGACGACAGGCTTACGGCCTGGCGGCAGATGCAGGATTGTCGAGACCTGGAGGTCTCCGAAGAAGGTGAGAGCGAGGCTGCGCGGGATGGGAGTCGCAGTCATCATGAGAAGGTCGGGGATGTGTCCTTTTTTGTAGAGAGCGATCCGCTGGAGCACGCCGAAGCGCTGCTGTTCGTCGATGATCACAAGTTCGAGGTTTTTGAACGAAACATCCTCCGAAAAGAGCGCATGGGTGCCGATCGCAATGTCGATTTCGCCGTTTTGCAGAGCGGAAAGGAGGGGTGGGCGCGCCGCACTCGATACGGAGCCTGTCACGAAGGCGAGCCTCACGCCGAGAGGTTCCACCAGGTGGGCGGCAATTGTAGCGTGCTGGCGGGCCAGTAGCTCGGTGGGCGCCATGATTGCCACCTGTCCTCCCCGTTCGACCGCATACAAGGCGGCCAGGATT
>DIXD01000098.1 GCA_002435985.1 Spirochaetaceae bacterium UBA6089
ACGTTGCCGTGGTCATAAGCATCCAGAACGTTCAAGGCATCGGCATAATCCCGCAGGACCCGCAGCATCGCTGCTGCCTCGTCGCCGCCCAGTGACCTTTGATCAACTACATTGAAGATCAAGCGAATGGTCTGCTGGAGTGCGGCCAACCGTTGCGCATTGACCGTGTAGCCCTTCAAAATGTGATCGTGCAGCACCCCGGTGGCCCAGATGCGAAACTGGGTGCCGCGCTTGGAGTTGACCCGATAGCCGACCGAGATGATGGCGTCGAGGTTGTAGTATTCGACTTGACGCGTAACCTGGCGATCCCCTTCCTGCTGAACTGTTGCAAAAAATGCAACAGTTGCCCCCTCATCAAGCTCGCCTTCTCGATAAATGTTGCGCAAGTGTCGAGAAATCACGGACTTATCCCGGTCGAACAAAGCAGCCATCTGATTGAGGCTCAGCCAGATGGTCTCGCGCTCGAGCCGCACTTCGAGCTGAACGCGGCCATCGGCGGCTTGGTACAGCACAATCTCACCGCCGGGCTGACAATAAGAAGCCGCGGGCTCTCTTATGCCTCTTGAGGGTTTAGCAAGCTTCTTCTGCATCAGCGGTTTCCTCATTGTTATCCGTTTCCTCATCGGCCACCACTTCAGCATCCTCAGCGCGCAGAGGTTCTTCTTCCTCCGCTGGCTCTTCCGGCAACTGTGCCGTCACCTCACGCACGTCCATCTTGCCGGTGACCACATCGGAGATCAGCTTCTCGCGGTATTCGCGCAGGAGGTCGATTTCACGGCGAGAGACGGAGATGGCAGTATCGATTTTGGCCGTCTGGGCGTCAAGGTACTCCACGATGGCGGTTTGTTCGGGGAGAGATGGGCAAGGAATAGAAAATGCCCCTAGTTTTGCTCTCGATAACTCCATGAAAGTGCTTCCTTGTCCGAGCACCTCTAGGTTTGGCCGTCCCACGACCAAGGAATAGTAAAGATACTCGGTCACAGTCGTAGGTTGAGGCACAAGAAGCCTACAGCCCTGGTTTACACACGCCGCAACCTGCAAGATACCGAGATGACCTATTGGAGCGCGTGTAGACATGGCGATACTGCCAGCAGGAGCCAATGTTGTACCACAAGCGGTGTATCCCTCTGAAGTTATGGTGCGTGAGCTATTGTCAATGTACCTGCTCTTAAGCTTTCCGAGGTCATCTGGCGTAATCCATACGATGCTACCATCCCAATACTCCGATTTGCTGGTTGAAGGTGTTGCGCCGTTTAGAATCTGTGTGACCGAACCAAGCCGCCGCACCTCCCAATGCGCCGGTACCTGGCCCAGCCACTCCACGCCGGAGTCTTTGTAGGCCGGGTAGGGCTTGCCGGTGCGCACATCGATCTTACCGGTGACGGCCTGGTGGATGAGGGCCTGCTTATACTCCTCCAGCAGATTGATCCGCCGCTGCCGCACCCGGATCACCCGCCTGATCCGTCTGTCTGCCCAGTCGAGAAAGCGGACAATGGCGGTTTGTTCGGGGAGGGGAGGAAGCGCAATAACGCAATTGGCGAGGATTTTGCCATTCAAGTTTGCAAGTCCCGTAGTTGTCGTTGATTGAAAAACGAGCTGTTCACGCCCTATCGGTGAGTTAAGGTAATACCAAAGCAATTTCGGATCAGTGTTCTCACCGAGGCGAAGACGTTGCATGAAGTTCGAAAAGGCACAACGTAGTGTCGCAACATCCTCAGTTACAAGACTGGTTTTCCCTATGTGGTCAGCACTGCCACTCGATTTCGTTACAACGAGATCACCTGCTCGGAGCAAGTATGCTTCTCTCTCCATATGAGACAGGTGCACTCGCGCTGGATTTTCAATCTTCCAACCGCCTGAAACTGTTTGCTCAGTAGAACGAAGAATAATCGTGCCGTTTGGATCGTGGTGATCACGCCAGATACCAGAATCGTTCTTAACGAGCCTTGACTTCAGCCTACAAGTCTCCCAATGCTCCGGTACTTGGCCCAGCCATGACATACCGGAGTATTTGTAAGCGGGGTAGGGGTTGAGGTTGGTGATCATTCTTATTCCCTCTGAGCATTGAAGGCTGCATAGACCACTTGTCGCAGTCGTTCGGGGACTTTTGATTTCTCTACCGCTTCAAAATGGTCCAGCGCAGCGAGGGCTTTTCCCTTATTTTCACCTTGTCTCTTGGAGACCCCACTTACTTTCTCGAAATCTGGTGAAAGCATTTCGATCTGCCCCAAAGGCGCTTCAACAAGATTTTTAATGTGATCATTCAGCTCAAACGTCCTCTTCCTCGCCTTTCTTGTATCTTCATTCCAGTCATCAGGTATCGGATCGGGCAAGGGGTCTTCGTCGTGTATCACAAGATACGGGATCTCGAAGGCTTTGGCGATGGCGATATACAAGGGAAGATTATGCTTGGAGCCGCAGTCAATGATTGAAATATCTGGATCAAAGACACTCAATTTTTGGGCCAAAAATGGTAACAACACTTTTTCGGTTTCACCTTCGACAAATACAACCCGTTTGGCAAAGAACATTTCACCACGGTCGGGATTTATCCATCGAGCCATATGGAACCGCTGTTTCCTTTTGTCGATATCATCACCTTCGAACAACTCCGTAACACATTGGCGGATACAGCTTCCTTCTTCCGGAGAACGCTTAGTGATAATTGCCAGTTCCTTGTAGTGTTCAAGATCGACAAAGTGTGTCGAGTGTGTACAGATGAATACTTGATGCTCTGGTGTTTCGGCTATTTCACGAAGTGTCGTAGCTAATTTACGTTGCGCGTGGGGATGCAGAAAAAGTTCAGGTTCCTCCATGGCAAAAATCACCGAGTCCGATTGCTTTCGGGGAGCGGGTCCTTCCTGATTGTGGGAATTTTTTTCTTTATGCAGGGTCTTCGCCCAAGCTCGAAGAAGAGCAAACATCATTGCACGTTGCAGCCCATTGCCTTTTCGGTCAGCAGTGGTCTTGACACCATCGTTCAAGTGGACATCGGTGCCGAGTTCAAAGAGTCGTTCGAGTTCTGGCGGTGTTACTTCAATATTCACTTTGACACCCCATGTTTGGAGTTCCTCCTCAATCGACCTTTCGAGATCCGCCAATTGATTATTCTCTTGTTCTTTGTCATCACGAACGTTCAATGACTGCACGACTTCTTCCAGCTGCTTGCGTGCTTCCTTAAAACGTGGGTCTCTCTCGGCCATTTCACGCACGGCACGATTCAACAATTGTCCAAAGGTAGTCGAGGCCTTCACCTTAATCTCGTCTGTTAGGTCGCGTACCGCCGGAATCAAATAGAAATCGGGCAATACACCGCCACCGACATTCTTTTGGCCTAGCAAAGGCCCTCCTTCGAGAACCCGTGAAAAACTTAGCTTCTCTCGATGTTGTTCTATGTACTTTTGTTGAGCATCTTCGATGTTTGCCTTAGTCAATCGACCGCTTGGTGGAACAAGATCTTTTAGCGATGTCCGACTAACGTCTTCCCGTGATGTATAATCCCCCGCCTTGTCCGATTTTAGCCATTCTTCATTTGGCTGTTCTATGTAGCCATTATAGAAGGCCTCAATTTCGCCATTCTGTATCCGGGCTGTTTTACGGATACAAACAGTTCCGTCTGACTGAACATATTTCTTAAAAGTGTTCTTTTCTTGTTCCGTAAGTTCATTAAAAGTTATCTCAACCCAAAAATCATTATCACTTTCTGAGCGATTGATGAAGAAATCTTGCTCTAAAGGCTTGGTGGAAGTGGATAAGCAAAACTCGAGAGCGGCGAGCACATTAGACTTGCCGTGATTATTAGGACCGAGCAATGTTTCGAGGGCCTGGCATTCCATTTCTAAGTTGCGAATGCTGCGGTAGTTATGGATTCTTAAACGTTGGATTCGCATGGTTATCCTCCTAATATATCATTTAGCAACCCCTCCGCCTCATTCTCCACCACTAGCAGATCTGCCCGTATTTCCTCCAGCGACCGCAGGGTCTTTGGCTTGTAAAAGTAGCGGTTGAAACTGATCTCGTAGCCCACCTTGACGCTGGCCGGGTCGTACCAGGCGCCTGCCTGCCGCGGCGAGCACGGCGCAGGCAGGTCCGGCGCGTAGGGCAGCACCTCGCGGCGAATGAATGTCTCGGTGGCTGTGCGCTGGTCTTCCGGGCTCGGCAGGTAGCCAGGCGCATGGCAGGCGGGGCACTCGAGGAAGGAGATCTGCTCGCTGTCGCGAAGTTCCGTGTCCGGCTCGTATTCGACCACGCGGGTTTTGCCACCGATGGTCACCTCGAACAGCCCGCGGATCGGATCGGGCGCCGTGCCAGGCTTGTGAATTTTTTTGATCACCGGCGGTGCGTCGTCGACACCTGCCTGCGCAGAGGCTTCGGCAGGCAGGCGCTCGGACGTTTCTCGAAGCGTTTTTATCTCCTTAGGGGTATAAACGCGCTCGGTATCGATACCCTTCAGACGCAAGGGGCGCTCCACCGTCACCTTCCAGTAGCCGAAGGCGGCGTTGGGGAATATCTTGGACTGCTTGTTCTCTTCAAATTTGAGGAAGGTATCCACGATGCAGCGGATGTCCTCTTCGGACAGCTCGCAGTTCTTCTTGCCCATGTTCTTGCGCAGGGGCTTGTACCATTGCGTGGCATCGATGAGCTGCACACGGCCTTTGCGGTGCTCGGGCTTCCTGTTCGTCAGCACCCAGACGTAGGTGGCGATTCCGGTGTTGTAGAACATGTTGAGTGGCAGAGCTACAATGGCCTCGAGCCAGTCATTCTCGATGATCCAGCGGCGGATGTTGCTCTCGCCCTGGCCGGCGTCTCCCGTAAACAGCGATGAGCCGTTGTGTACCTCGGCGATACGGCTGCCGAGCGGGGTGTCATGCTTCATCTTGGAAAGCATGTTCACCAGGAACAGCAACTGCCCATCGCTCGAACGGGTGAGGAGCGAAAGCTCCTCGCCTCGGTGCTGCACGACAAAGCGCGGGTCCTTGATGCCCTCCTTGCCGCCCATGCGCTCCAGGTCGCTCTTCCAACTCTTCCCGTAGGGCGGATTGGAGAGCATGAAGTCGAACTCGCGACCGGGAAATGCATCGTTGGAGAGTGTCGAATGCTCAGGTCCGCCGACGATGTTGTCGGCGGCATCGCCCTCGCCTTTGAGCAAAAGGTCGGCTTTGCAGATGGCGTAGGTCTCGGCATTGATCTCCTGGCCGAAAAGATGCACCGAGACCTGTTTGCCGTGTTCCTTCGCTAGTTGCAGCAAGGTTTCCTCAGCCACCGTGAGCATTCCGCCGGTACCGCAGGCGCCGTCGTAGAGGAGGTAGGTGCCGGATTTAATCTGGTCGGCAACTGGCTCAAAGATCAGGCGGGCCATCAGCCTCACGGCATCGCGCGGGGTCCAGTGCTCGCCGGCTTCTTCGTTGTTTTCCTCGTTGAAGCGGCGCAATAGCTCCTCGAAAATGGTGCCCATGGCGTGATTGTCGAGGCCGGGCAGCTGGACGGTGCCGTCGCTGTTGAGCACAGGCTGCGGGCTCAAGTTGATCGAGTGGTCGAGGAACTTCTCGATGAGCGTTCCTAGGGCGTCGGCTTTGGCAAGGCGAGGGATTTGATTGCGGAACTCGAAATTTTCGATGATCTCCTGCACATTAGGTGAGAAGCCATCAAGATAGGCCCGAAAATCCGCCTCCAGTTGCTGGCGGCTGGCCCGGGCCTTGAGGTCGCGCAGAGTGAAAGGGGAGGTGTTGTAAAACGCCTGGCCTGCCGCCCCACGCAGGGCAGCATCCTGGTTCGTGATGCCTGCCTTGTCGAGCGAAGCCTTCATGTCGAGTACGGCCTGCTTGGTTGGCTCCAATACAGCATCCAGCCTACGGATCACTATCATCGGGAGAATGACATCGCGGTACTTGCCCCGCACATAGAGATCGCGCAACACGTCGTCGGCGATGCCCCAAATGAAATTAGTGATCCAGGTTAGTTGGCCGTTTTCCATGTCAAACTTTCCTCCAAAAAGGTCGTATACTTTCTAATTACGGCGAGCCACATGTCCCGCGCTTGCCCTTGCGCAGCTTTTTGCCACTCTTTCATGGTAAAAGGCGGGTTGACCATGATAAAATCAGCCTTGATATCAGGAAAACGGCCGCTATGGCATATGTCGCCTTACTCGATCCTTAATTAGGCTAAATCTGCTCTACTGTCTTTGTCAACTCTTCCCCGCCCCTTATTTTCTCAAGGGCCTTGTCCGGAGTGGCTCTGGTCAAAAACCGGCTATTCTGTTTAGTATCAATACCAGGAGTTGCCCTATGCAGATTGCCCTTATCGAGTCATTTACCGACAAGCCATGGCGAAGCCCCGAAACCTACGAGCGCATAGAAAAGGAGCTTTCGGCCCGTTGGAAGCTTTCGTCCATCGAGACGAAGGATCCTTCGGAGCTCAAGCTCTTTCTGGATAGCTTGTCGCACAAGGACAAGGTGTTCGTCTTCAATATCGCCGAGTATCTGGACGAAAAGACCAAGCTCAACTTCCTGCCCGAACTCCTGGACAGCTGGGGGTTCGATCATTTGGGATCGAGTGCCGAGGTGGTCAAGCTGGGCTTGAACAAGGCAGACACGAAACGGGTGCTTAGGCAGGCAGGGGTGCCCACGCCCGACGCTTTTCTGGTTTCTCCTGGCGACTCGGAGGAATCGATCCTCGCCCAAGCTGAGCTCATCGGGTTTCCCCTCATGGTAAAACCCAGCCTCGAAGGAGGGCATCTGGGCATCAGCGAAGACTCGATCGTCCATGATGGCGCCGAGTTGGTCCGTGAGGTGGCCAAGATCCAGCAGGACTTCAAACAGCCCGCCCTGGTCGAAACATACATCGGCGGCGAGGGCATGCGTGAGTTCAGCGTGGGGATCATCGAAGCCGACAAGCCTTTATTCACGCCGGTGGAAATAGACTATGCGTCCATGGACGTGGCAGTGCCCATTCTGAGCCACGACATGGCGGTAAAGGATCTAGAGAAGGTCGTACCGGTCAAGGACGAAGAACTCTCCAGGGAGCTGTGCGCCCTTGCTTGGAATTGCTTTCACGCCATCGGCGCCAGCGACTACTCCCGAGTGGACATACGAGCCGACGAGTCCGGCGCCTATGTGTTGGAAATCAACGTAATGCCCGGACTGGGACCCCACAGCTTCCTGCCGGAGGCGGCCTGGGCCTTGCATGGTTTGGACTACGGCGAGCTTCTGGCTACGTTGGTGGAGACCGCCCTGGGCAGGCTGGGTTGGGAGCGTGGATGAAACAAGGGCGCAAAGAGCAATAAGCCCGGCGCGAATCCCCTGTCAAAATCCTAGAGCGACAGTGCTAGATCTTTGTGGCAGCAGGGCCTCAACCATTAAGACAGGGTTGAACCCGTTTTTTCTATCCTTTCTCCTACGAGTGAGCCGCCAATTTACAGTAACCAGTTTACACTAGCCCTATTCCCTATTAGGCGTCCAATCTTCAAGCTACTTGCTTTTTATTATTTTTTACTTGCTTTTAGTTGTTTTATATGATAATATAATTGTGAAAGGTAAAATAAGATAACACTGGGGGTGGTATGCACGCTACACAACGTAAGAACTACATTATGCAGATGCTGCAGGAATGCAATTCGCTTGACGTGATTACACTCTCACAGCGTCTTGATACTTCCAAGGTGACCATCCGAAAGGACCTTGACGAGTTAGCCGAGAAAGGTCTTGTAATACGCACTCATGGTGGAGTGGTCCTTGCTGAAAAGCAAAACCTCGTTCGCTTGATTAGCAATACGATTAAAGAACACACCAAAGAAAAAAAAGCAATCTGCAAGCATGCTCTTCGGTATGTCGAGTCTGGAAAGAACATCATTATCGACAGTGGCAGTACTACTGTCCATCTTGCTTCTCTAGTTGCAAAAAAGAACATTACGGTGATTACCAACAGTATTCTGGTAATTCAAGAGCTCGCTGCCGCTGAATCAGTTGAATTGCTGATTATTGGTGGGTTGTTGCGGCGCCCATCGCTCGCCGCGATTGGCTCGCCGGCGCGCGCCTATTTAAGCCAAGTGCATGTCGATGCCCTGTTTTTAGGAGCTAGCGGATTCTCTTTGGAACAAGGGATCACTTGCACCAATTTGATCGAAGCAGATACCAAACAAGCAATGATAGCTAGTGCTTCAAAGGTATATTTGCTCGCTGATTCATCAAAGTTCGGTACCGCTTCACTGGCAAAAGTCTGCGATTGGAGTGATATCGATATGCTGATTACCGATGATGGATTGAGTGAAGGATCACGACTTGCCTTGGAAGATCAAGGCATTCGTGTAGAAATAGCCCGGTCTTAGCACCGGTAAAACACTATCTTGGAGGAGGAAGATATGAAACGTAGTGCAATCATACTCTCGTTGTTGATCGCCTTGATCGTATCAGGAACGTTTTCTGCCAAAGCTGTGGCTGAAGCGATCTACCCCGATCCGGAAAAGAACATTACTATCGTCGTCCCGCACGCAGCTGGTGGAGGTACGGATCTGATTTTCCGCAAGTTGGCTGAGGAAATGAAGAAAGTTTCTGGAGTGAATTTTTTGGTGACTAACATCACCGGTGCGGGAAGTGCCACCGGAACCAACGAAGTCATCAATAATGAGGCTGACGGATATATGCTCCTTGCCGCCGGTACACACACCACTGCTGCGACGATGCAGGGGTTGACCGATGGCTATAAGAAGCTTGACTACATTGCCGCGTTGAACTGGGATCCATTCATCGTTGCTGTCAGAAAAGACAAACCGTGGACAAGTTTGCAAGAATTGGTAGCAGATGCAAAATCCCGTCCTGGAAAAATCTCATTGGGCAATGCCGGTATGGGGGGCGCCACTGGTGTAGCTTCAGTTGGCTTGAACCTTGCCTTTGGCAAGGTTTTTAACGTAGTTCCATTTAATGGCGGGGCTGATTTGATTGCTTCGGTATTGGGCGGTCACTGTGATGTCGGTATATTTTCTCAATCTGAAGTAGTAGCCAACATTAATTCGTTCCGTCCGTTGGTAATTCTTTCAGAAGATCACAGCCCGCTCGCGTCGCTTGCATCAGTACCGACTCTGGATGAAGCAGGATATCCCGAAATCACTGTCCCCGGCGGCTCGTTCCGTTCACTAATGGTCAAAAAAGGCACTCCCGAAGTAGCCAAGAAATGGCTTGCCGATACTGCCGAGAAGGCTTTCTACAGCGCCTCGTTCCAAAAGTTCATGAAAGACAACGGGTTGATTCCCGCGTTTTACAAGTTGGAAGCATTTGCTGAATATGACAAAGGAATCATCGCTGATTATGAAGTGATTCTCAAGGAAGCCGGTCTGTATAAAATGACCAATTAGGAGCTGATCATGACGTTGTTTCGAACCCGAAAACCTTTGCCGTTTGTCTTCATGGTGGTATCGATTCTTTACTTCATCTATGTCATCAGCCTTGGGTCGTCTACCATGATTGGCGATGAAATTGGAGGAGACCCGGGCGGGATGATGCTCCCGTTGGTCCTTTCGATTTTCATGTTTGTAGCCTCTACGATTCTGTTCCTTACCGATAAGAAACCTCAGGAGGCCGTGCAGAATAGTCGAGGGACTTCGGAACAGCGTCTTTTTCTTCTGACTCTGATCGTAGCAATCCTGTACGTGGCCGCAATGCGGCCACTGGGATTCATTATCACAACAGCAATGCTGGTATTCACACTCATATTTTTCTATTTACAAGGAACGGTAGTTCGCAAGGATGTGGCAACGTGGGCTGTTGGAACTGTAGCAACGCTGGCGGTTCTGCTTGCCCTGTATTCCATCGGAAGGGTAATAAGCAGGTATTTATTGTTAAGTGCACGCCAGGGACGGATTCCTCAGTGGCTGGGCTCTACCGGAGTGGTTGCCGGAGTGGTGCTTGTCATTGTTCTGGTACTTTATTATTTGCTGTATAAACTCACTCGGACACGCTTTCATCATGAGCGTGTGCCAGTAGCGGTATCTCATGCTTTTGATGCTTGTATGATTTCAGCAATCACGACTGAATTGATTTATCTTGTATTTCGCCAGATGTTCTTGGTCGAACTTGTCCCCGGATTGATTACGTGGTAGGAGAGGGGATTCATGGATACGTTGTTACAAGGATTTATGCAAATAGCCAATGTCTCCACAATCGTTTGGATGGCCATCGGCTCGATTGTTGGCATTATCTTGGGAGCATTACCGGGATTGACAGCGACGATGGGCATCGCGCTGATGATGCCCATCAGCTTTCGACTTCCGACCGCTACTGGCATTGGATTGTTGCTGGCTGTCTACTGCGGGGCTGTCTCTGGAGCTTCGATACCTGCAATCTTGATTGGAATTCCCGGTAATCCCAATGCAATTGTAACAGTCGAGGACGGCTTGAGGATGACGAAAAAAGGCAAGGCCGGCCAAGCCATCGGAGGAGCGGTAGTAGCTTCCTTCATCGGTGGAATCGGCAGTATGTTGGCTTTGATGTTGTTCTCTCCGCTGATTGCGAAGTTTACGCTCGCTTTCGGGCCGGCGGAGAAAGCTACACTTGCATTGGTAGGACTTGCCATCATTGCGTCGGTTTCAGGAGACAATATTTGGAAAGGCTTATTGATGGGGGCATTCGGGATGTGTCTGGCTTTCTTGGGAACCGACCCGTTCAGCAATCAGCTGCGCATCCCGTTCTCAAAATATTTGGCGACCACTCCCTTGTCAAAAGGTCTTGATCTGACTTCTACGTTGATTGGTTTATTTGGCGTCTCCGAAGTCTTTATCGGATTGAAAAAATCGTTTGTTGGCGGACAACATGTCGAACCGGTGAAGATTGACCATATATTTCCCCCGTTCAAAAAGATATTGTCGATGTGGAAGATCATCCTCAGTTCATTGGGGATCGGTATTTTGATTGGCGCCATCCCCGGGACAGGGGCTTCGATTGCCGTATTCATGGCATACAACATGGCAAAGAACATTGCTGAACATTCGAATGGGAAACTGGAAAAACTGGGAACTGGAGCTCTGGAAGGAGTATTTGCCCCAGAAGTTGCCAATAATGCAGTCACCGGTGGTGCCTTGATTCCTACTCTTGCCTTGGGAATTCCCGGAGACTCGTCAACCGCAGTACTCCTCGGTGCGTTGATAATCAAGGGTGTAACTCCAGGATTTCAATTGTTTACGACAAACATGTCGTTAGTTTATGCAATATTCATCACATTGCTGATTGCCAATATCTTTATGGCTTTGTTCCAGCTGCTTGGTGTGCGGTTGTACCCGAAGGTGTTGGAAGTCCCTCAACAGATTCTTTTACCGTTGGTTCTCATCCTTTCATTCGTCGGAGCGTATGCCGTTGCCGGACAAGCGACTGCGGTGGGAATTTATAATCTCGGGATTGCTTTGGTGATGGGTTTGATCGGCTACTTCTTGAAACGTGACGGTTATCCAATTGCTCCAATTGTCCTCGGGTTAATCCTCGGAGGAATGTTTGAAGAAAACTTCCGCAGAGCGGTCAAGCTTGCAGGCGGTAATTATCTGACATTCTTTACCAAACCGATTTGCCTGTTGTTTATGGCTTTGGCGATTTTATCGATTATACTTCCAATCATTGCCAAAAAGCGGGGGAAACGCTGATGAACGTGCATCTGCTCGGGTATACCGGAAGCGTCCAGCATGAGAACTCAGGCAATGTCTCCTTGGCAGTGACTCACGATCGCACTTCGGTATTGATTGATGTATCGGGTGCTCCTGTCATGGAATTGAAAAAAACGGGTATAGAGCCACGCAATCTTACGATGGTGTTGATCACTCACACCCATATTGATCATATCTACGCGTTGCCTTCATTACTTCATCAATTGTGGTTGATGGACAGGAGAGAACCTTTGGTTGTCTTGGGTAATCAAGTTACGATTCAAAAAGCCAAAGAGTTATGTGATGTGTTTGCATTGGAACAAAAGAAGCGAATGTTTAAGATTGTATGGGAAGTACTCGAAGTAGGTGCGTATCATGGTTCATTGGGCTCTCTACATCTTTCGGTATTTCCGGTTCCTCATGGTGTGCCGGCAATCGGATGTGCCTTTGAAGCCGACTATAGAAAATTCGTCTATTTTGCCGATTGCGCTCCCAATTTTACCTATCCCGAGATAGCGTATGATGCAAATCTATTGATACATGAAGCTAGCGGGTTAAAATCCGAAGAGCCCGTATTGGCTGAAAAAGGACACAGCAGCGCGCGTCAAGCTGCATTGGCAGCACGGACATTGCGTGCTGGTCGTTTGGTGCTCTGCCATCTTCCTGAGCATTTCTCGTGCTATCCAGAGATACTTGCTGAGGCAAAAGCAGTGTTTGATCATACCCAACTGCCCGAGTTGTACAAAGCGTATGAGGTATAAAGAAAGCTATTGTGAATGACCATATGCCGATAACAGCCATTTCCTTAGTTTCGCTGCAATCTGTCGATAAATTGCAGGCGATATTGCAAACATCACCATATCCACTGCGCTTTGAACTGTCGTATGAGATGTCCAGGCCGTTACTTGATTCCATGAGGCCTTTGCTGCATGATTCTGTGGTCTCGGTACACGCCCCGTGTCCCAATACCGAGTTCTTCCCGAATCTGGCGAGCAATGATGCTTCAGTCATTCGACAAAGCTATAAAGATCTCCAATTAAGTCTTGAGACTACGGTCTCTTTTGGAGGCAACATCATGGTGCTGCACCCGGGTTATGCTACGGATTTGGCGATTCCGTCTCATAACCAAAGGCGTCAAGAGATTTTATCCGGTGCAGAGTTTCATCCATATATTTGGAAGGAAGCGGGTTCTATTTGCATACCATCGTATCTACAGACCGGGCATTACCTGGGATATAAAGCTAATGCGATGGCGAATCTCAAACAATTTGCCAACGCGTGTGCCGAGCGCGGGGTAATGCTCGCTGTCGAAAACCTCAATCCGAGGGTAGGGTATTTGTTTCAGACACCTGAAGAGATGATCGAACTGGTGAACGAAGTTCCCGAATGTTCGTTGTGTCTTGATGTCGGGCATCTGTGGATTTCTTCGTGCTTGTACGGATTTGATTATTACCAGGGAATACAAGATATCTTAGCAACTGGTAAGGTAATCACCACCCATCTGCACAGCAATTCATCTCATCCAGGAGCTGATGAGCGCACCATCAGGCTTGAAGACGATCATGCATCGCTTGACAAGTATCAATTTCCCTATAAATGGATCATCAGTAAAATTGCCGCATCAGGAGCCAACATGGTTCTCGAGGTGAAAGAAGATCCCTTGGGAAACTATCTGCTATTGATGCAAGAATTGGATCAATTAGTGCTGTCGGAGCAGAATAGTGAAGCGATTAAACACAATGATGCGACAGTAATTCTTACCGAGAGGAATCTATACGAAACGTCAAAGAGCCATACGTAATAAACAACAGGCGTTTTCCTTCTCCAGGAACACATCCCAGAATTTCTTCTTGCTATAGAAACATTTTATTAAAAATATTCTTGACACAGGAATAATTCGGCTTTATAGTTAATATATGATGGATATGCAAGGTATTGCTGATCTTGAAGCGACGATGAAGCGTCGTATCTCAGCGCTGCCCGCACGGATTAGGCCATTTACCGTCGAGTATCAGGCTCTTCCGCGGGCGCTGCTTCTTACGGGTGCGCGCGGAGTGGGCAAAACGACCTTTTTGTTGCATCATGCGAAAGACCGAACGATTTTGTATTTCTCCGCCGACAATCCCCTGTTTGCGGGCGAATCGTTGTACGATACCATAAAATCAGTGTTTCTTGCGGGCTTTTCCGGAATTGTCATCGATGAAGTTCATTATGCACGCGATTGGGCTTTGCATCTCAAAGCGCTCTATGATGATTTTCCAGAGCACCGCATTTGGGTCAGCGATTCCTCATCTCTCGTGCTGCGGAGCGGTGTTGGGGATCTCTCGCGGCGCTTCGTACCTATAAGAATGCCCCTTCTCTCATTCAGGGAATTCCTGTTTCTCGAGACAGGCAGGACATTCCCGGTTTTGGATCCCTTTTCCAAAGGGGTGAATCCTCTCGTTGTCCCGACGCCGGATATCCTCAATGCGTTCAGAAAATACCGGGCCATGGGAACACGGCCTTTCTATGCCGAAGGCAATTTTGAAGATCGTCTCCTCGCGGTGCTGGATAAGACTCTGTATTCCGACATTCCTTTTTTTCTGCCAAATGTCACGGATGGAAACCTGAGACTGATGAAGGCGATTACCGGGACGCTCGCGGCATCACCAATTCCTCGCCTTAAAGTAACTTCTCTCTGTGCGGATTGGGGTATCGGCGCCGATAAACTGTATCAGATTGTCGAAGTAATGGAATCAGTGGGGGTGCTGCGGATTATTCGCGTTGAGCACGATACGAAGGCGAAGTCCGTCGGAGCGAAGCTGTTTTTTTCCGATCCAGCCATGTACACCGTCCTGAGAGGGAACCCGGGCACCGCCAGGGAATCTCTCGTGGCAGCTTTCTGTGCCGAAGCGGGATGGTCTGTCGAAGCTTCGAGAGATGAAAGTATGGGGGATTTTCTGATTTCAAATAACCGACAGGGCGTCAGGACCAGTTTCAGAATCGAAGTCGGCGGCTCCGGCAAAAAGCGCAAACATTCCGATTTTGTCGTCCGGGACGATATCGACCTTCCAGGGGCCAACGCGATTCCATTATGGATGCTGGGGATGATGTACTGAGCTTTTTAAAGAAGCTGGCATAATGTTCAGATTTTCTCCTAAAAACGCGGTCAATATGGTCCGGCCAGCATTGAACGCAGCGTTGAGCAAGGGATCAAATTCGTCGCTGGACATATTGTGGCGGGCCAGATAGCCGCTCTCATGGTATACTGATGCTATTGAAAATCAGGTTTGCAGGCTGATTATTCGCGGAGGTCTCCATGAGCAGTCGATCCAAGCACAAGCATCGGGTAATATTTGTCATATTTATCGCCGTTCTCCTTGTCCTCGTGTGTTTCGTCGTCTGGTATCCGGCGGGGGAAAAGGAAGCTCCTCCGGCGGGCTATTCGCCCCTCAGGGACGACGACCTAGCCGCCCGCTACCGGCCAGTCTTCGACTGTCCTGCGGAATTCGGGCCGATCCTCGCGGTGTATTACCGTGCCGCGCGGGACGATTCGGGGCTTATCCATATCGCCTATCATCCTCTGTGGGCAGAGGAAAGGAACGACACGAAGTCCTTCTGGCCTTTCTTGAGCAGAATTCTGTACACGGGAGGGCTGTCGCTGCAGCGTCTTATGTACGGGCCCGGCGATATCGAGACAATAGGTCTCGCGATAGATCCGGCGAGCGGAAAGATCGTGGATGTCGAGTATGAGACTGCGGCCGACTACGACCCTTCACGTTTCAGTGTGAAGCATCAGGAAGTGTCGCTGAAGGGGAGCTTTGATCCACCGCTTCATTTTCGGGTGATAAGCTGGAATCATCTCTTCGCGCTCGAGGAGGGCAGAGCCACCGAGCCCGGCAATGGGGCCCTTTCAGTCGAACCGGCCTCCGGCGAGGCCGCATCCGGCAATGCTACATCTGCTGAGGCCGCATCTGCCGAGGCCGCCTCCGGCGAGACCGCGCCTCTTTCCTATTTTACGCCGGAACTGTGGGCAAAATATGCCATATGGAAGAATCCCGAGACTATTCTGCGCAAGGACAGGGCCCATTTCCCCTGGGAGCGGGCGGTGGTTCTACAAGCCTTTTGAGGCTGAGCGCGTTGTTCGGGGCGTAGGCCATGAAGTCGTTGTCGAAATAGATGTAGGTATCTCTGTCGAATTCCCGTATCCGCGCGGTCCAGCGTTCGAGTTGTGCCTCGGAATATGAAGAGGCGTAGAGCGTCGTGGGGCCGTGTAGGCGGATATAGGCGAAATCCGACGTGACAGCCTCGCAATAAGGATAGCGCCCTGCCGTATCGGAAATGCAGAAGCCGAGGCCGAGCTCCTGCAGACAGGCGAGCGCCTCCTCGTGCATCCAGCTCTCATGCCGTGGCTCTATGGCGCAGCGTATACCCTCGGAAAGACCGGCGCTCGACCGGGCAACCTCGTGCAGGGTGGCGCTGAATTCCTCCAGCACGGTTCTGTCGAAGGCGAGGGATGGGGGAAGCTGAAAAAGCACGGGTCCCAGCTTGTCGCCCAGGGCGATCACGGACCCAAAGAAGCGCTTGAGAGGCTCTTCCACATCGTGAAGTCGCTTGATATGCGTGATGAAGCGGTTGGCCTTGACTGCCCAGCAAAAGCCAGCCGGCGTCGTTTCCCTCCATTTTCTGTACGTGGATTCCCTCATCTCGTGGTAGAAGGTGGCGTTGACTTCAATGGTCTGGAAGGTGCGGGCATAGTATTCGAGCCATTTCGTCCTGGGGAGATCTTCTGGATAAAAGGGGCCTCTCCAGTCTTCGTAGTTCCAGCCCGATGTGCCGACGAGCACACTGCGCATACTAGCCTTCTTACTCGTGGAATAAGAACAATTATACACATTGTGGCCTTTTTCTCACAGCGTGTATGGAATCGGCATCAAGAAGGGGCCTTATGGGCGAAGGCGTGCGCCCCTTCGAGAATCATTCATTAGATCGGTCGCTTTTCTCTTTTACAGAATGTCGTTTACAGCATGGCGCGGATCGAAAAATTCCGCATCTTATCTGCGGGAAATTGGCTAAATTCCGCAGCATGATTGCGGTTTTTATGAATTTCGTGTATACTGTTTTTATGGATTACGCCCGAAAGCTCGAAATCGGCCGGGAAGGCAAGTCCGTGTTCCTCTTCGGACCGCGGCTCACCGGCAAAACCTATCTTCTCAGGAAGAATTTCCCGAATGCCAGGTATTATGATCTCCTGCGTTCCGATACATTTCTGAGATTATCGCTCAGGTCTTCGATCCTGCGGGAGGAGCTCGAAACCCAGGCCGCAGGGAATACGGTGATCATCGATGAGATTCAGAAACTCCCTATGTTGCTGGATGAGGTTCATTCCCTCATCGAAGACAGGCATCTGCGATTCATTCTGACGGGATCGAGCGCGAGGAAGCTTCGCCGCGGCGGAGTCAATCTTCTCGGCGGAAGGGCGCGTGTGCTGCACCTGCACCCTCTGGTCTCTGCAGAGATTGGTGAGTATGACCTTGAACGCGTGCTCACGTTTGGGACTTTGCCGGCCATCTATGACTCTGATGATCCATGGGATGATCTGAAAGCCTACTGCGGGGCCTATCTTCAGGAAGAGATCGCCGCCGAAGGCGCGGCGAGAAAGCTCGATGCATTTGCGAGGTTTTTGCGCAGCGCGGCGATTTTTTCGGGAGAGCAGGTGAATTACGAAACCTGGGGGTCGGATGCTGCGGTCCCGTCGAGGACCGTTCGCGAATATTTTTACATTCTTTCCGACACCTTGTTCGGTGAGATGTTGGAGCCATGGAGGGGTGGCAAAAAGCGAAAGCCGGCCTCTGCAGGTAAGTTCTATTTTTTCGATGTAGGCGTAAGAAACGCCCTTGCAGGGATTCGCGAGGTGGCGCCCAGCACGGAGGAATACGGGAAGGCGCTCGAACACTTCATCTACGGTGAGCTCCGTGCGTGGCTCGACTACACCCGCGACGACCGTCCATTGAGTTTCTGGCGGACACAGGACAATAAAGAGGTAGATTTCGTCATCGGTGATGAGATTGCAGTTGAAGTCAAGGCCACTGAGATGCCTGACCGCCGCCACCTGAAAGGGCTAGTGGCGATTCGTGATGAACATACTTTCAAGCACCGTATCCTCGTGTGCCAGGTACCGGCACCGCGTCTTTCCGAAGGCATCGAGATTCTGCCGGTGAAAGAATTTCTCTCCCGGCTGTGGCAGAACGCGTACGCCGGCTGAAGCCTACATGTGGAATTCTATGTTTCGATTGAGAAACGTGTGGTGCATGTATGGGTTAATTCCGCACCTTATCTGCGGGAAATTGGCAAAAATCCGCAGCATAGTTGCGGATTTTGCCGATTTTGAGTACCGAGCGCCATATGTATGAGCAGCCGCCTTGACCTCGGTTCGCCCCTTTGCCGGAGCCGTACGCACATTCATTGATAGTATTCATCCACAATCGACAGCCCATCGGCGGCGAGAATCTCGGTATTGGAATCATATTCGATTCCGACATCGATATAGGCGCTCTTCGCCGGCAGGATGACAAAACTCTCAGAAATGGTCTTGTAGTAGGTTCTGACGTCGGTCCTTGCCGAAAACGAGACTGTGTAGACGCTGATGGTGGACTGGCCGGTGTTCTCGATCTTGAGCGTGATCATGCAGACTTGGCTGCTGCCGTCCGACGTCTCATACCAGGAGACAATAGTCGCCTTACCCGACGGATACCACGATGATGGATCGTTGGAGCATGAGACTATCGAGAAGAAAGCCACAATGGCCACCACACGAAAGACTGTTTTGCGGTCGGTCGTGCACATTGCTTTACTCCTTTTTCCTGAATGTAGTGGAAAACCCCAGATCGAAGGCCACAGGAGCGCTGTAATCGCTCAGCAGTTTTGAGACTCCGATCCGCAAACTGTGATCTTTTTCGCTGAACACGAGGGAGGCGCTACCCGTCAGGGAATAGACGATTCCCGACTCGTCGGGGACGCCGTTGAGGTAGCGCGGCCACGAGAGCTTGGGAGAGAGGCTGGCGGAGAGGGCCACGACATCGTTCAGCGCTTCCGTGGCAAAGAGATTCGCGGTGAGGATGAGCGGCCTCGTCGACGTCCCCGAGCGTTCCGGCCTCGCGAAGCAGGTCTCGCCGCGAAGGCTCACCCCTGCGACGATCGGGTCGAGATAGCGGACCGCGGAGAATAATGCTCCGAGCTTGGGGTACCCAGATCCGGAGGCGATCTGTTTTTCTCCGGCCTCGTAGGGATTCCATATTCCAAAAGGGTGGGTAAAAGAGAGAGAAGCGTTCAGTCTCCAGTCGGAGATGCGGAAGGTATAGCTCGCCGTCACTTCCGGATCGCCCACCGCACCGACCGACCGCGGAACAGCCTCGCGGCCCGTGGCGATCCACACCAGGGCCGGCACCTCGAACGACAGGCCAAAGCGCCGCCTAAAGAGCAGATCGAGGGAAATGGCGGGGTCGATCTCCACAGCATTGGTTTTGGTGGTGTCGAAGCGAAATATTTCCACACTCGTGCCGATGGTGGCCTCGAAGCTGTCCTTGGTCTCGACCCCGACGCGCTGATGCGCGGTGGTCTGGGCAAAAGCCGGCGCGCCGATTGTGGATAAAAGCGCTGCAATTACCATCGAAAGGATTACCGTCGAAAGGAACCCCCTCGCGATATTCCTCATGACCCTCACCACCTTGCGATCCCCGCCCCTGCGAGTGCCGCCCGATCGAGGAGCTCGCCCCGCCCCCACACAGATCTCTTCGCTTCTTCGATGAGTTCTAGATTGACAACCCTGCCCGGTAGTGCGGCGAGCATAACGTTGCCCGACCACAACGACTCGAAGGCGGCCTGACCTTTGGAAATCGTGCCCTCTGCAGGATCAGCCGTGAGCACCGAGCCATCACGTACCGCAAGCACAAGGGCGAAGTGGCCATCCGGCTTGTCGTAATGGACGATGACCGGCGCATACCCGGCGACAGCCTTCTCGAGCTGGTCGAAGGTCATCTGATACGCCCCGCAGGAGAACCCCTTGGCCTTGAGAATGGCCGCCATATCTGCGAAGGACACCGTGAGGTCGCCGCCGGCGATCCTCTCGGCAAGAAAATCCCGCGCAAGCGAGACCTCGTCCGAAGGTACTTCCCAGTACCTGTCCATGAGGCAAGAAAGAGTCGTCAGACCGCAGGAAGTGTCGAACCCCTGCTCGGTGCTGTAGGCAAACCGGAGGGATTCCCTGTCGACGGTCTCCGAAAAGACCAGAAGCAGCAGAAACAGTCTCATAGGCAATCGAACTACCTCTAATTGAATTACGGTTTTTTCAATGTGAATGATTCAAAAATGGAGGAGAATAATGGGAAAGAATACTGAAGAAACAGTTGTACGGACCAATGAATGACATGCAGACAGGGGGAATATCATCATTATGAGTTCAGCCGGGATCGGGAATCGCCTCGCTGGTCTCTCGTGGCCTCAGTGCTCTATCTCTCCGCGATCGTCATGCTTGACTTTTGGCTTATAGTGCGCATATACAATACGCATAGTATATGTGGTATTTTAGGGTGCTCCAACGAGAGGAGGCTATTATGTTTATTCTTTATGACAAACATGCGCCCAAAAGACCTACCAATCTCACTGTCAACAGCGATTTGCTCCTCAAGGCAAAAGAATTGAAGCTGAATATTTCCTCTGTTCTTGAATACGCCCTTGCCGAAAGAGTAAGGCAGGAGAAAAGAAATGAGTGGCTCAGGGAAAATGCCGACGCCATTGCTACCTACAACAGCGTGATTGAAGATAATGGCCTCTTCGGCGATGATGTGAGGACTTTCTGATGGCGCAATACTCAGTCTATGTCAATACGAGCCAATCGTCCAAAAAACTCTATCCCTATGTGATCGATGTGCAATCGCCTCTATTGGATGCGCTGGACACCAGACTGGTGATACCCCTCGCCTTAAAGGCGGATTTCAGGGATAGGGAAATCAACTACCTTATGCCGGCGGTTTCTGTTAAAGGTGTTGAATACCTTGTATTGACGCCCCAAATGGCAGCGATTCACAAACGGCATCTGGGAGAGCTTGTTCAGGAATGTTCGGCGAATCCTCAGGCTATTCTTGCTTCGATAGATTTCCTGATTACGGGTTTCTGAGTCTAATAGTGGACGGAAGCTGTGTGGTGTACGCGGCCTTCGCGGACCGCCGAAATGCTTCTTTCCATCATCGAGTCCAAAGAAAAGACGCCGCCGCGCAGCGGTTCTTCAATTGAGCCGATTTCAAAAGCCTCTTCTTCTATATATTGAATCGGCCAACATTTCGTTTGAGGAAGAGCTTGTTTCGCGGCAGGAAATAATAGAGAGAAGAATCGCTATCATTACTCGGACCATGCAACAGAGGCTGGGCGAAAAGCTGAGCCGAGTATTGAGCGGGATGGCCTCATTACCCGCGACCGTAAAAACGATGGACAATGCCTTAGCTAAGAAAGTTTTTGATCTGCTTGATCTGTGTGACGTCCTTGATGTCGATAGCCTGGACGATAAAGAGCTGAACGACACTCTCCTGGAGGAAAAGAAAAGTCTGTAACCTTAATTTTTTTAATCTATTGAAAGCTGCGGGAAACCGATTTACAGAACCCTGTTCGTCATTATAGCATAGTGGCATGCCAAGAAAACCAAAAACATCATCACAGGCGGACGCCCTGGGGGTAGCTTCGATGGGCGTCTCTTCGCATATTACCCAAAATGCCGTATCCAATCAGGGCAAAGTCGCGGCGCCCCGTCCCTCGGGCTATATCCAGTCAGTGGACAGGGCGCTTTCCATCCTCGAGCTTTTTTCGAAAGAGAGACCAGAGATCGGCGTTTCGGATATTGCGCGGCTACTCAGCCTCAACAAGAGCACGGCCTTCGGGCTGCTCTGCACGCTCGAACGGCGCGGTTATGTCGAACAGAATCCCAACAATGGCCGTTATAGCCTGGGAATGAAGATGATTGAACTCGGTCAGCTGAAACTGTCCACCTTCAATATAGGTAAGATCGCTCATCCGATTCTAAAGACCCTTGTGGACAAGGTGGGAGAAACAGCACATCTTGCGGTCTATGATCGCGGAGAAGTCATCTACATCGACAAGGTGGAGTGCGACAATGCGTTCAGCATCGCCTCGTTCATCGGTAAACGAAACCCGGTGTACTGTACAGGAGTAGGGAAGTGTCTTTTGGCCTTTCAATCTGAAGAGGAGATAGAACGCGTTCTAAGCGGGGTGCTAAACGCGCGTACACCAAAGACGATCACGGACAGAAAGAGGCTGCATAACGAACTTAAGATCATCCGTAAGAGAGACATGGCGTATGACGACGAAGAGTTTTCCTTGGGACTTTTCTGTGTCGCCGCTCCCATACGCGACTTGAAGGGCACGGTGTGTGCGGCTGTCAGCATCTCTATACCTACTATCAGAATGGACCCTACGAAGAAGTCTTTTTTTGAAGCTTCAGTCAGTGCAGCGGCGAGAGCTATTTCGGAAGCCCTCGGCTACAACCGCCAATAAAAATAAAAAAATAAAATATTTTTGTTGACAGATTTTGGAAGTCGGGTATATAATAATAATAAATGAGAACGCTGTGCTATATTATAGCACAGCGATATTTTTTGAACAACAAACAATCAGACAGGAGGTCAATACGATGGCTGAACAGAATCAGAGCAATCCCGAGATCGGCAAGAACGTTGTGGCGGGCGGCATCAAGGTCAACTATCATGATTACGGAGAGGGCGAACCAGTCGTCTTCATTCACGGCTCTGGTCCTGGAGTGACAGCCTGGTCCAACTGGCGCCTTGTGCTCCCCAGACTTGCTCCTCACCGGAGGGCCATTGCACCCGACATTGTCGGCTTTGGTTACACGGAACGTCCCGAGGGCTTTGAATTCAATATGGACACTTGGGGGAAACATCTCATCGATTTTTTCGATGCCCTCGATCTCGAAAAGGTCGATCTGGTCGGGAATTCCTTTGGTGGTGCTCTTGCACTTTGGATAGCTATACACCATCCGGCGCGGGTGCGAAAGCTCATTCTCATGGGCGCAGTGGGGACAGAGTTCAAGATTACAAAAGGATTGGACAATGTGTGGGGATATCAGCCCTCGATCGAGGCGATGCGCTCGGCGATAAACAGCTTTGTTTACGATAAGACGATCGCGACTGAAGACCTCGTGAAGATGCGCTACGAAGCGAGCATTCGCCCTGGCTACCAGGAGACTTTCAGCAAGATGTTCCCGGCACCCCGTCAGAAAGGCGTGGACATGATGGCTTCGAAGTACGCCGACATCGCTGCGATTCAGCATGATACACTCATCATTCACGGCAGGGAAGACGAGATCATTCCCACCGAGACATCGACGACTCTATTCCAGCTTATACCAAATGCGCAACTCCACATGTTCGGCAAGTGCGGGCACTGGACGCAGATAGAGCAGAACGCGCGCTTTGTTGCAGTCGTCGAGGCTTTTCTCTCCGGAGCGTTCTGATGGCTATCTCCAGATTCGAAATCGAGGCCGCCGCGGATGACCTGCAACGGGCGCTTGTTTCCGCTGTTCCCACGACGAGACTTCTGAACCGCTTCCCGGATCTCGACGTTGACAGTGCGTACGCTATCCAGTTATTGAACGTAAAGAGAGCCCTCGCTTCTGGAAAGAGAATAAGCGGCAAGAAGATCGGCCTTACCTCCAAGGCGATGCAGAACATGTTCAACGTGGATACGCCCGACTATGGGCACCTTTTTTCAGACATGGAGGTGACGAACGGGCGCATCGAGCGCGCGAGGATGATCCAACCGAAGGTAGAGGCTGAGATCGCCTTCGTGCTCTCCCGCGATCTTGACAATCCCAGAGAGATAAGCACGCAGGATGTACTCGATTCCACGGACTACGTCATCGCTGCCCTCGAAATAGTCGATACCCGCATGGGCGACTGGAAGATCTCTCTCGTCGACACGGTCGCCGACAATGCCTCGTCAGGCATGTATGTTTTGGGCAATGTACAGAAAAAGATTTCCGAGATCGACCTTAAAAACGAAACGATGGATCTCTATAAAAATGGCAAGAAGATGAATTCCGGCAGGGGAACCGACGTGCTCGGCGATCCCGCATACTGTGTCGCGTGGCTTGCGAACAAAATGAGGAATTACGGAACGCTTCTGAAAAAAGGTGAAGTGATACTGTCGGGAGCTCTCTCCGCCGCCATAGCCGCTGAGAAGGGTGATGTATTCAAAGCCGTTTATTCGAGCCTCGGCCAAGTTGAGGTGACGTTCTACTAAGGAGAATGGTTCAATGGGAAAAAAGGTCAAAGTGGCCATAATTGGTCCTGGTAACATAGGTACTGACCTCCTCTACAAACTGCGCAGAAGCCCGCTTCTGGAAGTCGCCTATGTGGTCGGCGTTAAGGAGTCTCCAGGTATTGAAATTGCAAAAGGTTTTGGCATCCCGACTACGATCAAGGGCATCGATGAGATGCTTTCAGTAGACGAGATCAAGATTGTCTTCGATTGTACAGGGGCGGGTCCACATTTGCAGCATGCTCCCAAGCTCAAGGCAGCGGGGAAGATTGCCATCGACCTAACTCCGGCAGCGGTAGGTCCTTATGTCGTACCCTCGGTGAATATGGATGAAAAGATATTCAATCTCGATAATGTCAACATGGTGACCTGTGCCGGTCAGGCGACGACACCGATCGTCTACGCGGTCAACCGTGTCGCTGATGTGTACTATGCGGAAATCGTGTCATCGGTGGCATCAAAGAGCGCCGGACCTGGGACAAGACAGAACCTCAATGAATTCATCGAGACGACAACCAAGTCTCTAAAGATCATCGGCGGCGCGGATTCTTCAAAGGCGATCATCGTGCTCAATCCAGCCGAGCCACCCATAATGATGCGCAATACAATTCTTACAAGGGTTCGGAAGCCAGATTTGCCCGCCATCCGGGCCTCCATCGACGACATCATCGCGAAACTCAGAACCTATGTCCCGGGGTACCGGTTTCTCGTCGAACCCATCATGCAGGGCGACACCGTCACGACCGTCATCGAGGTCGAGGGCCTCGGCGATTTTCTTCCTAAACACGCCGGCAACCTCGACATCATCAACGCAGCGGCGGTGTCCGTGGGCGAGCGCTTCGCTCAGAGAATTCTGGAGGGCAAACGATGAATAAATTATTTCTTACCGATACCAGCCTGAGAGACGGGAGCCATTCCGTTTCGCACCAGTATACGAGCGAGGATGTAGAAAAGGTAGTCGCGGCCCTGGATGATGCGGGCATCGACATTATCGAAGTAAGCCATGGCGACGGCCTCGGCGGGTCTTCGCTGACTTATGGGTTCTCCGCGGAGAACGAGCTCGATCTTGTATCTATTGCGGCAAAAACCGCAAAGAGGTCGAAAATTGCCGTGCTCCTCGTGCCCGGGATTGCGACTCTCGATCTGCTGGAAGAGGCTCACCGACGCGGAGCCTCGGTCGTACGCGTTGCGACGCACATCACAGAAGCCGATGTTTCAGAAGAGTACATAAAAGCAGCCAAGCAGATGGGCATGTTTACCGTTGGCTTTTTGATGATGGTTCATATGGCCGACATCGACAAGCTCGTCGAGCAGGCACTCATCATGGAGTCTTACGGTGCCGATGTGATCTACGCGACCGACTCGGCCGGAGCCCTTCTGCCCGACGATGTCTACGCCCGGGTCGCCGCGCTCAAGAAAGCGCTCCATGTGCCGGTGGGCCACCACGCCCACGACAACCTCGGCTGCGCCATCGCCAATTCGCTCGCCGCAGCCAAAGCAGAAGCCACGTACATCGACGGTTCGCTCGGCGGCATGGGTGCTGGTGCGGGCAACGCCGCGACCGAAATGCTGGTGGGAGCTCTCAAGAAGTCAGGCTACGAAGTGAATGCCGATCTCTTTAAGACGATGGACGCGGCAGAAAAAGTGCTCCTGCCGCTTGTGGTTGCTAAGGGCAAGCCTCTGCCACGGCACGACTCTAATTCGCTCATCATGGGCTACGCCGGGGTGTATTCAAGCTTCATGCTCCATGCACTGAAGGGCGCCGAACGCTTCGGCGTTGATGTCCGCGATGTACTGATAGAGCTGGGCAAACGCAAAGCAGTGGGCGGACAGGAGGACTGGATCATCCAGGTCGCCTACGACCTTGCCAAAGTCGCAGGCAAGTCTGTATAGAAGCCATGTCGAAATAGTTTGTGCGGCCGAATTTTAATTTTAAACAAGAACAAAGTGCTACATAGTAGCATATAAAATACATTAGGAGGTTGTATATGAAAAAAGGTATTATTGGAGTTCTTATCGCCGCGATGCTCTTCAGCGGAGTTGCGGGGGCATTCGCCCAGAGGGAAATCAAGCTCGGACATATCGCGGCGCCCAACACCGCGTACGACAACTGGGCTAAGGAATTCAAGCGGCAAGTCGAAGAAGCGACCAATAATAAGTACAAGATCGTCATCTACGCTGGAGGCCAGCTCGGCGGCTCGTCGGCGCTCATGGAAGGGCTTCAGGCGGGCAATATTCAATTGGCAGTAATCACGACGTCCGACATAAACCAGTTCGTGAAGGAAATTGACGTTCTCGACATGCCCTTCCTCTTTCGGGACTGGGATCATGTCGAAAAATTTCTAGCGTCCGATGTCAACAAAAAGCTAATGTCCCTTGGTGATAAGTATGGGCTTCACATGCTCTCCTCTATGCCGCGAGGCTACAGGCACGTGACGACGAGCGCGAAAGTCGGCCCCATCACTAAGCCCGAGGACTTCAAAGGCGTCAAGATCCGTGTGGCGGAGAGCCCTCTCTACATCGACATCTTCAGAGCACTCGGTGCGAACGCTCAGGCCATGGCCTGGGGCGAAGTGTACACCGCGCTTCAGCAGGGGACGGTAGATGCGCACGAGAACACTATCGTTACCACCAGAGATTACAAGATATACGAAGTCCAGAAGTATATGTCCGAAACAGGCCATACTTTTGCCTTCGGAACTCTGATGGCCAGCCTCGACTGGTTCAAGAAGCTTCCCGCCGAAGACCAAGCCATTTTCCAGAAAGCGGCAGACGACTCGGCCGTCAAACTCGGAATTGTCCAGAAGAATGACGAGGCCAATGCCAAAGCAGAACTGATCGCCAAAGGCATGATCTTCAATAGCGTCGACAAGGCGCCCTTCAACGTCCTGACGAAGCCTGTCGTCGAAAAATATGCCAGGGGAGTCATGAAGGAATTCTACGATCAGATTGTTGCTATTCGCTGATGCGTTCATAGTGTTGCCATAGAATGAAAAGGGGCCAGTGTGCCGTTTGGCGCGAAAACTGGTCCCTTCGTCTGTCATAATAATTTTTAGGAGAGGTTTATGAAAACGTTGCTGAAAATCAGCGACACTATCGACAAGGTCTGTGGCTGGGCCATCATACTGCTCTTTGCGGTTATGACAATTACCTACTCCGCGCAGGTATTTCTCCGCTTCGTCGTCGGAACAGGCCTCAAATGGACTGAAGAACTCACCCGTTATGCCGATATCTGGGCCATCATGATCGGTTTCGTCATGATCGCGAAGCGCAGGAACCATATCAATGTCAGTGTGCTCGAGGAGATACTCCGGGGCAAGAATAAGGCAAGGCTCATTGTGGTGCAGCAGGTTATTTCTCTTGTCATATTCGCGGTGATGTTCTTCATTTCGTTCAGACTGATCGAGCTGGCTGGAGGCCAGCTGACTACCAACATGCGCATTCCTAAACGCTGGGTCTACTGGATTTATCCGCCTGCTTTCGGTATGTTCGTGTTCCAGACATTTATCGGTATTCTCGAGAGCATTCAGGAAGCGAGAGCTACGAAGGAGGTGAAGGCATGACACTCCTGCTTTTCGGATCGGTACTGGTGTTGCTCGCCCTGGGCACTCCCATTGCGACTGCCATGGCCGGTTCTGGCCTCATCACAATTCTCCTTTCGGGAATAATCGATCCAAACAACGCAATAAATCCCGTACAGGCGGTCATGAGCTTTTTCGGTAGCGTAGATTCGGTCGCCCTGCTGGCGATACCATTTTTCATACTCGCTGGCGACCTCATGAACAAGGGAGGTCTCGCAAAGCGGCTCATTAATTTCGCGGGTATGTTCGTAGGTAGAATTTCGGGCGGATTAGGAATGAGTGCCGTCATCGCCTGTATGTTGTTCGCAGCTATATCGGGTTCAGGAATCGCCGCTGCCGCGGCCATCGGCGGCGTCATGATTTCCGGGTTCCGGGAACATGGGTATCCGAAACACTACGCCGCGGCCATCGTTGCGTCGGCGAGTCCTATTGGCATCATAATACCACCAAGTATAGCCTTCATCCTCTACGGGACTCTGTCCAAGGCTTCGGTAGGAAGTCTCTACAAAGTGGGATTCCCGGCTGGTATCCTTGTGGTCATCGCGTTGATAGCCACAACCTATTTCACTGCGAAAAAGCACAAGATCCCAAGGGCCACCAGGGGGCTGGGCAGCAAAACTGTAAAAGAAGTTGTCATCGACACGCTCGTGTCACTAGGCACTCCCGTCATTATTGTCGGCGGCGTGTTCCTCGGTGTCTTCACGCCTACCGAGTCTGCAGTCGCCGCCGTCATTTATTCCATCATCGTCGGTGTCTTCGTGTTCAAGGAAATCAAACTGAAAGACTTGCCGGGCATATTTATGCAATCGGCCATCTCTTCGGCTGGCATCATGATCATTATCGCCGCCGCCTCGCTTTTCTCTTGGGTGATGATCTATCTCCAAATACCGCAGAAGACCTTCGAGGCTGTCCTTTCGTTGGGGATGAGTAAATACACACTGCTCTTCGTCATCAACGTGATCGTGTTGATTGCAGGCATGTTTATGGAGTCTGGTTCCATTCAGGTCATTATCGTCCCTCTTCTTCTGCCAATTCTCGAGGCGCTTCATATCGACCTTGTGCACTTCGGCATCGTTCTCACCACGAATCTTGCAATAGGGATGGTTACGCCCCCCTTCGGACTCACGCTTTTCACGTCGGCACGGGTGCTTAGCGCCAACCTTAAGGACACTATTTCGGAAGTGTGGCCATTCTTGCTCTCGATGATCGTGGTACTGTTAGTCATTACGTATTTTCCACCCGTGGTCATGTGGATTCTGTGATAAAGGCTTTCTGCTGTTCTGCGGTCTTCAGGAAGCAATTTTTTCGAGAAGTCTCATGACTGTCTCCACAAGCCTCGCACAGTCCTGGCGGGTGGTATGGTATCCATTGCCCTCGGTGTACTGGCGTATGACGACGGTGCCGCAGGAAGCATCGCCGTCGGCCTCTTTTCCCGGGATGGTGGGGATGCCTGCTTTTTGCAATGCCGCAATGAGAATGCCGTCTTCTTCCCTTGAAAAGATGAGCTTCACGCCTGAGCCCAAAAATCATCGATCCAGGAAAGGTCGAGCGGAGAGGCAGCCGACAAGGTTGAAGTGCCGTTATACCTCTGCGCGCCCGGCGGTTGGGCTTGGGGAGCCTCTGCATGCGCGGCTATCTGCGGAATGGCCCTTTGCCCCGACTGTGTCGGGATCGATGTTTTTTATTGTGTAGTCATAGTTTGAACAGCAATTCCTCGTAGCCGGGAAAAGGCCAGACATCCTTTGCCACCAATTTTTCCAGCGCATCCGCTCGGCTCCGTAGGTTGGCCATCTGAGGCACCACCTTCTCGCGGTACGCCTTGGCCTGAGTAAAGGTGTCGTCTATGGCCTGGGCATCTCCCAGAACTTTTTCGAGCTTTTCTGTTTCCTCGTACAGCTCGTTGGCAAGCTCCGCAATTCTCTTTGCCCGTTTTTCTTGGGGAACACTGATGGCGCCGAGGGCCGCCAACGCAGCGGCATCTCTGGCGAGGGAACTGGCGTAGGAAGAGACCGCGGGGAAGATCGAACGGCGAGCCATCTCGATCATCACTCCGGCTTCGATGTTGATCTGTTTCGAATATCGCTCCAGATAGATGTGGTAACGGCTTTCCTGTTCTTCGCAGGATAAGACCTTGTGGGTTTCGAAGAGAGCGATCGTCTCCTTCTGGATGAGGACCGGCAGGGCATCCACCGTAGCCCGAATGTTGGGTAGTCCCCGGCGCTCTGCTTCGCGGACCCATTCCTCCGAGTAGTTGTTTCCGTTGAATACTACCCTGCGGTGTTTGCCGTATGATTCTTTTATAATTGCTTGGATCGCAGCATTTTTGTCTGTGGCTTTTTCGAGTTTATCCGCAAATTCGGAGAGCACTTGGGCGACCGCCGTGTTGAGATAGGTGTTGGGCGTGGCGATGGACTGGGAAGCGCCGACCATGCGGAATTCGAACTTGTTCCCGGTGAATGCAAAGGGGCTGGTCCGATTGCGGTCCGACACATCCTTAGGAAGTGAGGGCAGAGATGTGACACCGAGCTTGATTCTTTCTCCGCCAGTGATGCCGTTGGAAGCCTTGCCGTCTGCGATGCGGTCGAAAACCTCCATGAGCTGGCTGCCGAGGAACACGGAGACGATGGCGGGCGGCGCTTCGTTGGCTCCTAGACGATGGTCGTTTCCTGCAGTGGCGGTAGAAGCCCTGAGCAACAGTGCATACCGGTCTACTGCTTCGATGATCGCAGCGGTAAAGAACAGGAAGCGGGCATTGGATTCGGGATTTTCACCTGGATCGAGAAGGTTGATGCCGTCGTTGGTGGCCATGGACCAGTTGTTGTGCTTACCCGAGCCATTGACGCCTGCAAAGGGTTTTTCATGGAGCAGGGCTTCCATGCCATGGCGGCGGGCAACCTTCTTGAGTGTCTCCATCAGTAACTGATTTCCATCCGCTGCAACATTGGTGGTGCTAAAAATAGGAGCTATTTCAAACTGGTTGGGGGCAACCTCGTTGTGCTGGGTCTTGGCGGCGACACCCATCTTCCAGAGCTCTATGTTCAATTCCCGCATGAAGGCCGCGACCTGCTCTTTAAGGGCCCCGAAATAATGATCTTCCATTTCTTGCCCCTTGGCGGGCATGGAGCCGAAGACTGTCCTGCCTGTCAACAGCAGGTCCGGCCGTTTGTCGAAATACTCTTTATTGACTAGGAAGTACTCCTGCTCAGGCCCGAGAGTGGTGCTGACCCGCTTGGATGTGGTATTCCCCAGGGCTCGGAGTATGCGCAGAGCATGTGTGTTCAGGGCGTCCATGGACCGAAGCAGGGGCACCTTTTTGTCGAGCGCTTGCCCGTAGTAACTGATGAAGGCGGTAGGGATACACAGCGTGGTACCGGTAGGGTCCTGTTTCAGAAAAGCTGGGCTGGTCACGTCCCAGGCAGTGTAGCCCCGGGCTTCGAAGGTCGCCCGCAGTCCTCCCGAAGGAAAGCTCGAGGCATCCGGCTCTCCTTTGATGAGCTCTTTACCGGAAAACTCCATAAGAACTTTGCCGTCCGAGGTAGGAGCAATGAAGGAGTCGTGCTTTTCTGCGGTGAGGCCTGTGAGGGGATGGAACCAGTGAGTGTAGTGAGTGGCTCCTTTTTCCATAGCCCACGCGCGCATCGAGGCTGCCACCACATCTGCGACTTCCAGCGTCAGCTCTTTTTCTCCGGCCTGTACCGCAAGGATTTCCTTGTACACATTTTGGGGTAGACGCTCGCGCATCACCGCGTTGGAAAAACAGTTGCTTCCGTACAGACTGGATACGGGGTTTTCAGTCAAATCGAAGGTTTCGCTCATAGTAACTCCTACACATTGCAATGACCGAGACCGGGCATGAGATCGCCCGTCACTCATTATTCCTGAT
This sequence comes from Spirochaetaceae bacterium UBA6089, assembly GCA_002435985.1. GTDB lineage: Bacteria > Spirochaetota > Spirochaetia > Treponematales > Rectinemataceae > Rectinema. The sequence goes on from DIXD01000098.1 coordinate 31,409, forward strand.
ATAGAAGCAAAAACCATGCCAGAAGCATTATGTCCTTCAAAAAAGATGTGTTGGGCTGTTTTTATACGGCTACATACCCAAAGAATAGCCGATTTTGGAGAAAATGACGCTAAAAGGCCTTTTTTATCGGGCAAATGTGGAGCCGCCGACATATTCTCCGGCTTTCTTTCGGCAACATTTCAGGCGAAGGTGCTACATTTATGTAGGAATGACGCTCAATTCCTACATAAATGTCGGGCGCGCAAGTACCCTGCCGGCGTTGCATTAGGTTACATTTTTGTCGAGCGATACATGCGCCAGTTGATCCCGTAATGGTGCACCCTCAGGCCTATCTGCCGTTCCGTAATGCCTAGACGCCTGGCAGCCGCCGCCATGTTCCCGCTCGTAATTTTCAATGCTTCGACGATGAGCTCCTTCTCAAGCCGAGAAAGGGCTGCGTCCAGGGTTGTGGTGGGTTCGGTGTTGGTGGACAAGGCGGACTGGAGACTCGGCGGCAGATGATAGGAGTGAATCACCATGTCGGTGGAGAGAATGACAGCCCGCTCGATACAGTTTTCCAACTCCCTGACGTTTCCCGGCCAATGATAACTCGTCAGTAAATCGAGTGTTGGGCTGGATATCCGTTTTATCAGTTTTCCATTTTTTTCTGCATACTTTTCCACGAAATAGTCTGCCAAGAGCACAATGTCGCTCTTTCTTTCCCGAAGCGGCGGGACATGGATGGGAAACACATTGAGGCGATAATACAGGTCTTCTCGAAACCTCCCTGCCTTCACTTCTTGCTCTAGTTTTCTGTTCGTTGCGGCAATGAGGCGAACATCCACCTTGATGGGCCGATCTCCGCCTACACGTTCGATCTCACGTTCCTGAAGCACACGGAGAAGCTTCACTTGTACCTGTGGAGACAGATCTCCAATCTCATCGAGAAATAAGGTCCCTCGATGCGCCAGTTCAAAGCGCCCTTTGCGCTGGGCTACCGCCCCGGTAAAGGCTCCCTTTTCGTGACCAAAGAGCTCGCTTTCGATGACCGACTCAGGAAGAGCGGCACAGTTTATTGGTATATAGGGTTTGTCCGCCCTGCGAGAGAGCCGGTGTATCTCCTGGGCGACCAATTCTTTTCCGGTGCCGCTTTCTCCCGTAATAAGGACCGTCGCATTGCTGGGGGCCACCTGTGCAATGAGCTCGTACACTTTCTGCATGCAGGTGCTGGTACCGATTATCGAAGAGCCGGAATGCACGGTCCGGAGGGAAGAGAGGGGAATGGCCCCCTCGGCTGTATCATTTTTCTGCAATTCTTGTCTGAGACGGAATTGCTCTTCTTGGATGCGTTCTCTCAGCTTCGCTGAATCCGCAATAATCGAAGCCACCTGTTCCAGGAGATTCTGGTCCCACTGCATCCATTCATCCTGCTGCTCCCCGGGCAGTCGGCGCTCGGCACTCAGTGTACCGATCACCGAGCCCCCCGACAGAAGAGGAAAACAATAGCATGCGACTCCTGCCAGATCTTCTTTTGAGCGCATACCGGCCTTATTCAAAAATCGAGGTTCCTTGGAGAGGTCCGGCACCACCACAGGAAGTCCGGTTTCGAACACGCGACCGATGAGCCCCTCCCCAAGGCGGTAGGTGCCCCGTCCCTTCTCATCTGCTGAAAGACCATTGGCTTCCTCTATTTTGAGCACCCCCGTGCTCCGCTCCAGAAGTGTCACCATGCCGCGGACCAGCCCAGCCCGCACTTCAAGAAGGGAAAAAAGAGGGCTAAGAGAACTTCTGAGCTCGACATGTTTGTCCAGTGTTCGGGCAATGTCCAGCAGGAGGCGTAGCGTTTCTTTCTCATCAGGAATAACTGTCGAATGCATGGAGAGTACATTACTACAAAAATGTAGGAAAGCGCAATGATGGGATTCGGGTGGTTTTTCCTATTCTCCTCTGTGCCTCGCATGGGATGCCGATAAGGTACTCGATTCAGCCTTTTGTCTCTTCACTCATGATCTTCAGCAAATTCTCTTTCGTGATTACCCAAGTAGGCCCCTTGTACGTATCGATCCAGAGCTGCGGAATCTTTGCCGTATCGTCGCGCCATTTGATTTCATAGCCGGAGAGCTGGCCATTTTCATCGATGACGAGGTCGAGTTCTTTTTGATCATAGGTGCGCCAGAAATAGAAGCTTGCATATCGCCGTCGATACTCGTATTTTTTCATCAATTCCATCACGACGAAATTTTCCCACAGTGCGCCCAGGTCGTTTCGGAGCTCGATCGGCCGAAAATCATTGATGACCGCATTCCTGATGCCGGTATCCCAGAAATAATATTTGGCACTTTTGGATATCTCGTTTCTGAGATTTCGGGAGAATGCGCTGATTTTCTTTATGACGAACGCTTTTTCCAAGAGATCGATATACCGCTCGACGGTGTTTTTGCTGAGGCCGGTTTTTACCGCGATTTCATTGAGCGAGACTTCATTCCCAATTTGAAATGCCAGCAAACGCACAATGTCCTGCAATTTCTGGGAATTCCTGATGTGTTCGAGGGCCAGAATGTCCTTAAATAGATAGCTAT
>DIXD01000010.1:0-1430 GCA_002435985.1 Spirochaetaceae bacterium UBA6089
ACCTTGAGATTCTGCACTGTCACCCGCTCATTGCCCATATGACCGGGCATCTTTATGTTCTTGAAGCTGTGGTGCGGATAGGTGCTGTTACCAGTCGAGCCCGGTTCACGATGGAATTTTGAGCCATGCGACGCACGACCACCCTCAAAACCCCAGCGCTTTACGACACCCTGGAAGCCTTTACCCTTCGAACGGGCTACAACGTCGACGAACCGCACCCCATCGAGCACGGAAGCATCGATGGTCTGACCGACTTCAACTTGTTTTTCGAAGTCTCGAAACTCGCGGAGAATTCTCGTTGGCGCGACACCCTCGGAAAACTGACCAGCATAGGGTTTCGTGATGCGCGATTTCTTCTTCTCATACACACCGACGAGGACGGCATTGTAGCCATCCTTTTCGGCAGTCTTGACACCGACCACCGTATTGGGAACGACTTGGACGACCGTCACGGGCACAACACGGCCCGTTTCGTCGAACACTTGTGTCATTCCCATTTTCTTTCCAATGACACCGACCATTCGGCACTCCTGCGTTGAACGCTTCCGGCACCCAGCCGGGCGTTACGGCATTACAAGACTCTGTCGCGACGGACAAAGATGTTACTGTTTGATTTCGACATCGATTCCCGAGGGAAGTTCGAGCTTCATGAGCGCATCCATGACTTCGGGTGTCGGCTCGATGATGTCGATGAGGCGCTTATGCGTCCTCATTTCGAACTGTTCCCGGCTTTTCTTGTGCACATGAGGCGAGCGCAAAACCGTAAACTTATTGATGCGCGTAGGAAGAGGGATCGGTCCGGAAACCTTCGACCCCGCATCTAGCACGGTCTTGATAATACTCTTGGCGCTATCATCGACAAGACGCACATCAAAGCCCCTAAGCCTGACTCGGATTCTGTCTTTCATCATTCCTCCAAAGATCTCTTGCACCTATATCGCTGGCCGTACCCAGGCAGGCGCGCCAACGACCCTAGGTGCCGACGGATTGGGGAACCCGCCGACGGCGACACAGTCGCCCATTCATACAAAGACGTGCCCCTGCCTACAAGGGGCACGCCATAATAGCATTTGCCTACATGTTTGTCCAGTAGCAAGTGCCGGACAATCTTATGCGATAATCTCGGTCACCTGTCCGGAGGCGACGGTGTGGCCACCCTCACGGATAGCGAACTTAAGCCCCTTTTCCATAGCGATCGGGTAGATAAGTTCGACTTCGATCTCGGTGTTGTCGCCGGGCATCACCATGTCTTTGCCTTCAGGAAGCTTGACTGTACCGGTGATATCGGTCGTCCTAAAGTAAAACTGAGGACGATAGCCGGTAAAGAAGGGGCTATGGCGACCGCCTTCCTCTTTGGAGAGGCAGTAGATCTGGCCTTTGAACCTGGTGTGCGGGGTGATGGTACCCGGTTTTGCGAGGACCTGCCCGCG
>DIXD01000010.1:1481-4603 GCA_002435985.1 Spirochaetaceae bacterium UBA6089
ACGGTGCCGCGGCCGGAAATGGAGAACACATCCTCGATCGGCATAAGGAACGGCTTGTCAATAAGACGCACGGGATCGGGGAAGAAGCTGTCCATTGCATCGAGGAGTTCCTGGATGCACGCCGTGGCCTCGGGATTGTCGGGCTCCGTCATTGCCTTGAACGCAGAACCGCGGATAATGGGCGTCTTGTCACCGGGGAACCCGTAGAAGTTCAAAAGATCGCGCACTTCCTCTTCGACGATATCGAGAAGTTCGGGATCATCGACGAGATCGACCTTGTTCAGGAACACAAGGATCGCAGGAACGCCGACCTGACGGGCCAGGAGCACGTGCTCTCTGGTCTGCGGCATGACAGAGTCAGGAGCCGACACGACGAGGACGGCACCGTCCATCTGCGCAGCGCCGGTGATCATGTTCTTGATGTAGTCGGCGTGGCCCGGGCAGTCGATGTGCGCATAGTGGCGCTTCACGGACTGATACTCGAGGTGCCTCGTGTTGATGGTGATACCGCGCGCCTTCTCTTCCGGCGCATTGTCGATGTCTTCGTACTTGAGCACCTTGTCGCCGAACTTGCGCCCGCAGTACATGGTGATGGCCGCACTCAGCGTCGTCTTGCCATGGTCGATGTGTCCGATGGTACCAACGTTCATATGAGGTTTGGTACGCTCGAATTTTTCTTTGGCCATATAGATCTCCTCCTTGGCTTCGTCAACGGCACTCCACAGCATTTCACAACATGAAAACTGCAAAGACACCGTCCGGCGGCACAATACCGTCGGATGCTACGCCATAATTTACTCGTTTGGGCTTTCGGATTATAAGCAAAGAATAAAGATTGCGCAATAGCCCGATACGGCAAAAGTAATTTTTTGCTTTTCACAAACAATGGAGAGTATATCAGAAAAAAAAACATCTGTCAGGCAGGGGAAGCGACGAGCCAGGATATGCATCGCTGCGTCTATTCGCCTTCAGCACCGTAGTGGTCAAACCTTGCCTGATAGATGCCGTGTCCCTCGGTGAGCGATCTCAGCGAGGTCGCGTACCCGAAAAGCTTTTCCATCGCAATGTAGGCGACAATGGTTTTTATTCCGCCTGCATCTTCTACGGACTCGATCTGCGCACCACGCGCCTGAAGCGAAGCGAGCGCCGCGCCAAACCATGCGTCGGGCACTTCAACCGAGATCTGGACGATAGGCATAAGGATAAAGGTCCCCGCAAGACTCAGTGCCCTGCGCAGCACCGAAGAAGCGGCAGCCTCCACCGCGGTCTCGGCACGCCTGTCGTTGCCCGCCGGCGGCACAAAATGATCGACGACCACTCTCGCCCCAATGATGGGCCAGCCTCCCGTCGGTCCGACGGCCAGCACCGTCTCCATCGCCCGACGAATGGATGCCTCATACGCCGGAGACATCCGAATGCCGCCCGCAAGAAGAAGGGTATTCTCTTTTTTGTCTTTGAGATTCTCGAGCGAAACCCCAAGGGACGCCGACAACTTTTCGCCACCAAAGTCCCCGACAAACTCATTCTCAAGGTGAGCCGGTCTCTTCAGCCGCTCCACCTTGGGCACCTCTGGATTTCCCGCACGGACATGGACCCCATGCTCCTTTTGAAGACGCTCCAGCACAATACCGAGGTGCAGCTCTCCCTGCCCCGAAATGGTGATTCTGCCTGTCTCTTTTTCTTCATTGACCAAGAGCGAAGCATCTTCTAGAGCGAATCGTTTTAAAACTTCGCGCAGTTTTGGAAGCTCTTGTTGGGAACCCGGTTCGATCGCCATGGAGACAAGAGGGTCAGGATTCTTAAACGACTCATAGACGATCTGAAGCCCGGGTTCGCAGACCGTATCTCCTACTTCCATGTAAGAAAGACGGGCAGCGACAATGTCGCCCGCTGCGGCATCCTGGACCGGCTCGATCTCCGCGCCGTGTATGCCGTACAGGTTCTGAATCTGGACAAGCTTCTGTGAAGGCATGACCATGACCTTCATGCCCTCCCGAATTGTCCCCGACCATACGCGGAGCCACGCCAAGGCCTCCATATCGGCACCGAAGGTCGTCTTAAAGATGTATGCCGAAAACCTGGCATCGGGCTTGGCCTCCAGCCTCAGCTCCCTTGCATGTTTTAGGTCCACGGCAAGGGGGCAACCGCGTGCGGACGGGTCCGGCAAATAGTCGATTATCGCATCCAGCAAAAGCTCGCTCGACATATCGCAAAACGACGAACCGCAGAGCGCCGGCGTTATTTCCTGCCTGTACACCGGTCCGCGGAGGGCGGCGCGTATCTCATCGGGAGAGACAGCCTCCCCCTCTACAATCTTTTCCATCAGATTGTCGTCGTACATGCTGGCCAGATCGAGGAGTCTGTCGCGGTACTCGACGACGAGGCGCCGCGATTCCTCAGTCAGCGATGCATCCTCCACAGGAATGAAGGCCGGAAGACCTGCCTCGGCGACATCCTTCTTCTCCTCGTCACACCCTGTCGACACGGGGTACCACCGCATCTCCACGAGATCGACGATCCCTGTCCAACGATACTCTTCGAATGTCGGTATCTGCAGCGGCACGACGTGCTCGCCGAGTTCTCCGGCTATTTCCTGGAGCGCTCCGAAGAAATCCGCGCCTCGTCGGTCCATTTTATTGATGAAATAGATGCGCGGAATGTGGTGGGCCCGACATCCGCTTGCGATGAATCCCGTGCGAACCTGTACACCCGACACGGCGCAGAGCACGATAACCGCGCCGTCGAGCACACGTAAGACGCGGTTGACCTCGGCGCTGAAATCCACGTGGCCGGGGGTGTCCAACAGGTGAAATTGAACACCCTTGTGTACAAAGCGTACGGCCGCAGTCTTTATGGTGATGCCGTGCCGGCGCTCTACGGTGAGGTAGTCGGTGGTGGTGGTTCCCTCGTCGATATTCCCGGCCTTTTCGCGCACGCCCGCAACGTGGAGCACACGCTCGGTGATCGATGTCTTGCCGGCATCGATGTGGGCGAGGATGCCGATGTTCCGAACAGGGAACAGGGGCTTTGGATGTGGGGCGTGCTTCGAATTCATCGCAGTATCAGTATACTTCGCACTTCGCAAATAAAAAAGGCCACCTTTGTGGGCAGCCTTTGAAATG
>DIXD01000010.1:4717-9831 GCA_002435985.1 Spirochaetaceae bacterium UBA6089
TCAGCCATTTTGTGCATGTCGTCTTTCTTCTTGATGGCGGTGCCGGTGTTGTTGAAGGCATCGAAGAACTCATCGGCAAGGCATTCGGACATCGGCTTGCCGGTACGGGTACGCGCGGCGCCGATAATCCAGCGCATGGCGAGCGCTTCGCGGCGCGACTCGCGAATTTCGATGGGCACCTGATAGGTAGCACCACCGACGCGGCGCGACTTTACTTCGATGGAGGGTTTTACGTTCTCGAGCGCCTTATTGAAGACATCGAGAGCCGGCTGGCCCGACTTCTGCTGAAGAAGCTCGAGCGCATCGTACATGATGCCGGTGCAGATCGATTTTTTGCCCTGCCACATCATGCGACAAATAAAACGGGAAATCGTGGTCGAATTGTACTTGACATCGGGCGCATGCCCCCTGTCGATCGCTTTCTTTTTCCTTCCCATGTATCACCTCACTCAAGCTTTGGGCTTTTTGGCGCCATACTTCGAACGGCCCTGTTTGCGGTCTTCGACGCCAAGCGCATCCTTCGTGCCGCGAATGATGTGATAGCGTACACCAGGAAGGTCTTTTACACGGCCACCGCGAACGAGCACCGCAGAGTGCTCTTGAAGATTGTGCCCGATTCCGGGAATGTATGCAGTCACTTCGATACCATTGGTGAGGCGCACACGGGCGACTTTGCGGAGAGCCGAGTTCGGTTTCTTCGGCGTTACGGTCATGACGCGCGTGCAGACGCCACGGCGCTGCGGACAACCCATGAGCGCGGGCGACTTCGTCTTCCACTGATTCTGCTTTCTTCCATTTCGGATAAGCTGGTTAATAGTCGGCATATGAGTTCCAGACTCCCTTTGCGCCCACACATGTCAGCATCATGCGCAGGCTTCATCTATAAAATAATATCCCATGCCGCGGAAAATGCGGTGGCTATTTTCGCAGCGGTGTAGAATACCTTTCTCGCACACGACATGTCAAGTGCTGAATGACTGGGCGCGCCACAAAGACCTCTTTCGAAGCGCACTCAGCCACTGCAGACAGCCCCGACCTGTCGCTATTTTTTATTCTTCCCGCCCGTCACTCTCTTCACTGAACCCCTCATCGTTGTCGAACACTGACGGTTCGTCGAAAGTTTCCTCAGTGGCACTGCGTTCCTGCAGAATCGCCGGCGGCGCCAGTTCGCGCTCTTGCTTGCGCTTTTCGATCACTTCGTCCACGAGGGTGTTGAGATCTTCGTTTTCCGCATCGAAGAGCTTCATCTGACGATACTGCTTCATACCGGTGCCGGCTGGAATAAGGTGGCCGATGATGACATTTTCCTTGAGGCCGCGCAGCTGATCGATTTCGCCCTTGATCGCCGCGTCCGTAAGCACCCTCGTGGTCTCCTGGAAGGAGGCCGCCGCAAAGAAGGAATCGATCTTCAGTGAAGCCCGGGTAATACCGAGAAGAATCGGTCGCGCGACAGCCGCCTGACCGCCCTCCTCCATGACTCGCCGGTTTTCCTCGTGGAATTTGTGCTTATCGACCTGCTGACCGTAGATGAAGACCGTGTCGCCCGGATTGACGATTTCGACCTTCTTCATCATCTGGCGAATGATGACGCCGATGTGCTTATCATTGATAGTGACGCCCTGAGCACGGTAAACCTGCTGCACTTCTTCCATAAGGTAGTGCTGGCAAGCCTGTTCACCAAGAATTGCGAGGATGTCGTGCGGGTTTTTATTGCCGTCGCAGAGCATCTCGCCGGCGACCACTTTGTCTCCGTTGCGAACGAGAAGGCGGCGGTTCTTCGCCACAAGGTGCTTGTAGGTCTTGCCAAAAGCGTCGCGGATGTTGACCACGCGCTTGCCCTTGAGCGAGCCTCCAAAGGAGACCGTTCCAGACACCATCGCGAGGACTGCGGGGGTTTTTGGTTTTCGCGCCTCGAAGAGTTCACCTACGCGCGGCAAACCGCCGGTGATGTCCATCGCCTTGGCGCTCTCTTTAAGAATCTTCGCCAAGATCTTGCCGGCCTTTACCGTCTCGCCGTCTTCGACATTGACGTAGGCGCCCTCAGGCAAATAGTAGGTCTCGATATCGTTGCCGGCCTCGTCAGTGATGATGATGCGCGGCTCTTTGGTATCGCGCTCGTTGCCGACATCGGTGATGATCTTCTCGACGTTGCCGGTTTCGGCGTTGATCTCTTCCTTGAGAGTGGAGCCGGGAACGATGTCCTCATATCGGGCAATACCATCGTGTTCGGAGATGATCGGGTCATTAAAGGGGTCGAAGGTAGCGATGGTTTCGTTGGCAAGAAGAAGCTCGCCCCGCGTGACCACCATCTCGGAACCGTTGCGGATCTCCACCTTTTGCTCCTGGGCGATCAGAACGAGCTTATCCTCGAGCACCTTGGCATAGGAGATACTAGGCGACTTGATTTCGGTACCGTCCGCCTTTTTGATGACGGGGTCCTCTTTCAGAACGCGCTGGCCATCTTCGACGAGCAGGACATCGCCCTGTGCCAGATCGAAGACGCCAAAGACCCTGTTGACGTAGATGTAACCGCGGCGGGTGAACAAGAGGTGCCCTAGTTCGGTTTTGACGTAAGTACCTTCGATATCGGCGATGTAAACCGGGTAGTGAAGCGAAATACGGTTTTCTTCCGCCGCCTTCGTCGCGGCGCCGCCGATATGGAAGGTGCGCATCGTGAGCTGTGTGCCGGGCTGACCAATGGATTGGGCCGCAATGATACCCACCGCCTCGCCAATATCCACGGTCTTGCCGGTCGCAAGGTTGCGGCCATAGCACTTCCGGCAGACACCGTGCTCAGCTTCGCAGGTGAGTACTGTCCTAACCGATACTTCTTCTATGCCGGCAGCCTCGATCTGGTCGGCGACTTCCTCGGTGATCTCCTCATTGGAACCGACGATGATCTGGCCTGTAATCGGGTGGCGGATCGGATCGAGGGTGAAGCGGCCGATGATGCGTTCGCGCAGCGATTCGATGATCTCGTCGCCGTCCTTGATCGCGGTGTGAATCGCGCCATTGATCGTGCCGCAGTCGTCCTCATTGACCACGACGTCCTGGGCGATATCCACAAGGCGTCGCGTGAGGTAACCTGCGTCCGCAGTCTTGAGCGCCGTATCGGCCAAGCCCTTGCGAGCGCCGTTGGTGGAGATGAAGAATTCGATGACCGACAAGCCCTCGCGGAAGTTCGAGCGAATCGGCAGCTCGATGATGTCGCCTGATGGTTTGGCCATAAGCCCGCGCATGCCGGCGAGCTGACGGATCTGATTCTTACTTCCTCGCGCACCGGAGTGGGCCATCATATAGATGTTGTTGAAGCCGTCGCGGTCTTTCTCGAGCACCTTCATCATGACCGCGGTGAGTTCCTCGTTTGTCTTGGACCATACTTCGACGACGCGATTATAGCGCTCTTCCTGCGTAATGTGGCCGGCGAGGTACTGCTGTTGGATGGCTTCGACTTCCTTGTTGGCCTTTTCGATCATCTCGCCCTTCTCTTTGGGAATGACGATGTCGTCCATGCCGATGGTCGCACCGAAGAAGGTTGCATACTTAAAGCCCATCTCCTTGATGGTGTCGAGCATATTGACCGTGATGAAGGGGCTATGCATTCGGTATACGTACTCGATAAGCGAACGTATATCCTTATCAGTCAATGCATAATTGATGTAGGGAATCTCCTTGGGCAGCGCTTCGTTGAGGAGGATGCGGCCTGCGGTCGTCTTGATGAGGCTGTTGCCGCTCAGCACGGCAGGCTTATTGTGCCCATCCCACACAGGCTCTTTGGGAACAGGCACATATACCAGCGCCTGATAATCGCAGGAACCGTATTCGCAGGCGAGTAAAAGCTCCTCGGCGCTCGAATAGCGCTTGCCCTCGCCTAAGACGCCAGGTCTATGGCGACTCAGAAAGTTGATGCCGAGGACCATGTCCTGCGATGGGTAGACGATGGTCTTTCCGCTCGCAGGGTCGAGGAGGTTGCGGCTCGAGAGCATGAGAGTCCAGCATTCGGCCTGGGCTGCGTGGGTTAGGGGCACGTGGACGGCCATCTGGTCGCCGTCGAAGTCCGCATTGTATGCCTTACAGACGAGGGGGTGCAGCTTGATCGCCTTGCCCTCGACGAGAATCGGCTCAAAGGCCTGAATGCCGAGGCGGTGCAGGGTCGGCGCGCGGTTGAGGAGCACGGGATGTTCTTTGACCACTTCGTCAAGCACCGCAAAGACTTCCGGTGTCTCCGATTCGACGAGCATCTTGGCTTTCTTGATGTTGTAGACGACATCCTTCTCCACAAGCTTCTTCATAATGAAAGGCTTGAAGAGCTCGAGGGCCATCTTGGTGGGCAGGCCGCACTGCCACATCTTGAGCTCCGGTCCGACGACGATGACGGAACGGCCGGAATAGTCGACACGCTTGCCGAGAAGATTCTGGCGGAAGCGCCCCTGCTTGCCTTTCAGCATGTCGGCCAAGGACTTCAGTGGCCGGTTCCCTGCACCCTTCACCGCGCGGCGGCGACGCGTATTGTCGAAGAGCGCATCGACGGCCTCCTGCAGCATGCGTTTCTCGTTGAAGATGATGATGTCGGGCGCATTGAGCTGCAGCAGTTTTTTAAGACGGTTGTTGCGGTTGATGACGCGGCGGTAGAGATCGTTGAGATCGCTCGTGGCAAAGCGCCCGCCATCGAGCTGGACCATGGGTCTGAGCTCAGGCGGAATGACAGGAATAACCGTCAGAATCATCCATTCAGGGCGGTTGCCGGACGATCGGAACGACTCGACGAGCTCGATGCGCTTTAAAAGGCGCTTGTCGGACTTGGCGCCGCGATCGATCATCTTCTGTCTGAGCTCCTGGGACAGCTTATCGAGGTCGATCTGCTCGAGGAGAGAACGGATGGCCTCGGCGCCCATGCCAGCGGTGAATGCACCACCGTAGCGGTCCATGGCCTCGCGGTACTCCTCGTCGGTGAGAAGCTGCATCTTCTTGAGTTCGGTCTCTCCCGGATCAATGACTATGTATTTTTCGTAATAGAGTACCGACTTGAGTGTCGCCATCGGCAGGTTGAGCAGAAGGCCCATGCGGCTAGGCACCGAGCGGTAAAACCAGATGTGCGACACCGGGCTCGCAAG